>DATIDT010000017.1:0-14795 GCA_035456125.1 Gaiellaceae bacterium
CCGCCGCAAGCGCATGCTCGAGGACATCGGCATCCTGACGGGCGCCGAGGTGATCACCGAGGAGCTGGGGCTCAAGCTCGAGAACACGAAGCTCTCGCAGCTCGGCCGCGCCCGTCGCATCGTCGTCGACAAGGACTCGACGACGCTCATCGACGGTGCCGGCGACTCCGAGGCGATCAAGGCTCGGATCAAGCAGCTGAAGCAGGAGATCGAGAACACCGACTCCGACTTCGACCGCGAGAAGCTCCAGGAGCGCCTCGCGAAGCTGGCGGGCGGCGTCGCCGTCGTCAAGGTCGGCGCTGCGACCGAGACGGAGATGAAGGAGAAGAAGCACCGCGTCGAGGACGCGCTCCAGGCGGCTCGCGCCGCGCTCGAGGAGGGTGTCGTCTCCGGCGGTGGTGTTGCGCTCCTGACCGCCGCGAACGCGATCAAGCTCGACGACTTCGACGGTGACGAGCGGACGGGTGCGTCCATCGTCGCGCGTGCGCTCGAGGAGCCGGTTCGGCAGCTCGCCAACAACGCCGGCCTCGAGGGCTCGATCGTCGTCGACAAGATCCGCAACGCCCCTGCGGGCCAGGGCCTCAACGTCGAGACCGGTGAGTACGAGGACCTGATCAAGGCCGGTATCACCGATCCGACGATGGTCGTCCGCTCTGCCCTGCAGAACGCCGCGTCCATCGGCAAGAACATCCTCACCACGGAGGCTGTCGTCGCCGAGGCGCCGGAGAAGCAGCCGGCAGGCGCCGGCATGCCGGGCGGCATGGGCGGCATGGACATGATGTAGATCGCGCCCGAACCTGCGGCTCGGCCGCGGGTTTAGGTACGGCAGAGAGGCCGGGCAGAGCCCGGCCTCTCTGCATTTCCGGAGGGGTTCTGGGCGGCTGTTCTCGGCAGTGCGTCGCCCGGTTGGCTTCGCCGATCGGACGACGCATGAGGTCGCCTCGGCGGAAGCTCCGCTTCCGCTCCGGCCCTTGGCGGGGTCTGGCCCAGAAGGGGCCTGACCCCAGCAGTTCGCGTGTGCCCGAACAAGCAAAACGGCCCCGAGGGGCCGCTTTGCGAGGGGGATTAGGGGGAGGTGGTTCGCAAGGAGTATCGGCCCTTCCTCGCGCTGCCCGCTCCCCCGAAAAGGGGAAAAAGAAAGGGCGCCTTCCGGCGCCCTTTCGTGGTGCATCACGTTCCGGTTACGGCGTCTTGTCGCCATAGATGTTCTGATCCAGCCCACCGTCGTGCGGGCACGTGTCGCCGCTGAACACCGTGGTCTGGTTGCCCTTCTTGTCGGTCACGACCGACGAGGTGCGGCACTGCTTCACGTCGGCATTGCCGGCGTCCGGGTCGCCTGTCGTCTCGCGCGGATCGGTCCCGGCGACGGTGTTCCGCCAGTCCGTCCACACGCCGAACGCCGTCGCCCCGAGCGACGTCACCCACAGGTAGTCGCCCGCGAACGGCACCGCGCGGTTGTCGAACTGCTCGTAGTTCGGGTTCGTCGTCACGTCGCTGACGCGGGACTTGTTCGTCCACGTTCCGCCGGCGTTCGTCGACATCGCCGCGTAGACGTCGAGCGAGTTGTCCGTCGAGCGGTTGTCGCAGTTGCCGATCGGCCGCTGCACGCTGTAACAGAGGTCGTTCCGGCTGTCCCACCACAGCGCGTGCAGGACGCCGCCGTCGGCCGAGATGTCCGGGAACACCTGGTGGCCCGTCGGCTGGTTGTCGATCAGCGCCGGCGCCGTGTGACTCCCGGTCGCGCCGTCGTAGCGGACGAAGTACGTCGCCGCCTGGCCGACCTTCCCCGTCCCCGCGCTCGAGTACGTCGAGTTCGAGTTGGTGACCGTGCCGTCCTTCGTCGCGTCGTAGACCATGTAGATCCACTCATGCGCCGCGTCGAGCTGGTCGGCGGTCGAGCGAACCTGGGTGTCACGGCGGAAGAAGGTGAAGCCGGACTGGCAATGGTCGGCGAAGTCGCCGCAGTCGCGGGCGAGGCTGCCGGGAGCGTCGCCGCCCCCATCCTCGAAGCCCGGGTCGTCGGGCTGCGACTGCGTGAACGAGCCGGAGACCGGCTGCCTGATGTCCTGCGCGTCAGACGGGGTGAACGTCTGGACGACGGTCGGCGGCGAGAACGTCTGGCCGCAGTCCGTCGACTTCGCGATCACGATCGCATCCGGCGAGTTGTTGTCCGCGAACTGCCGGAATGCGACGTAGACGTGGCCATTGTGCGTCACCGAGATGTCCGGGTTTTGCACGTCCTGGATGTTCTTCGAGATCTCGATCGGGGTCGAGAACGTGACGCCATGGTCGGTCGAGCGCGTGAAATAGATCCCGACGCCGCCGGCGTTCCCGCTGAAGCGCGAGTACGAGAAGTAGACGTTCCCGTCGCAGGTGCCGCCTGTGCGGTCGGCCTCGATCGCGGTCTTGTCGTTGAACTTCCCGAGCAGGTTCGGCGCGGACGAGCCCTTTGCAACGACCGTCGTCCCGTAGTACTCGAGGCCGTCGCGATTCGTCGGGCCGCCCTCGCCCTGCGGGTTGCGGAAGCGGGCGACGAACTCGTCGCCGAACGTCTTCGCCGAGCCTGCGGGATCGCCCGAGGTCTCGGAGCCGAAGAATGCGCGGCCGTGGTTGTCCCACGTGATCACCGGGTCGCCCGCGGTCGCGGTTCGCGCTTGCGAGAGCGCGGCGTACGGCGACTGATCGTCCGGGTAACCCGGAACCAGCGAGCTCGTAAAGCTTGCACCGCTGTTTGTCGACCGGTAGTAGCCGAGCCAGATCGGCCCGACCGCGCCGGCCGCTGCGCCGCGGTTGTACACGCCGCAGTAGTCGTTCGAGCTGCCGAGCAGGACGCTCGGATCGCGCGGATCGAGCTGAACCGCAGGCTCGTTCTCCCGGCCCCGCGAGACCGAGCACTCCTGCAGCGTCTGGTCCGAGTACGGGATTCCCGTCGCAAGTGTGTAGGCACTGAGGTAAGAGCTGTTGTCGTTCGTGAGCCGGACGTCTGTGCCCGGCGTCGAGGCGCCCGCGATGCCAACGGCGATGAGAGCCACCGCGAACACGCCGACGAGTGCGAATCGTCTCACTGATCTCCCCCTTCGTTGTGCTGCCCCTCCGTTAGCCCGCCGAGGCTACCTCAGAAGCTATATCGCTGCTCTTTCCAGTAATCCGCGTCGTTGTTGTAGCCGTAGCGCTCCCAGAAACCGGGCTGGTCGGTGGTGAGCAGCTCGAGCCCGCGCAGCCACTTTGCGCTCTTCCAGAAGTACCGCGACGGCACGACGAGCCGCAGCGGCCAGCCGTGCTCCGGCTCGAGCGGATCACCGTCGGCCTCCCACGCGATCAGCGCGTCGTCGTCCTCGAGCGCCTGCAGCGGCACGTTTGACGTGAAGCCCTGCTCGGCGTGCGCCAGCACGAAGTGCGCGCCCGGCTTCGGCCGGACGAGCTTCGCCAGCTCGCGCCAATGCACGCCTCGGAAGCTGGTGTCGAAGCGGCTCCAGCGCGTGACGCAGTGAATGTCGACGGTGATCTCCGTTTGCGGCAACGCCTGCAGCTCGTCGTACGTGAGCGTGACCGGCTCCTCGACTTCGCCGAAGACCTTGAAGTCCCATGTCGCCAGGTCGGTCCGCGGCACGGTGCCGGCATGCAGCACGGGCCACTTCTCCGTCAGGTACTGCCCCGGCGGAAGCCGCGCCGGATCGAGCCCGCGCTCGACCAGCTTCTGCTCCGCCTTTCCCCGGAAGAGCGACAGCCTACGGCTCCAATCTACGCCGAAGTATCGGTCGCGTCCGCGAACCGAGATACCCCGCGACAGCTGCAACTAGCGGTTGGACGACCATCGCGTCCTACACTAGTTCCGATGGCCAGCGTTGCGTTTCGCCCGCGTGCGTACGTCCGCGTGTCGGGGACGGACGCCGAGGATTTCCTGCAGCGGCTGGTCTCGAACGACGTTGCCGCCGCAGACAGTTGCGACGCGCTCCTGCTGACGCCGAAGGCGCGCATCGTCGCGCCGCTCCGCATCGTGCGTCGTGCAAATGACGACTTCCTCGTCCTCACCGAGCCGGAGCTCGGCGACGTCGTGCGCACGCAGCTGCTGCGCGCGCGCTTTGCGGCGAAGGTCGAGATCGAGCCGGAGCAGCACGAGTCGTGGCTCGTGCTCGGCGGCGAGGAGGTGCTCGACGAGCGTCCCGCCGGCGAGGAGGCGACCGACGAGGAGCTCGAGCGCTGGCGGATCGAGTCGCGCATCCCGCGCTGGGGGTACGAGCTCGACGACTCGATCCTGCCGGCGGAAGCCGGGCTCGAGGAGACGCACATCAGCTTCAGCAAGGGCTGCTACCCGGGGCAGGAGCCGATCGCGCGCCAGCACTACCGGGGCAAGGTCAACCGCCGCCTGCGCGTTCTCGACATCGACGGTGCCGCGGTTCCGGGCGACGAGCTTGTTCTGGGTGAGAAGACCGTTGGACGAATCACGAGCACGGCCGACGGTGTCGCGCTCGGGTACGTGCGCACATCAGTCCCCGACGACGCCGTGCTCGCGGCCGGTGCGGGGCACGCGAAGATGCGCCCGGCATGATTCGAACATGCGACCTCAGCCTCCGCAGGGCTGCGCTCTATCCCCTGAGCTACGGGCGCTCTGAAGCCGCATCAGTGTAGCGGCGTAGGGAAGCTGCCGTACAGCGCGAACGCTGCTGCATGGCGAACACGCCTGCGTTTCTGACGCTGCGCCGTAATCGCGACGACGCCGGCAGGCGCGAGGTTCCGATTCGCCGCGCGCTCCTCGCGCTGCTGTCGCTCTTCTTGCTTGCGGGCCTGCTCAACGTCTTCGGACAGCGGCCGCAGACGTCGGAGGCCGCAGCCCGGGCCGCGTCGCTGAAGCTCTACGCGCCAACCCGTGTGCGCGGCGGCCTCATCTACGAAGCGCGTTTCACCATCGACGCTCACGCGGACCTGAAGAACGCGATGCTCGAGCTCGATCCGGGCTGGATCGAAGGGACGACGATCAACACGATCGAGCCCGGGCCGATCGGCGAGGCAAGTCGCAACGGCAGGCTGCTGTTCACGCTCGGTCATATCCGCGCCGGAACGACGTACCTCTTCTTCATGCAGCTGCAGGTGAACCCGACCAACGTCGGACGACGCTCGCAGAACGTCGTGCTCTACGACGGCGACACGCCGGTGACCAGCATCAATCGGACGATCGCGATCTTCCCGTAGTGGACATCGTCATTCGTGCAGCCGTCGCGTTCGCGTTCATCATGTTGCTGACGCGCATCGTCGGACGCCGCGAGCTGAGCTCGCTCGAGCCGTTCGACCTGATCCTGCTCGTGACGATCGGCGACCTCGTGCAGCAGGGGGTCACCCAGAACGACTTCTCGGTGACGGGCATGGGGCTGGCCGTCGGGACGATCGCCGTGCTGACCGTCCTCGTCTCGTATCTTCCGTGGCGCTTCCAAGTTCTGCGGCCGGTGCTCGAAGGGCAGCCGGTGATCCTGATCGAAGACGGGAACGTGATCGAGCGTAACCTGCGCCGAAACCGCCTGACGCAGGAGGAGATCGCAGCCGAGGCGCGCTTCCAGCAGATCGACTCGCTCGAGCAGGTTCGCTGGGCAGTGCTCGAGACGAGCGGCAAGATCAGCTTCATCAAGAAGGACTAGCGCCCTGTCGCTCTATCTCTCTGAAGACGACGTCCAAAGGCTTCTCTCGCCCGCCGACGCGGTCGACGCAGTCGAGGGGAGCTTCCGCCGCATGGCGGCGGGTGTGGTCCACATCGCGCCTCGCCGCAGGCTCGAGCTCGACGAGGGTCGTCTTGCCGACATGGCGGCGTCTGATCTCGAGCTCGGTTACGCCGGTGCCAAGGTCTACGCAGGTTTCGCCGACGGCACGGCGTTCGTCGTCGCGTTGTTCTCGACGCAGCGGCCCGAGCTCGTCGCCGTCATCGAGGCCGACCGGCTCGGTCGACTGCGCACGGGCGCAGCCAGCGCCGTCGCGGCGAAGCACCTCGCGCGTGAGGACGCGACTACCCTCGGCGTGATTGGCTGCGGCGACCAGGCGGAGACGCAGGTGGCCTGCATCCGTGCGGCGCTGCCGCAGATCGACCACGTCGTCGCCTACTGCCGGACCGAGCGCAACCTGCAGGATTTCTGCAAACGCGTCGGCGCGGAGCCGGGTGAGAGCCACCGCGACGCCGCGGCGCAGGACATCGTCGTGACGATCACGACGTCGCGAGATCCCGTCCTGCGCGGGGAATGGCTGAAGCCGGGCGCGCTCGTCTGCGCGGCCGGCGCGAACAACGGCCGCTCGCGGGAGCTCGACAACGTCGTGCTCGAGCGCGCGTCGCTCGTGTGCTGCGACTGGCTCGAGCAGACGCGGGTGGAGTCGGCCGATCTGATCGAGCCGGTTCAGAGCGGCGTGCTCGACTGGCTCGAGGTGCACCAGCTGCACGAGGTCGTGGCGGGCGAGCTCCCCGGGCGTCAGTCGCTCGACGACATCGTCGTGTTCAAGTCCAACGGGATCGCCGCCTGGGACATCGCCGCGGCGGCGAAGGTGGTGGAGCTAGCCGGCGCGCGCTGACTCGAGCTCACGTCTGGTGTCCTCCACGGTCTCGTCGCCGAGTGCCTGGATCACCTCGGGGCGGTCGAGGAGGCGCAGCCGCTGCTGCGGCGTGAGCCGGTTCTGCACGTAGCGGTCTTCGAGGATCTCGTTCAGGCCGCGGCCGCGGCCGTGCTCGCGAATGACGTATGCCGCGACCCGGTCCTCGGTGCTCGACCGCGTGAAGAGGAACGAGAACGGAGAGCGCAGCACGCTCGAGAGTCGCTGCATCGGGACGATTGTATCCTTGCTTCGTGAGGCGGAAATCGACGGAGGGCCGCTTCGCCGAACGCGTCGTCCACGGCGTCGACGACGCCGGCGCCGAGGAGACGATCGTCATCTGGGTCGAGCGCAAGGCGGGCGCGCTCTGGGCGGTCGGCCGCGCGGTCAACCCGCAGCACCGCTCGACGGACGAGCCGCGACGCGACGACTACCTCTTCGAAGGCTACGAGCTCGACGATTGCCTGCTGGCGGCGAACGAGGCGCTCGAGGACGACTGCAGCGTGTCCGAGCAGGACGGCCGGCCCGAACATCTGAGGCCCTTCACCAGGGACGAGATGCTGAAGCCGCTAGAGCGCTGGTTCTTCGGCCACGGTTCCGGCTAGCTCGCGCGCGGCCACTTCAGGTTCGCATCGGGGATCGGGTCGCCGTGTGGGTCGTGCGTGGGGAAGCCGAGCGCCTGGTCGATGCGCTGCTCCAGCTCCTCCGAGATGACGTGCTCGAGCCGTTCCGCTTCCGCGTGCACGTCGTCGACGTCGAGGCCGAGCGTCTCCGCGAGGTAGAGCTCGAGCAGCCGGTGGTGGCGGATGACCTCGAGCGCGACCTTCTCGCCCGCAGCTGTCAGCGTGATCCCGCGGTACGGTTCGTGCACTGCGAGCCCGAGCGCCGCGAGCTTCTTGACCATCGCGCTCGCCGATGCCGGAGACACTCCCTGCCGCTTCGCAAGCGCCGTCACGGAGACCCGGCCGTCGTCCGCGCCAAGCTTGTAGATCTCGCGCAGATAGTCCTGGATCGCGTCGGTTAGCGCGGGCTTCGCCACGCACACAGTCTAGGCTGCGGTCCGTGCTGGTCCGGATCGGGCATTCCGCCGACCCCGACGACGCGTTCATGGTCTGGGGCCTCGCGACGGGGAACGTCGATGCGCGCGGGTTCGAGTTCGACCTCGTGCCCGAGGACATCCAGGTGCTGAACGAATGGGCGCTCGAGGGACGGCTCGAAGTGACGGCGCTCTCGATGGCGACCTATCCGCTCGTCGAGGACCGGTACGACCTGTTGCCGCACGGCGCCTCGATCGGCTCCGGCTACGGTCCGATCGTCGTCTCGCGCGAGCCGTTGACGCTCGCGCAGCTGCGCGACACCGAGGTCGTCGTTCCCGGCCGGTTGACGACGGCGTTCCGCGTGCTCGGGATGGCGCTCGGCCCGGACTTCCCTCACCGCACGCTCGCCTTCGACCGCATCCTCGACGAGGTGAAGTGGGGCCGCGCCGACGCCGGGCTGCTCATCCACGAAGGCCAGCTCACGTACGCGGACGAGGGGCTGGAGAAGGTGCTCGACCTCGGCGAGTGGTGGCTGCTCGAGACCGGCCTGCCGCTGCCGCTCGGTGTGAACGTCGTCCGTCGCGACGTGCCGCGCCGCGACGTGCTCTCGGACGTCTTGCTCGATTCGATCAACGCCGGTCTCGCGCACCGTGAGCAGGCGACGAGGTATGCGCTCACCTTCGCGCGGGACCTCGCCTACGAGGACGCGACCCAGTTCATCGACATGTACGTCAACGAACTGACGTGCGACTACGGCGACGAAGGCCGGAAGGCCGTCGAGGAGTTCCTCAGGAGAGTGCGCGCCTGAGCTTGTCTCGAGCGTCGTCCAGGACAGGATCGCCGTGCGTCGGCAGCAGTAATTCGATCGGCAGGTCGAGCAGGGGCCGCAGCTTCTGGTTGTACTCCTCGCGCGTCGCCTTCGCCCCTTCGGACTCGAGCCACTCGTCCGGCATGGCGCCGCCATCGGGGAGCGAATCGCCGGCGACGAGTGCGCTGTGCCCCGGGATCCAGAGCGTGCGCTCGCCCGGGTAGAACGCGGGTTGCGCCGTCACCTGCTGCGGCAGGTCGGCGCCGCGGATCGGCACGCCGAGCTTCTGCGCGTCGCGGCCGTGCCACTCGGCCGTGAGCACGACCTGAACGTCCCCCTCGAGCAGCTCCTGCGGCGGCGCGATCGGGTCGAACAGGATGACGCCGTCGTCCGTTTTCAGCGCGTACGAGCGGACCTCCGGGCCCCACGACGGATCGTCTCCCCACTCGGGATGAGGCGCGGCCCACGTCCACAATCCCCCCGCGAGCTCGTGCACGTCGCGCACCCTACAGTCACTACCCTGAGCTCGTGACCCGCGCAGTCGTTCTGTCGGGAGTCCGGACGCCGGTCGGCCGCCGCGGCGGAGCGCTCGCCGGCATGCGGCCTGACGACCTCGCGGCAACGGTGATCGCCGAGGCCGTGCGCAGGGCGCGCGTGCCGGCCGAGCAGATCGACGACGTGTACTTCGGCGCGGCCAACCAGGCCGGCGAGGACAACCGCAACGTCGCGCGCATGGGTGTGCTGCTTGCGGGCCTGCCGGAGTCCGTCGCCGGCGTGACGATGAATCGCCTGTGCGCGTCCGGCTTGTCGGCGGTCGTGGCTGCCTGCCACGCGATCGCGGCGGGAGACGGAGATCTGTTCGTCGCCGGAGGCGTCGAATCGATGAGCCGCGCACCGCTCGTGCGCGCGCGCCCGGACTACGGCGACGACGCCGAATACGACACGCAGCTCGGCTGGCGCTTTCCGAATCCGCGGATGGCCGAGCTGTTCCCGCTCGAGTCGATGGGCGAGACGGGCGAGAACGTCGCCGAGCGCTGGCGGGTTTCGCGCGAGGAACAAGACGCGTTCGCGCTGCGCTCGCAACAGCGCTGGGCCGCCGCCGCAGAGGCGGGACGCTTCGACGACGAGCTCGTCGCGGTGAACGGCCTCGGGCGCGACGAGCATCCGCGTCCGGACACCTCCGCCGAGAAGCTCGGCGCGCTGCAGCCGGTCTTCCGTGACGGCGGCACCGTGACGGCCGGAAACGCGAGCGGCATCAACGACGGCGCGGCCGCGCTAGTGATCGCCGGCGAGGGGAAGGCGCGGGAAATCGAGGTCGAGCCGCTCGGCGCGTTCGTCGGCAGCGCCGTCGCCGGCGTCGATCCCCGCGTGATGGGCATCGGCCCCATCCCGGCCGTGCGCAAGCTGCTCGAGCGAACCGGCGTCGGTGTCGACCAGCTCGACCTCGTCGAGCTCAACGAGGCGTTCGCCTCGCAGAGCCTGGTCGTGATCCGCGAGCTCGGGCTCGACGAGGAGAAGGTGAACGTGAACGGCGGCGCGATCGCGCTCGGGCACCCGCTCGGGATGAGCGGCGCGCGCCTGGTCGTGTCGCTCCTCCACGAGCTCCGGCGGCGCGGAGGTACCTACGGTCTTGCGACACTCTGCGTCGGCGTGGGACAGGGCCAGGCAGCCCTCTTCAAGCGGGACTAGCGCAACGCCGATACGACCCCCATGAGGGTCGAAAGCCGCCTCAGCTGGCTTGCCGTGGCCGCGGGCTCGGCGCTCTCTGCCTCGGTCGCCGCCGTCGGCGCGGACGCCCGCTGGCTCGCGGCGGTGGGTGCGGTCATCGCCCGTGCGGGAAACATCCCGTCGTCGATTCCGTACGCCGCGGCCCCGTCGCACGACTGGGTGAACGTGCCGGTGCTGGGCGAGCTCGTCTTCCACGCGCTCTGGGCGCTGGACGGCGAGCGCGCGCTCGTCCTCGCGCAGGCGGTCGCAGTCGCCGCAACGCTCATGCTCGTGCTGCGGGACATGCGCGCGGCAGGCGCGAGCGACACGGCGGCAGCGGTCGTGCTCGTCGTGATCCCGTTCGCGTCCGCGGCGTCGCTGTTCGTCGTTCGCGCGCAGATGTTCTCGCTGCCGCTGTTCGCGTTGCTCGTCCTGCTGCTGCGCAGCGACGCGCGTTCGTCTTCACGGCGCATCTGGCTGCTCGTCCCGCTCGTCGCCCTCTGGTCGAACCTGCACGGCGGCGTGCTCGCCGGGCTCGTCGTCGCGACGATCTATCTGCTGTTCCAGCGCCGCGCGTTCGCCGTCCTCGCGGCGGCTTGGGCGGCCCTCTTCCTCACGCCGGCGCTAGTGCACACCGGCGACTACTACTGGACGGTGCTGCACAGCGAGCCCGCGGCGAGCGGCTTCGGGCTCTGGGCGCCGCTGTCGTGGCACAGCCCGCTCGACGTGCTCTTCGTCGCCGTCGCGCTTCCGTTCGTCGTGCTGGCGGTGCGCGCGCAGCCAAGACGGTGGGAGCTGTACGCGATCGCGTTGCTCGCGGTGTCCAGCGTCCACGTGGCGCGCAACTCGATCTGGCTCGTCCTCTTCGTCGCCGCGCCCGCCGCGGCCGGCATGCACTTGCGCGAGATCTCGGCGTCACGGCGCTTGCTCGTCGCGGGCGCGTGGCTCGTTCCGATCGTCTTGCTCGTCGCCGCATTCGCGCGCGAACCTGTGCAGTCGGTCGCCGGATCACCGTTGCGCGCGAAAGCGGTGCGCCTGGCGGCCGGCGCGCCGCTCCTCGCCGACGCCGAAGACGCCGAGCAGCTCGCGCTCGACGGCCGCCGCGTGTGGATCGCGAACCCGCTCGACGCGTTCGACCGGCGCGACCAGCGGCTCTACCTCGATTGGCTGCGCGGGCGCCCGGGCGGCGACGCCCTGTTGCGACGACACCGGGTCGTGCTGGTCGCGCTCGACAGTCCTCCCCAGAAGCGTCTCGCGGGCATGCGTGCGTTCCGCGAGGCCGGGCGCGACATTGCCGCTGTGTTGTACGTCCGAGTTAGCTGAGCGGCGGGCGCACGTAGATGACGCCCTCGTGCTTGATCGGCACGAAGGGCGCGCCGAGTGCCGTGATCAGTCCCTCGACCTCTGCGAGGAGCGCGTCGTCGTTCGTCCTGACCTCGATTCCGACTTCGTCCTGCGCGTGAGCGTCGAGACCGGCCGCCCGGAGCTCGTGCAGCAGGCGGTCGCGGTCGGGGATGCGCGCGGCCTCGACGTGAGCCGTGTCAGTCATAGCGATCGTCTGTCCCTCCTTTCGCCCTGCGAAACACCTATTCTTCGTCGCCGCGATGGCCGTCGCAACTGAACGCGAGTACGGGCTGTTCATCAACGGCGAGCTCGTCGCGCAGCAGTCCGGCGAGGTGCGCGAGCTGACGGAGCCGGCGACCGGCGACTTGCTCGCACGCGTGGCGCTGGCGGGCGACGCGGACGTGGATCGCGCGGTCGAGGCGGCGCGCTCCGCCGTCGACGGCCCGTGGGGCAAGACGCCGCCGACCGAGCGGTCACGGTTGCTGCACGCGCTCGCCGACGCGATGGTCGCGAACCGGAAGGAGCTCGCAGAGCTCGAGGTGCGGAACGTCGGCAAGGCGATCTCCTCCGTGAAAGCGGAACTCAACCAGGCCGTCGAGAACTTCCGTTTCTACGCGTCCGCGATCGCGTCGATCGCCGGCCGTTCGAACCCGCTCGGCGGGTCGCTCCTCTTCTACTCGCTGAGGGAGCCGGTGGGCGTGGCCGGGCAGATCGTCCCGTGGAACTACCCGCTGATGATGGCGACCTGGAAGCTCGCGCCGGCCTTGGCGGCAGGGTGCGCGGTCGTCCTCAAGCCGGACCCCGCGACGCCGCTCACCGCGTTGCGGCTCGCGGAGCTGGCGGCGGAGGTCGGCTTCCCGCCAGGGGCGGTCAACATCGTGGCCGGCGACGGCCCGACGACCGGCGCGTACCTGGTGCGGCATCCGGGCGTGGACAAGGTCGCGTTCACCGGATCGACGCAGACCGGCAGCGAGATCATGCGGCTCGCCTCGTCGCCGCTCAAGCGGATCACGCTCGAGCTCGGCGGCAAGAGCCCCAACCTCGTCTTCGCCGACTCGAATCTCGCGGACGCGATCCCCAGCTCCGTGTGGTCGATCTACTACTCGGCGGGCCAGAGCTGCGAGGCGCGGTCCCGTATCCTCGTCGAGCAGTCCGTCTACGACGACTTCGTGTCGCAGTTCGCGGCCAAGACAGAGCAGCTGCGTGTCGGCGATCCGCTCGACCCGGAGACGCAGATGGGCTCGCTCATCTCGACAACGCATCGCGACAAGGTGCACGGGTTCGTCGAGCAGGGTCGAGAGGAGGGCGCGGAGGTCGTGACGGGCGGCGACGCCGGCGACGGCAAGGGTGCGTTCTACAAGCCGACCGTGCTCGCGAAGGTCGACAACTCCATGGCGGTCGCGCAGGAGGAGATCTTCGGCCCGGTCGTGACCGTGATTCCGTTCGAGGACGAGAAGGACGCAATCCGGATCGCGAACGACGTCCGCTACGGGCTGATGGCCACCGTCTGGACCGGCGATCCGGCCCGCGGGCATCGGCTGGCAAGCCGGATCAAGGCCGGAACGGTTGCGATCAACACGCCGTACACCGCTTTCCCCGGCATTCCGTTCGGCGGCTACAAGCAGTCCGGCTTCGGCCGCGAGCTCGGCCTCGAGACGCTCGACCTGTATCTGGAGACGAAGAGCGTTCTCGTCGGTACGGGGGCCCGACCGTTCAACCCGTTCGGGCTGTAGAACTGCGGCGTTGAGATGATCTTGCCGTGCGCGTCCTCGAGCGGCTAGAGGAGCTGTATGCCATTGGCGGCGGTCCCGGCGCGAACCGCATCGGTGGCACGCCGGACGAGGATCAGGCGCACGACCTCGCGGCCGGCTGGATGCGCGACGCGGGGATGAAGGTCGAGGTCGACTCGGCGGGGAATTTGATCGGGCGGACGCATGACGCCGACGTCTGGACCGGCTCGCACCTCGACTCGGTGCCGGAGGGGGGCAAGTTCGACGGGGCGCTCGGCGTCGTCGCCGCGATCGAGGCGGTCGAGCGCGTCCGAAAGGGCGCTGTGGTCGTCTTTCGCGACGAGGAGCGCGGGTGCGTCGGGAGCACGTCGTTCGTCGAGCGCGGCGACCTCCCCGCGTGTTTCCTCGAGGTGCACGTCGAGCAGGGCCCGGTGCTGGAACGCGCGGGCGCGCCTGTCGGCCTCACCCGCGGCATCGTCGGCATCGTGCGCGGCGAGCGCATCTTCGTCGGCGAGCCGGGCCACGCCGGGACGGTGCCGATGGCCGGCCGCCGGGACGCGCTCGTGGCCGCGGCGGAATACATCCTGCGCGTCCGCGACCTCGCCTCGACGGTCGACGGCGCCGTCGGCACGGTCGGGCAGGTCGGCGTCGAGCCCGGCGCGGTGAACGTCATCCCAGGCCGTGTGCGCGTTTCGGTCGACGTCCGCGCGCCCGACCGTCCCCGCCTCGACGGCCTCGTCGCGGCGCTCGAGCTCGAGCCGGACTTCCGCCTCGAGCCGGTTCCGATGGCCGAGCGTCCGCTCGCGGCCCTCCGCGACGAGATCGAGCGCCGCGGCCTCCCGGTGGTCGAGCTGCCCTCGGGAGCCGGCCATGACGCGGCAGTCCTGGCCGCCGCGGGCGTCCCGACGGCGATGCTCTTCGTCCGCAGCCTCAACGGCGGCGTCAGTCATTCGCCGGAGGAGGAGTCGTCGCCGGAGGACGTCCGGCTCGCCGTCGACATCCTCACCGCAGCCTTAACAACTTTGACCTAGTCACCGCGCGGCGCCGGTACTAGAGTCGCGCGGTCGGCCCCGCACGGATCAGAGGAGAGAGGAGACCATGAGGAAACGGAGGCTTGCCCTCGCGTTGCCGCTCGTCCTCGCCGCGGCGCTCGTTCTCGCGCTCGGCGTCTCGACCGGCTCGGCGAAGCAACAGGCGGCATACAAGGCGGCGTGGATCTACGTCGGCCCGCACGACGACCATGGCTGGTCGCAGGCGCACGACCAGGGTCGGCTGTACGTGCAGAAGCAGCTCGGCTCCAAGGTCGTCACGACCTATAAGGAGAACGTGCCGGAGGGGCCGCAGGTCTCACAGGTGATCGACAGCCTCGTCCGTGACGGCAACAAGATCATCTTCGCCACGTCGTTCGGCTTCGGCGACGCGATGTTCGCGGCGGCGAAGAAGTATCCGGACGTGAAGTTCGAGCACGCGACGGGCTACAAGAGCGCGAAGAACTTCGCCACGTACTTCGGTGCCGGCGAGGATGCGATCTACCTGTCCGGGATGGCGGCCGGTGCGGCCACCAAGACGGGCGTGATCGGCTACGTCGTCCCGTTCCCGATCCCG
>DATIDT010000018.1:0-19147 GCA_035456125.1 Gaiellaceae bacterium
TCCTCGGCGACGGGCGCGACGCGCTCCTGCGCGAACTCGCGCATCGTCGAGCGGACGAGCTCGTGCTCCTGGTCGAGGTCGAAGTTCAAGCGGCCAGGCGACGCGCGAGCTCGACGATCAGGCGGACGCCGTAGCCTGTGCCGCCGCGCTGCGTGTAGTAATCCCCGCGCGAGCGCTCCAGGAAGCCGGGGCCGGCCATGTCGATGTGGCCCCAGGCACCGTCGCCGGAGAACTCGCGCAGAAACTCGGCGGCGAGGACCGCGCCCGCCTGCCGCAGCTCCGACGCGTTCTTGAGGTCGGCGTACACGGAGTCGACGTAGCGCCGGTACCGGCGATGCAGCGGGAACGGCCACGTGTGATCGCCGCTCGTCTGCGCGGCGGCGAGGATCTCGTCGCGCCACGCGTCGTCGTTGGCGAAGAGCCCGGCGTAGAGATCGCCGAGCGCGACCTCCATCGCGCCGGTCAGCGTCGCGAAGTCGAGGACGTGGGTCGCGCCTTCCCGGCGCGCGTACCAGAGTGCGTCGGCGAGGACGAGCCGGCCCTCGGCGTCGGTGTTGGTGATCTCGATCGTCTTGCCGTTCGCGGCGCGCAGGATGTCGCCGGGCCGGAAGGACTCGCCGCTGACGAGGTTCTCCGCGGCCGCCACGACGGTGACGATCCGAACGGGAAGTTCGAGCTCGGCGGCTGCTCCGGTCCCGGCGATCACGGCCGCGCCGCCTGCCATGTCGCCCTTCATGTCGTACATCTTCAGCGCCGGCTTCAACGAGATCCCACCCGCGTCGAACGTGATCGCCTTTCCGACCAGCCCGAGCACGACGTCGCCCTGTGCGTTCGGCGGCTCGTAGCGGAGAACGATCAGCCGCGGGCCGTTCGCGCTTGCGCGGCCGACGGCACTGAGCGCGCCCATCCCGAGCTCGACGATCTGCTCGGGGTCGAGCGCGTCAACTTTCAGGTTCGGGCCTGCGAGCGCGGCGGCGCGCTCTGCCAGGTCCGCAGGCGTCAGCTCGTTCGGCGGCGAGTTCGCGAGGTCCCGGGCCCGGTTGACCCACTTCGCGACGATCGCCGCGCGTCTGGCGACATCGTCGTCCTCGGTGCCGTAGAGCACGATCTTCGAGATCTGCCTGCCCGGCCGCTGTTCGGTCTTCCAGCGTCCGGGGCTGTACGCGCCGAGCACGGCGCCTTCCACCACGGCGCGCGCCTGCTCGTCGAGTGAGAGTGGGAGGGAGTCCTCGAGCGTCCACCCGAGCGTCCCGCCGACGTCGCGCAGCCGCCGCGCAACGGCGGCCGCTGCCGTGCGGACGGCGTCCGCGTCGACATCCGAGCGCTTGCCGATGCCGGCGACGACGACCCGGCGCGCCGCGGCGTCGCCGTTCGTGTGCACGACGATCGTGCGGCCGAGCTCGCCGTGAAGCTCGCCGTCGTCGGCCAGCCGGCGCAGCTGCTCGCCGGCCCCGGCGTCGGAGCGGGGCGTCGAGTCGTCTTCGGCGAGGACGACCGCCACCGCGTCGGGCGACCCGCCACCGGCGCCGGCAACCTCGATCTGCACCGCGTCCATCGGGGCGCGATGCTATCCGGGATGGGGTGGAGCCTGTCCCGCAGGGAGTTGCGCGCGATCGCGCTCTTCGTGCCCGACTGCGTCGTGCTCTTCTCGCGGCTGCTCCGCGATCCACGGCTGCCGCGTCGGCACAAGCTGCTGATCGCCGCGCTCCTGCCGTACCTCCTGCTCCCGTTCGACCTGATCCCCGACTTCATCCCGGTCGTGGGACAGCTCGACGACGCGGTGATCGTCGCCGTCGTCCTCGGACGGGTCGTGCGCGCGAGGCCGGAGCTCGTTGCCGAGCATTGGCCGGGGTCGAAGGAGACGCTCGCCCGCCTGGGAGGGTTTTACGGTGTCTTTACGAAGAACCGCTAACCGCGGCTCAGTTTTCGCCGTCGGATGCCGATGATGACCATGGAGATGAGCACGGTTCTGCGGCCTGCAACACCCTCGCGGTTCCGGCGTGGGCGCACGCACCACAGCGTCGAGGCGCTGCTCGACGAGATCGACGGCCTCACCGCCGAGCGGCAGCGGCTTCGTGAGCGCGGCGTCGACTCGGCGCGGCTCGAGCGCAACCGCGTCAAGCTGGCGCGCGCGCAATGGCAGCTGTCGCACGCGCTGATCGAGCGCTATCACCACGCTGCGTAGACGCAGATAGCCTGGCTCTGTGCGAGCCGGAATCGATCGCCGCGCGATGGCGCTGCTTTCGAGCGGCCACTTCGCGACGGACTTCGCGAACGGGGCATTGCCGGCGCTGCTGCCTTTCCTGAAGGAAAGGTTTGCGCTCTCGTACATGGCCGTCGGCGCGGTGATCCTCGCCTCGCAGGCGTCGTCGTCCCTGATCCAGCCTCTGTTCGGGCTCTGGTCCGATCGGCGAGGAGCGATGTGGTTGCTCCCCGTAGGCGTCGCCGTCGCGGGCATCGGCATCGCGCTCGCTGCCGACGCGCCGAGCTACTGGCTCGTGCTCGTCCTCGTCCTCGCCTCCGGGATAGGGAGCGCGGCCTACCATCCGGAGGGTTCGAAGTTCGCCGGCTTCGTCAGTGGGCCCAAGCGCGCGAGCGGGATGTCCTGGTTCTCGATCGGCGGGAATCTGGGGTTCGGCGTCGGCCCGCTCGCCACGACCGCGGTCATCGCCGCGTTCGGGCTGCACGGCGGCCTGCTGCTGGCGCTGCCCGGACTGGCGGTCGCTCTGGCGCTGCTGGCAGGCGCGTCGTATCTCGGCGGGTTCGTCCCCCAGGCCGGCGCCGCCCGCGCCGTCACCGGGCGGGACAATCCGTTCGCGATGAAGCTGCTGCTCGGCGTGATCGCGCTCCGCAGCGTCGCGTGGTTCGGGCTGATCACCTTCGTGCCGCTCTGGGAGGTCTCGCTCGGCCATTCGAAGTCGCACGGCAACCATCTCCTCGCGCTGATGCTGTTCGCCGGCGGTGTCGGCACGCTCGCGCTCGGTCCGCTCGCGGACCGGTTCGGCGCGCGCACCGTCTTGCTTGCGAGCGTGATCGCGACCGGGCCGCTCGTGCTCGTCTTCGTGCTCGTCGGGGGTGTGCCGGGCACGATCGCGCTTGCGCTCGTCGGCACGTGCGTCGTCGGCACGTTCGGCGTCACGATGGTGATGGGGCAGGAGTACATGCCGCGCCACCTCGGGACCGCCTCGGGGCTCGTCATTGGCCTGTCGGTCGGGCTGGGCGGCGTGGCCGCGCTCGCGCTTGGAAGTCTCGCCGACGCGACGACGTTGCGCACCGCCCTCTTCGTCGCCGCCGCCGCGCCGCTCGTGGCGAGCGTGCTCGCCTTCATGCTGCCGCCGGCGCGCACGCGGCAACGCCTCGAGCCAGCCGAGGGCATCGCGCGCGATGCCCTCCTTGGAGGGAGCGCCGACATGGCCGCGCTCCCGTTCACCCCGAATGTCGGTTCGCGCACGGATGGAGGGCCCTAGCGGCTTGGATCCATATAGGGTTGACCTCGTGAGCGCGAAGGACTTTTTCGACACGCTGGAGACTCGTCTCGACAAGTCGAAGACGGCCGGGATGAACAACTCGTACCTCTTCGATATCGACGGCGCGGGCACCTGGAAGGTCGACGTCCAGGACGGCAACGTGAAGGTGACCGAAGCCGCCGAGGACGCAGACGTGACGATCACGACGTCCGAGGAGACGTTCGACAAGATCGTCAGCGGAGAGCAGAATGCGACGAGCGCCTACATGACCGGCAAGCTCAAGGTCAAAGGAGACATGGGCGCCGCGATGAAGCTTCAGAAGCTCTTCTAACTCTCAGGAGGACTGCGGCATGACCTGGTACACGTTCTTCAAGTCCGTGCACTGATCGCTGCTGCGACGTGGGTCGGCGGCGCGGTGATGATTCAGGCGTACGCGTTCCGGATCATGCGCTCGAACGACGCACGCCGGACGGCCGAGTTCGCCAAGGACACGGAGCTCATCAGCATGCGCCTCTTCATCCCGACGACCTGGGTGCTCCTGCTGGCGACAATCGGGATGATGGTGAACCTTCACTGGTCCTGGGGGGCAGAACTGGGTCGTATTCGGCCTGATCGCATGGATCCTGTCCTTCGTCGTCGGCGCCGGCTTCCTCGGGCCGGAGTCCGGGCGGGTCGGCAAGATCATCGAGCGCGAGGGACCGGCGTCGCCGGAGGCGCAGTGGCGGATCGGGCGCGTCCTGCTGATCTCGCGCGCCGAGCTGGTCATCCTGCTCGCGGTCGTCGTGAACATGGTCGTGAAGCCCGTGGGCAACGCCGGCTGGTTCTGGGGCTTGCTCGCAGCGATGGCGCTGGGCCTGGCCGCCGTCTACTTCTCCAGCTCGACCAGGAGCGCGCCGGAAGCGACGCGATCGCCTTCGGCGACGTGAACCGCGCGCACCGTCGCGTCGTACGGTGACGCGAGCGGTGTCTCCATCTTCATCGCCTCGAGCACCACGAGCGGCTGCCGTGCGCGGACGCTGTCACCCTCGCCGACGAGGACCTTGATCACCGTTCCGGGCATCTGCGCGACGACAGCGGTCTGTTCGCCCACGGCCGCTCCGTGATCTGAGGCAGCCGCGGCGAGATCCGGCGGCGGTGCAGGCGCGGGCGCGGGGAGGTTCAGCCGGAACGGCGTTCGCCACGGCGCGGGCGCTTCGCGCAGCGGTGGACGCGACAGCGGCGGATGCTCGACGAGAAACGCGGTCGTCGTCTCGCCCGCGCGCACGGCCGGGTGCGACACGAGCCAGCGTAGGAACGGAAGGTTCGTCGTGACACCTTCGACGACCGTCTCGGCGAGCGCCTCGCGCAGCAGGTCGAACGACTCGGCGCGCGTCGTCCCGTGCGCGATCAGCTTCGCGATCATGGGGTCGTACGCGATGCCGATCTCGTCGCCTTCCTCGACGCCGGCGTCGACGCGGAGGCACGACGGAAGCCGCAGGCGCTCGATGCGGCCCGTCTGCGGGAAGAAGCTGCGCGGGTCTTCGGCGTATAGGCGCACCTCCACCGCATGACCGTGTCTCAGGGACTGTCCCTGGGACATGTCCTCTCCGCGGGCGATGCGGATCTGCGCTTTCACGAGATCGATCCCGGTGACGAGCTCGGTAACGGGATGCTCGACCTGGATGCGCCCGTTCAGCTCGAGGAAGTAGAAGTCGCGGCCGTCGACCATGAACTCGGCGGTACCGGCGTTCTCGTAGCCGACCGCTCGGGCGAAAGCGGCGGCGGCGTCGCTGATCGCCGCGCGGAGCGCGTCGTCGACGGCCGGCGACGGTGCTTCCTCGAGCACCTTCTGGTGGCGCCGCTGGATCGAGCAGTCGCGCTCGCCCAACGGTCGGTCGCCCAGCAGCTGGATCTCGACGTGGCGGGGGCGCTCGACGTACCTCTCGCAGAACACGCGGTCGTCGCCGAACGCCGCCTTGGCCTCCCGCCGTGCGGCGGCGAGCGCCTCGTCCAGTTCCGCGCGCGCCCGCACAACGCGCATTCCGCGTCCGCCGCCGCCGGCCGCGGCCTTGACGACCAGCGGGAAGCCGACCTCGTCCGGCTCGCCCGTCGGCAGGACGGGCACTCCTGCCGCCTGCGCGATGCGCTTCGCCTCGAGCTTGTCACCGCCCGTACGCAGCGCCTCGGGCGGCGGCCCGATCCAGAGAAGCTCCGCGGCGTTGACGGCCTCGGCGAAGTCGGCGTTCTCCGCCAGGAAGCCGTAGCCGGGATGGACGGCGTCTGCGCCCGTTTTCTTCGCGGCGCGGATGTGCTCCTCGGAGAAGAGGTAGCTCGCGATCTCGACCGTCTCGTCGGCAGAGCGCGCGTGCAGCGAGCCCTTGTCATCCGGTGCGACGACGGCGACCGTCCCGATGCCGAGCTCGCGGCACGTGCGGAACACGCGGAGGGCGATCTCGCCGCGGTTCGCGACGAGGAGCTTCACGCGAGAGCGCGCGCGAGCGCCTCGCGCCCGTTCGCGAGCACGGCGTTGCCGTGCGCGGGAAGCACGACCTCGACCGGCAGTTCGAGCAGCGGCAAGAGCGCCTGCCGCGTCTTCTCGAGGCCCTCGGCGTTGCGAGCCCACGGCGTGATGCGCAGGCCGCTTGCCTGGTCGCCGAGCACAGCGTCGCCGAAGACGACCGCGCGCGGACGCTCGAGCCAGTACGCGACCTCGTCCGCGCGCGCGGCGCTGAACGCACGCACGCCCGCGACGTCGCCGCCGACGCGCGCGCCGTAGCGGCGCGCAACGTCGTCGCGGTTCCGTTCGTGGAAGTAGATCGTCGTGAGGGCGACGACCGGCTTGCCGCTTCGCTTCACCTCCGCGTCGAGCTCGGGCCAGAGCTCGTCCGGGACGAGCGGGTCGATGAACACGAGCGCGTCGTCGCCGAGGAACAGCGCGCTCGCGACGTCCGTGTACGAGGCGTCCAGATCCCCTTCGGTGGGATCGAACTCGGGGTGCGGGCAGGCCCAGCGCTTGAGGCCCGGACGGATCTCCTCGATCACGCCTTCTTGCCGGGGTTGAGCAGGTTCTTCGGATCGAACGCGCGCTTGATCGCCGTGTGCAGCTCGAACGCGCGCGACCCGAGCTGGCGCTCGAGCCAGTTGCGCTTGACGAAGCCGACGCCGTGCTCGCCGGAGATCGTCCCGCCGAGGCGCAGGGCGATGTCGAACAGCGCCTCCGAGAGCTGCGGCGCGAGCGCGAGCTCACGTTCGTCGTCGCCTGCGAGCAGGAACGTCGTGTGCAGGTTGCCGTCGCCCGCGTGTCCCCATGACGCGGCAGGAACGCCGACGCGCCTGCCCGCTTCGAGCGATGCCTCGATCGCCTCGCCGAGCCGGTCGAGCGGCACGGCGATGTCCTCGCTCGCCTTGCCGCCGCGCTGCGCGTCGACGACCAGCGCCAGCCCCTCGCGCCAGCGCCACAGTCCCGCGATCTCCTGCGGCGTCTCCGGCGCATACAGCGCCAGCGCGTCCTCGCCGAGAACCTCGAGCAGCTCGCGGCGAACGTTGGCCGCTTCGTCGTGCGACCCGTCCGCCTCCGCGAGCACCGCGAACGCGCCGGCGGGGACGTCGCCGGGGAAGGTCGCGCCTGCATAGCGCATCGTCTGCGAGTCGAGGTACTCGAGCGCCGCCGCGGGGAGGCCTGAGCCGACGACGCGCTCGATCGCCGCGGCGCCCGCGCGGACGCCGTCGAAGAAGCCGACGACCGGCCAGGCGGCTTCGGGCGCAGGCGTCAAGCGGAGCCACGCCGACGTGATCACGCCGAGCGTGCCCTCGGAGCCGACGAGGAGGTGCTTCAGGTCGTAGCCGGCGACGTCTTTCCGAACAGGGCCGCCGAAGCGGACGAGCTCACCCGGCGGCACGACGACCTCGAGCCCCAGCACCCAGGCGCCGGTGACGCCGTACTTGTACGCGTGCGGGCCGCCCGCGTTCGTCGCGATGTTGCCGCCGATGTGCGACTGCTCCGCGGCGCCCGGATCCGGAGCGAACAGGAGGCCGCCCTCGCGTGCGACCCGCCGCACCTCCGCCGTGCGCAGGCCGGCTTCGACCTCGATCCGCCAGAGCAGGGGATCGAACGAGCGCACACGGTCGAGCCGCTCGAGCGAAAGGACGACGCCGCCGTCGAGCGGAACCGCGCCGCCCGCGTAGCCGGTGCCGCCGCCGCGCGGGACGATCACGACGCCGCGCTCGTAGCACCACGCGACCACCTCCGCGACTTCCTCGGCGGTGCGCGGCAGGGCGACGGCGTCGGCACGGCCTTGGAGCCCGCGTGCCTCGGTCATGTCCGTCAGGTACGAGGAACTCGGCGCGACGACATCGGCCGCAACGGCGGCCCGCAGGTCACGCTCGACGGAAGCGACCGCGCTCATCTCTCGGTCAGGCCGCGGAATCGAAGCTGCTCGCGCCGGCCGCCGGCGCTCGATCGCACGATCGCCTCGCCGATCTCCGACGCGCGATAGCCGTCCTCGAACGTCGCGCCGTGCGGTGCGACGTCACCGTCCTCGGCGATCGAGCGAAGGAGGTGGTGCGCCTCGTGCACGAACGTGTCGCCCCAACCGACGATGTGCCCGGGCGGCCACCAGAGCTCCATGAACGGATGGTCCGCCTCCGTCACGAGCACGGTCCGGTAGCCGCGTGTGCGCTCATCGCCGTCGAGGAAGACCCGCAGCTCGTTCATGCGCTCCATGTCAAAGTAGAGCGAGCCACGAGAGCCGTTGATCTCCCACTGAAACGCGTTGCGCCGTCCGAGTGCAAGGCGTGTCGACTCGATCGTCCCGACGGCGCCGCCTTCGAACTCGACGGCGGCTTCGATCGCGTCGTCCACCTTTCGGTCCCGAACGAACGTCTTCACGAGCCCGGCGACGGAACTGAACTCGCCGACGAGGTAACGCGCGAGGTCGATCACGTGCGTGCCGAGGTCGCCCAGTGCGCCGGATCCCGCCTGGTCCGGATCGAAGCGCCACGTGTCGAGCGCCGGGTCGTCCGCCCAGTCCTGCAGGTAACGGCCGCGGAAGTGTCGGATCTCTCCGAGTGCGCCCTCGTCGATCAGTTCGCGCGCGAGGCGCACCGCGGGTACGAAGCGGTAGTTGAATCCGCACAGGTGCTTGACGCCCGTCGTCGCGACGCGGCGCCACACCTCGTAGCTTTCCTCGGCGGTGCGCCCGAGCGGCTTCTCGCAGAGAACGTGCTTGCCGGCCTCGGCAGCGGCGATCGTCGGCTCGGCATGGAGTGAGTTCGGGCCGCCGTTGTCGAACAGCCCTACGCGCTCGTCCGTCACGATGTCGTGCCAGTCGCTCGTCCACCGTTCGTAGCCGTAGCGGCGGGCAGCCTCGGCGACCGCCTCCTCGTTCCGCCCGGCGATCGCGACGAGCCGTGGCACGAGCGGCGGCGGCCAGGCCAGGTACTCCAGCGTGCGGAACGCGCTCGAATGCGCCTTGCCCATGAAGGCGTAGCCCAGCATGCCCACACCGATCTCGGCCATTGCGCGATACTAGGCCGGTCGGCTGGGGACCGTCATTTTGGGGTCAAGAGGAATGGAGCTAAAGTCTCCAAACCGGGCTATCTAGGAGGGCATGGAGTGAAAAGATTCTCTCGCAAGCGTGGAACGGTGGGGTTGGTCGTCGTCCTCGCCGTTGTAACGGGCGCGATCTTGGCTGGTAGTGCAGGAGCCCATCGCTCCGCGAACATCCAAGTCTGTGTCCTGTTACCGGACACGAAATCGTCCGTTCGCTGGGTGCAGTTCGATGCGCCTGACTTCGCCAAGGCCTTGAAGAAGGCCAAGGTGACGTACTCGATCACGAACGCGTTGAACGACCCGCAAAAGATGGTTTCACAGGCCGACTCGTGTCTCTCGCGCGGTGCGAAGGTGGCGATCGTCACCGACATCGCTCAGGGGACGTCGATCGCGATCGAGAAGAAGTTCGCCAAGGCCAAGGGCTACTCGATCGATTACGACCGGCAGGTCGTGGGCGGCATCGCGAAGGTCTACGTCTCGTTCGACGGCAAAGCCGTTGGCGCTGCGCAGGCGAAGGGTGTCGTCAACGCCCTGAAGGGCAAGTCGAAGCCCGTCGTGGCCGAGCTCTGGGGCGGCCCGACGGATCAGAACGCGTTCTGGTTCAAGAGCGGCAACGACGCGGTCCTGAACCCGCTGTTCAAGAGCGGCAAGCTGACGAAGGGCCCGCAGCAGTTCGTGCCGCTGTGGCTGGCGACCAACGCCCAGCCGATCTTCGAGCAGATGCTGCTGAAGACGAACAACAAGATCGACGGCGCTATCGCGGCGAATGACAACATCGCCGGCGCCGTCGTGGCCGCCCTCAAGGCAAAGAAGCTGAAGCCGATCGCACTGTCTGGACAGGACGCGACCGTCCAGGGCGTGCAGAACATCATCTCGGGCTGGCAGACGATGACCGTCTACAAGTACGTCCCGGTCGAGGTGAATGCGGCCGTCAAGGCAGCCGTCGCCCTGCTTCACCACAAGAAGATCCCGGGAGTCAACGGGTTCCGCAAGAACGGCAGCAAGAAGGAGCCGACCGTTCAGCTCCCGGTCGTCTCGATCACCAAGAAGAACTACACGAGGCTCTTCAAGGACAACTTCATCAAGAAGAGCGACGTCTGTGTCGGTGACTACGCGCAGTACTGCTAGGGGACAAGAGCATCGACGCTGTGGAGGCGCCCGAATGGGCGCCTCCACTGCTTTTGTGGTAGGAAACGCACCAGCGTGAGCGAGACGCCGGTCCTGCTACTCCGCGGTATCTCCAAGTCGTTCGGCTCAGTGCAGGCCCTCACGGACGTCGACTTCGAGGTGCGCCAGGGCGAGGTGATGGCGCTCGTCGGCGACAACGGCGCGGGCAAGTCGACGCTCGTCAAGTGCGTCGCGGGTACCCACAGCGCGGACAGCGGCGAGATCCTGTTCGACGGGAAGGTCGTTCACATCCACGGCCCGAAGGACGCCTCCAACCTCGGAATCGAGGTCGTGTACCAGGATCTCGCGCTGTGCGACAACCTGGACGTCGTCCAGAACATGTACCTGGGCCGCGAGGAACGCGACTGGCTCTGGCGGTTGAAGGAGCCGGTCATGGAGCAGCGCACGGGCGAAACACTCCGGTCGCTCTCAGTGACGACCATCCGCTCGATCCGGCAGCCGGTGGCGTCGCTGTCGGGCGGCCAGCGGCAGTCCGTCGCCGTTGCCAAGGCGGTGCAGTGGAACTCCAAGCTCGTCATCCTCGACGAGCCGACCGCCGCGCTCGGCGTCGCCCAGACGCGGCAGGTGCTGGACCTCGTCAGACGCCTCGGCGAGCAGGGCCTCGGCGTCGTGCTGATCTCGCACAACCTGCACGACGTCTTCGAGGTGGCGACGCGCATCACTGTGCTCCGCCTCGGCCGCGACGTGGGCGTCTACGAGCGGGAGAAGACCACCCAGCAGGAAGTCGTGCAGGCGATCACGGCAGGGATTCCGACCAAGGTTGCAGGGATCCCGGAGACGGCGCCGGAGCTGGCGACGTGAGCTCGGACGTCGACATCGCCGCCCCCGGAATCGGTCTTCCCGAAGGAGACGAGACGGAGGCGCAGCCAGGGGTCTGGCGTCGCGCGATCGACAACCTGAAGACGGGCAACCTCGGGATCCTGCCGATCGTCCTCGGCCTGGTCCTGATCATCGTCTTCTTCAGCTTCAAGGCGACGAACTTCTTCACCGCGGACAACTTCAACAACATCATCGTCCAGATGGCGGGCCTGACAATGCTCGCTTTCGGAGTCGTGTTCGTCCTCCTGCTCGGCGAGATCGACCTGTCGATCGGGTACCTGAGCGGGATCGCGGCTCTGGCAGTCGCCGAGTTCCAGTTGCCGGGGAGCGGCCACGCGTACCCCGGAGTCGTCGCGATCCTGATCGCGATCGGCATCTGCGCAGGGATCGGGGCGGCCCAGGGCTCGGTCGTTGCGTTCGTCGGGGTTCCCTCGTTCGTCGTCACGCTTGCAGGGCTCCTGATCTGGCAGGGCGTGATCCTGCAGGTGCTCGAGGTCAAAGGCGTGATCGTCATCCAGGACAACCTGATCAACGATCTCGCCAACTACTACTTCACCCCGAATGCGGGCTGGCTCATCGCCGCGATCGTCACGGGTCTCTATACCCTCGGCACGCTGGGCGGGGTGATCGGCAAGCGCCGCGCCCACGTGGCGATTCAAAGGCCTTTCATGATCGTCGCCAAGGTGATCGGGGTCGCAATCGCCTGCTTCGGCACCGTCGCGATCTCCAACCACGCCAGCGTGCCGGCCGGGCTGCCGCTGGCCGGCGTTCTCGTCGTCATCTTCCTGATCGCGCTGACTTTTCTAGCCAAGCGAACTCCGTTTGGCCGCCACGTCTACGCCGTCGGCGGCAGTGCCGAGGCGGCGCGTCGCGCGGGCATCAACGTCCCTCGCATCCGCATCATCGTCTTCATGATCTCCGGTGCGATGGCCGGGGTGGGGGGCGTGATCCTGGCCGCGCGGTTGAACTCGGTCGATCTGAACGTCGGCGGCGGCACGCTGCTGCTCGACGCGATCTCCGCTGCGGTCATCGGCGGCACGAGCCTGTTCGGG
Organism: Gaiellaceae bacterium; assembly: GCA_035456125.1. Classification (GTDB taxonomy): domain Bacteria; phylum Actinomycetota; class Thermoleophilia; order Gaiellales; family Gaiellaceae; genus 3-1-20CM-4-69-9. The sequence continues at coordinate 12,057 of DATIDT010000018.1, forward strand.
GGTCGAGGTGAGGTGCGCAGCGCCCTCATCGGCGCGCTCGTCATCGCGACGGTCTCGAACGGTCTCGATACGGCGGGCTACAAGACCGGGACGATCTACATCGTCACCGGCGTGATCCTCCTGCTCGCCGTGACGCTGGACACGATCGCGCGCCGGTTGCAGGTCCGGTCCGGCCGCTGATCTCTCAGCGAACCGTGCCGGCGAAGTAGCGCTCGGCGAGCGCCCAGGCCTGCTTGCCGACCTTCGAGCCGAGCCCGCGGCCGGCGATGTCGTCGGCTGCCGTCTGCGTCCCCGCGTACAGACCGGAGAGCCCCTCCTCGTCCGCGATGTGCCGATAACGAGCGCGTCCGGTCTCGGCGGTGAGGACCGCGGCGGCCGCGCGCCCGAATGCGCTCCCGTCCGAGACCCAGCCTGGATACGGGGGCGTCACGATTCCGGCGCGGGGCAGCCAGCGCGTCCCCAAAGTCCAGCCGTGCGCGGTGCGGACCGCTATGTCGCCGACGTGCCCTGCGAGCGCGGCATGCCGCCGGCCGGGGGCGCTCGACGCCTTCGTGATCAGCTCGACGAAGCCCGGGACGAGCGGCAGGCGACCCTCGAACGCGAGCTGGCGGATCATTGAGATCGGCCGAACGGACTGGTACTTGCGCTTCGTCCCCCACGTCGCGACTGCGGCATCGTGCAGGGCGCCGTTGAGCGCGAAGTAGAGCTTCACGTCTCGAGCGAGACGCTGCTTCGAGTCGGGGAGTGCATTCGCGATCGCGTTCCAACGGGCGGGCGCCGAGTCCGGGCCGTTCCACCGCGCGGCGATCGCCGCTCCCCCGCGACGCGAGCTCCAGCGGATCACGTTCAGCGCGGCTTGCTTGTACGCAGCAGAGCTGGAATTGCCGAGGGGCGGCGCGCCCGGATCGATCGGCAATCCGTCCTTCGCTGCGGGAGCCGCGAAGCCGCGAACGCGGCCCCACTGCGAGTCGACGAACGACTGGACCTTGGCAGCGACGGGCAGCCCTCCCTTGACTGCGATCCGCGCGAAGGCGAGCGGCTGCCAGAACGTGCCGTCGTGCATCACCGTGCCGGGTTGCGAGACGACGAGGGGCTCGTTCACGGGCGCATAGCTCGAGTCGACGTAGTGCTCCCGCTCGAGTGAGCCGTCGTGCTGTCCGAACGCGATCGCCGCCGCGGCGATCCGATTACCGAGTGCGGCGGCCGAGTCGCCCCGCGTGCTGACGAAGCCCGGTCGATAGCAGAGCGAGCGCAGCGTCGCCGTCAGGCGACGAAACGCCGGGCCGACGTCGACTCCGTACGAGGCACGCCAGAGGAGCAGCCGATACGCCGCGTAGCTGATCGCCGTCTCCTGGGCCGACCGGACGTCGGCGGCCCGATGCTTTTCCCTCAGGAAGTAGCCGCTCCCCTTGGGCTCGTACGCGACCCAGGCGTCCCACATGGCCGCGGAGAGGTGGAAGAGATTGCGCGCCTGCAGGGCGGGGCCGGCGTTCGCCGGCTCCAGAGCGAGCGCCGCCTCGTCCCAGATGCGCGCAACCGAGCGACCGGGCGTCGCCGCCGGCGAGCAGTTGGAGCGCACGTAGGAGCTCGGCGGCGGCGCGACTCCTGCGGGCGGGCGGGCGGGCGGCTGGACGACGATCAGCCGATCCGCCCGGACGTGCTCGAGCCGGCGTTCGCCTACGCCCGGGAAGCGGACGACGAGGGTTCGCGCCTCTGCGGCGTCGCCCAGGCCGAAGTGGAAACGCGGGTCCTCGGACGACAGGTAGCTGCTGCCCGCGTGGAGCTCCTGCACGAGCCTGCGGCCGTCGGGGAGCACCACCGTCGCGACTGCTCCGGGCGAAAAGCCCGCCGGCTTGACCTCGAGCCAGTGACCGGCGCCGCCGCTGTTGCGGAGAAGCACGAGCCGGCCGCCGATCGAGCCGACCGCGATGTCGACCGTTCCGTTGTTGTCGTAGTCCGCCGCAGCCAGCCCTCGGCCGTTCACGCGCGGCGCCCGGCTGAGCCCCGTGATTCCGATGTTCGCGAACTTCGTCGAGGCACGATCGGACAGGACGCGGGTCCGGCCGGCGTCCTTGGCCAGGCTCGTGACCGGGATGTCGCCGTTGGCGAGCGCGAGGTCGAGCGTGCCTTTGCCGGCGAGGTCCACCCAGGCTGCACCCCACCCGGCGGCGCCGGCATACGCCGTCCGCAGTGCAGAGCGCGCCTCGCGGAAGGCCGGCCCCTTCGACCCCGCGCGGCGCCGAAGCAGCGCATAGGGCTCTCGCCTGGAGTTCGTCACGAAGAGGTCGAGCCGCCCGTCGCCGTTGTAGTCACCCGAGGCGATGCCCATTCCGGCGTACGGGTCGTCGACGCCCTCGGCGGCGCCCCGTTCAACGAAGCGGAAGCCGAGCCCCGCGGGGTCGGCGGCAGCTCCGCCCGGCCAAGGCACGTTCTCGTACAGCTGATTCGGGTCTTCGTCGTTGGCGACGTACAGGTCGGGCCGCCCGTCCCCGCTGTAGTCCGTAAACAGCGCACCGAGGCCGTGTCGGAAGCTCGTCGCCTCGACCCCGGCTTGCACACCGACTTCGCGGAACGTCGCGTGCCCGTGCATGTCGTTGCCTTCGTTGAGGTAGAGCAGGTCGCGGACGCCCTTGTAGTTCGAGGGGAAGCCGCTGACCGCGGTCGTCACCGGGGAGTTGAGGTCCGTGTAGCCCGCGACGAACAGGTCGGGACGGCCGTCGCCGTTGACGTCGGCGACCGCAGCGCCCGTGTGCCAGCCGAAGGAGTCGATCCCGGCGGGCTTTGCACCCTCGGTGAAGGTTCCGTCGCCGTTGTTCCACAGCAGCTTGTCGTACGTCGCCGTCGTGACGAGGAGATCGGTGTAACCGTCGCCGTTGAAGTCCGCCGCCACGCAGCCTTCGCCGCGGACGGCGAGGTCAGCGGCCGACTGCCTGCTGACGTTCACGAACGAGCCGCGCACGTTGTGGAAGAGCGCGCTGCGGGGCAGGCCGCCTTCGTTCTCCCAGCGACTGCGGTCAGCCGTGGAGAACGAGTTGACGACGAACAGGTCGAGCCAACCGTCGTTGTCGTAATCGAGCCAGCAGACGCCTCCGCCCATCATCGCGGTCACGTCGTTGGAGACGCCGAAGCGGAACGCGCCGTGGCGAAAGTCGAGCCCGACCTGGGGTGCGACGTCCTGGAGCCGGACGTCGGCAAGAGGGCCGGTCGCGCGGACGACCAGCGAGCGCTCGGGAGGCGGCGCAGCCGCCGACGTCGCTCCTCCGACTCGGACGATGACGTAGTGGCCCTGCTGAAGAGCGACCTCCAGCGATTGCTTGAACGACACCGGCGCGTGCCGACGCACGAGCTTCGGTGGGCGCCCGCGATAGTCGGCCGCCTGCTGCGTGCCGCTGATCGCAGCCAGGATCCTGGGCGGCCCCTGGCCTTCTCCGCGCGCCAGCGTCAGGTCGACGCGCGAGACTCGATAGGTCGGTACCGAAATCGCGCTGCCCGCCGCTGCGCCGATCTGCTGGCGGAGATCGACGAGCCACGCGCCGCCGGCGCCGGTGCTCGCGCGCTGCGGGTCACGAAGTCGGAGGGCCGCCGAATTGGCGTGGAGATCCAGGACGATGTCGCGCGCAATCTGGTCGGCGGTGGCTGAATCGACCCGAGCCGAGACGCCTTCGGTCGCGACGACGTTCACCTGCGGGAGCGGCTCGCCGCCGGGAAGCGAGCTCGCCGTCGCACCGTCCGGCCGCGCCGGAATGCCCGCCACCACGACGAGCCCCGCGAAACCGGCGGCCCCGAGCATCAGCGCAGCCGGCGAGACCCACCCGTGTCGCATGAGCCCGCGCGCCCACGGCCAGGCGCGGTCTTCCTGCGAGCCGGGGACCGGCAGGAACCGTTCGAGGAGCGGGCGCGCCAAACAGACCAGCGCGAGTGCGGCCAGCACGGACACCTTGGTCGCGTACTCGGTCGTCCGCGGGGCGATCAGCAGCGTGGCGAGCAGACCGACGCTGACGGCGTACACAACGCGCGCGACGCGCCCTTTCGGGATCGTCATCGGGTCGGTGATCATGAAGAAGAGGAAGATCAGGATCTCCGGCGAGGTCACGAGCAGCCACCAGAACGACCAGCCCGTGATCGGCCCGAGGTGCCAGCGAGCCGTCATCGAGTGGCCGCTCGCCGCAACCACGGCGATCCCCGCTGCAAACGCGAGCCAGAAGCCGCCCGCGATGACAAGGAGGCGGAGCCGCGACAGGATCGTCAGGCCGCCGAGGACGATGAGAGCGATCGCCAACGCGAGCCAGATGGACATTGGCCCCCACCAGAAGTCGAGCGGCTCGGCGCGGTTCTCGCCGAGCACCAGGAAGCAGAGGACGAGGCCGAAGTTCGAGGGGTTGAAGATGTGGCGGCCGCGCCAGCGGATCACGTGCTTCGACAGCAGCGAGACCGCCGCAGTCGCCGCGAAGATCCAGGCGCCGTGCAGGCTCCACCAGTCGCCGTGCGGCGTCCCCGGCACGCGCAGGATGAACGCGACGCCGTTGCCGGTGAGCAGCGCGCTCGCCGGCCACATGATCACGTGCTGGCGGAAGAACGCGATGCCGACCTCGAGCACGCCGCACGTGCCGATCGCGATGAGGATCTGCGCGATCGACAGGTTGAACCCGAAGGCCGTCTGCCCGAGGACCTGCAGCGTGATGATCACGGCAGCGAGATGCAGGCGCGGGTCGCGGTACTTGGGCAGCAGAACCGGGTATGGCGTTCCCCGGATCGTCAGCACCGGCCCGCCGGCGATCGCTGGCGCGCTCATCCGCGCAATCGTACTGTGATGAACTACCCGTCTTGGCCCCGCCAGCGACCCGATACGACTCGCTCGTCGAGCGGCTGCGCGAGGCTGCGCGACCGGACCGCGAGGCTCCGCCGGAGCTCGCTCCGTACCTGGACAAGGTGCGGAGGAACGCCTACCGGATCACGGACGACGACGTCCAGGCGCTGAAGGATGCCGGCTACTCGGAGGACGTCATCTTCGAGCAGACCGTCTCCGTTGCGGTCGCCGCCGGCCTCGTGCGGCTCGAGGCCGCGCTCGCGGTTCTGCCATGAGGTTGCGCTGCCTCGAAGACGGCCACGCTCCGGAGGAGGCAGTCCTCCTCGATGTCATCCGGGCTCAGCGGGGAACGGAGCCGCCTGACGTCCTGAAGACGCTTCACTACCGGCCCGAGCTGTTCGGACGTCCCTTCTCCGACACGCTCGACCTGGCGATGAACGGCCCGTCCGACTGGAGCGTGGGGGAGCGCGAGCTCTTCGCGGCGTTCGTCTCCTCGCTCAGCCAGTGTCCCTTCTGAACGGCGTCGCACGGCGCGGTCGCGTCGTATGCGCTCGGCGAGGAAGTCTGGGAGGCCGTGAGCCGTGACTGGCGCACGGCGCCTGTCGGCGAGCCTCTGCGCGCGACGCTCGGGTTCCTGGAGAAGCTCACGTTGCGGCCGGACGAGCTCCGGGCGGAGGACGCCGAAGCCGTCCTCGCCGACGGCGTGGGGGAGGGTGCGCTCGTGGATGCCATCCACGTCGCGGCGCTCTTCACGATGATCGTTCGCCTGGCCGACTCGTTCGGCTGGCTTGTGCCCTCCGAGGAGCAGCTTGCTCGCGCTGGGGCGAGACTCGGCTCCAGCTACGCCCTGCTGAATGAAGCTCCCTGACGCACGGGCGATCGTTGAGTTCGTCGTCCGGGAGGCGCCGGGCCCGGTCTCGGTCTTCGTCGCGGATTCGCACGGCGAGCTCGTCGCGGCCGCGACGATGGACGGTGCGGCGCCGGACACGCGCCTGAACGCGCGCCGAAAGGCGTACACCGCCGCGCGCAGCGACGCACGTTCGACGAGAGAGCTCGCCGAGAAGGTGCGCGACGACCCTGTCGAACGCGCGAGCTTCGACCCGTTCTTCACGTTCTTCCTCGGCGGCGTCGCCGTGTTCGACGGCGAGTCGCGTGTCGGCGCCGTCGGCGTGAGCGGCTTGCCCGGCGAGGTCGACGAAGCGCTGGCCCGGCAGGCGGTCGAGGCCGCGGGCCTGTCGGTCTGAGCGGCTAGTCGTCGTCGAGCACGAGCGTCGCCTTGCCGCCGCGATGCTCGAAGGCGTCTCGGAAGCGGTCGACCGGGACCCGGAGGTTGACGAATTGCTCGAGCGCCTCGGGCCAGCGCTCCCGCACCCGGTCGAGGTCGGCGACCGCGGCGAGCCAGTCGGCCCGCTGCGCGTTGACGCTGCCGAAGACCACGTGGTTCTGCAGGATCAGGTCGACGCCGAGCACCGGCCCGTCGAGCTCGATCTTCTGTTCACGCGGATCGAGCCCGAGAATGCACGCCACACCGCTACGGCGGAGCCGGCCCAGCGCCCGCGCCGTCAAGTGTGCGTCGCCGGCCGCTTCGACGACGAGGTCGAACGTGCCGAGCTCGGAGACGTCCGCGTCGCGCGTCGAGACATAGTGCGCGCCGGACTGCACGACCAGCTCGTTCGCGGGCTCGAGCGACGCCGTCCAGACCTCCACCTCCGCGAGGCGCAGCAGATACGTCATCAGCTGGCCGATCGCGCCCGCGCCGATGACCAGCGCGCGTTCGAGCTGCCAAGGCTGCCGGCCGCCGATCGCCCGAGCATGGCGGAGCGCCCGCTCGCAGATCGACGTCGGCTCCGCGAGCACCCCGAGACGGCCCAGCGAGCCCGGAATCGCGACCAGCTGCGCCGGGTCCTCCGCAACGAGCTCGCGGGCGTAGCCGTGCAGGCGCGTGATCCCGCGCTCGCTGTAGTCGCCCGTCAGGCACGAGTCCGGCGAGCCCTCCGCGCAGGCGCGGCAACGGCCGCACGCGCGGCGGACGGTCGCCGTCACGAGCTGGCCGCGCGCGAAGCCGTACCCGCTTCGCTCGACGACGGCCAGCGCCTCGTGGCCGAGCACGAGCAGCGGCTCGTCCGCAGGCGCGACCCCGAAGACGCCTTCGGAGATCTCGCGGTCGGTGCCGCAGACGCCGACCTCGAGCGTGCGGACGAGGACCTCGCCCTCGCGTGCTTCCGTGACCGGGACGTCTTCGACGCGTGTCGTGTGCGCGCGACCCGGCTCCGTGACGAGCGCG
>DATIDT010000019.1:0-15720 GCA_035456125.1 Gaiellaceae bacterium
GGCGCCGGCTGAAGCGCCGCCGCCGAGAGGCGGGGATGTACCCGCTCTCGGCGACGGACGCCACAGCAGCTCCTTCGGGCGCGAGGCGACTCACGCGCCGGTGTTCAGGATCCTCGTGATCTGATTACTGGCGCTCGTGGCTGCGGCCTTCACAGACGCGCGACCCGTTGCGATCTTGACGAGCATGCTCTGCAGCACGTTCGCATTCTCCACGTTCGCCCAGTTCGGGCTCGTGGGCACGAACCAGCTGTACTTCGCCGCCCGCGCGAAGGGCGCGAGCTTCGGATTCGAGGCGTTGTAGGAGAGCAGCTTCGTCGTGTTGGCGATGTTGCCCGCCTTCGCGATCTCGCTCTCCGCCGCCGTGCTGGTGAACGCCTTGATCCAGTCGACGGCGAGAGACTGGTTCTTCGTCGTCACGGGGACGGCGAGGTCGGAACCGCCGAGGAACGTCGGCATGAACTTGCCCTTCGTGTGGCTCGGCATCGGATAGGCGTTCATCTTCCCGTCGAGGGCCGGGTTGCCGACCTTCGTGTCGAGCGCATACGGCCACTCCCAGCCGTTGCCGACGAACGAGCCGACGTTGCCTTTCGAGAAGACAAGCGACTGCTGCGGGTTGGCCTCGTCACCGGTCTTGCTGGCCCGGCTCAGCTTGAAGAGCTGCTTGACCTGGTTCAACGCCGTGAGCGCACGCGGGGTGTCGAGCGCGCCTTTCCACTTGCCGCCCTTCCGGACCGCGATCGACGCACCGTAGTCGTAGACGACGGACATGGCGAAGTACCAGTACTTCCCGGGGAAATACACGGCCGAGTAGCCGCTGTTCTTTCCGTACTTCTTCATCAGCTTCTTGCCGTCCGCGACGAACTGCGCCAGGCTCTTCGGCGTGCCCTTGATGCCGGCCGCCTTGTACTGGTCGGTGCGGTAGATCACAGCACGCGCGCCGGCGTAATACGGAACGCCGTAGAGCTTGCCGTTGTACTGGCACGAGCCCTTGAGGCCCTGCAGCCAGGTCTTGTTGTTCGGGAACGCGGACTGACTCAGCGTCTTGAACGCGCCGGCCGCCATGTACTTCGTCATCTCGGTGTTGCCCAGCTCGATGACGTCGGGCGCGTCGCCGCCGGCAAGCGCGGCGTCGAACTTCGTCAGGTGCGTGCCCCAGCTCTGGTACTGGACGTCGACGTCGACGCCCGGGTGCTGCGCCTGGAACGTCTTGTTGGCGAGAGCGACTGCCTCCGGCCAACCGTTCTGCGCATCGTTTTGGAGCCAGACCACGATCTTCGTGGCATGGCTCCGTGAGGTGCCGCCGCTCGCGGTCGAGGCCGCGACGGCGAGCATGGCGACGAGCAATCCCGCCGCCAGGTAACGAACCTTCATGTCGCCTCCCGGAGCTCCCGGAAGCCTGCACGGCTCCCGGATTGGTTTAGACCACTAACCACCGCCGCTGACATTGGCATAGACCAATCAAGGTGTCAAGTAGGTGAAAAGCGCCGGTCTTGCGAGGCAGTGGTCTTGACCATGCGCTAAAGGCTGTGCTTTTCTTACGCTCAGCCGATGCGGAAACAGGTCCTGACCAGGCAGCGCGTGCTGGAGCTGATCGACCAGCTGCAGGTCGGTGAGGCGATCCCTTCCGAACGGCGGCTCAGCAGCGACCTCGGGATCTCCCGCCTGACCGTTCGTGCCGCCCTCGACGACCTCGTCCGCGACGGCTACCTCGAGCGCCGCCACGGATCCGGCACGTTCGTGAGCGAGCCGAAGATCGCGCAGCAGCTGACGCTGACCTCCTTCAGCGAGGACATGCGCCGCCGCGGCATGACCGCCGGCAGCCGCACGATCGAGCTCCGCGAGATCCACGCCGGCGCCGCCGTCGGGCGTGCCCTCAATATCTCGCCCGACGCGCGCGTGATGCTGATTCGCCGCCTCCGGCTTGCCGACGGCGAGCCCATGGCGCTCGAGACGTTGCACGTGCCGGCTGCGCTGGTGCCGGGCCTGACGCGTGACCGGCTCGAGAACTCGTCCTTCTACGACCTGCTCGAGCGCGACTACGGCGTCGTCATCTCGCACGGCACACAGTCCATCGAGCCGACGGTGACGAACGAAGAGGAGTCGGAGCTGCTCACGGTGCCGCTGCACTCCCCCGCTTTCCTGTTCGAACGGACGAGCCGCTCGGAGGACGGCGAAACCGTCGAGTTCGTGCGCTCGCTCTATCGCGGCGATCGCTACCGGCTCGTCGCGGAGCTGTCGCAACGGCGCGACCGGCCGACATCCTCCCCACCTGCCCTCGTGGGCGCGGAATGACGCGCGCGGGCGTCTCGTACTTCGGCGTCCGCATCCTTCGTCACGTCCGTCGCGATCTCGCCGACATCGCAGCGCGCGGCTACACCTCGGTGCTGCACACGTTCTCGGAGAACGACTTCGCGTACTACCGCGGCTCGATGGCCGACATCGTGGCGGCGTCGCACGACGTCGGGCTCGAAGTGCAGATGTGTCCGTGGGGCGTCGGCCGGACGTTCGGCGGCGAGGCCGAGAGCCGCTGGGTGACGATGCATCCCGACGCGTGCCAGGTGCTCGACGACGGCCGACGCGTCCCCACGGGCTGTCTCAACCAGCCGGCCTACAGGGCGTTCTGCAAGGAATGGGCCGACGCCGCGCTCGAGTGCGGCACGGACTACGTCTTCTGGGACGAGCCGCACTGGACCGTCCCCGCGCACGTCGGCATCGACGACCCGAAGCGGTGGGCGTGCGCGTGCGACGTCTGCCGCGAGCTTGCGGGCGGCGAGGTGACGCAGGCATTCCGCGAGCCCTCGCTCGTCGACTTCCTCCGTGAGATGACTGCGCACGTGGCCTCGCGCGGCGGCAAGAACACGATCTGCCTGCTGCCTCTGACCGAAGGGTCCCACGGCATCAAGGATTGGGACGCCGTCGCCGCACTGCCGGGCCTCGACGTGTTCGCAACCGACCCCTACTGGAAGAACTTCGACGAGGAGCCGGGCGCCTTCGTGGGGCGCTTCGCCGAGCTGCTCGCGGAGACAGCGGCGCGCCACGGCGTCCGGCCACAGCTCTGGGTCCCGAGCTTCGGGCTCACCCGCGACGACATCCCGGATCTCGAGGCGGCGATCGAGTCGACCAGGGCGGCCGGGATCGAGGACATCTGGACGTGGGGCTACGAGGCCTGCGGGCACATGACGCACCTCGCGACGCCGGACGCGCCGCTCGTGTGGGAAACGGTGACGCGTGCGCTCACACGTCCTGCGGCGCTCGAGCTGCGACCGACGGAGATGCTCGTCCGCTCGATCGACGTCGGCGACGCGAGCGTGCCGGATGCGGTTGCCGCCGCGACGGCCCAGATCGCCGCCGCGATCGACGCGGTCGTCGCGCGGCTCGAGCAGGGTGGGCGCCTCGTGTATGTCGGCGCCGGCACGTCCGGCCGCATCGCCGCCGCGGACGCCGCCGAGTGCGGGCCGACCTTCTCCACCGATCTGATCTCGGCGGTTCACACCGAGGTCGACGCCGAGGAGGACGACGCCGAGCTCGCGCGGCTCGACGTCGGCCCACGGGATGTCGTCCTCGGGGTCAGCGCGAGCGGACGAACGTCCTACACCCTCGGCGCACTGTCCCGGGCGCGGGACGCCGGCGCGCTGACGATCGGGCTCGCGTGCGTGCGCGACTCGGAGCTTGCACACGCGGCCGACCTCGCGATCGAGGTTGACGTCGGGCCGGAGTTCATCTCCGGGTCGACGCGCATGAAAGCCGGAACCGCGCAGAAGCTCGTGCTGAACACCGTGTCGACGGTCACGATGGTCAAGCTCGGCAAGACGTTCGGGGACCTGATGGTCGACGTCGCGCCGTCGAACGACAAGCTCCGCGCGCGAGCGCGCACGGCGGTCGCGCTCGCGACTGCAGCGCCGGAGGAAGACGTCAGCGCCGCGATGGCTGCAGCCGACGGCGACGCGAAGGTCGCGATCGTGTCGCTGCTCGCAGGAGTCGACGCGGCGACGGCGCGGTCGCGCCTGTCCGCCGCACGCGGCGTGATCCGGGAGGCGGTCGGCGATGTCGTGGGTTGAGACGGAGCTGCGGGAGCAGCCGACAGCGCTGGAACGTTTCCTCGCCGCGGAGACCGCGCACGCGACGGAGATCGCGCACGGGCTGATCCGAGACGACATTCGGTACCTGCTGATCGTCTCGCGCGGGAGCTCGAGCAATGTCGCGCGCTACCTGCAATACCTTTTCGGCACCGCCAACCGGCTGACCGTCGCGTTCGCGACGCCTTCGTTGTACACCGTGTACGAGGCGCCCCCGAACCTCGACGCGGCCGCCGTGATCGCGATCTCGCAGTCGGGCGCGTCACCGGACGTCGTCGCGGTGCTCGACGAGGCCAACCGCCAGGGACGCCCGACGCTGGCGATCACGAACGACCCGCGGTCGCCGCTCGCAGACGCGGCCGACTGGGTGCTCCCGCTGCACGCAGGCGAGGAGCGGGCGGTGGCTGCGACGAAGACGTACCTCAACTCGATCGCGGCGGTGGCGCTGCTCTCGAGCGTCGCGCTCGGAGACTCGGAGCGCCTGCGGGGGCTGCGCTCCGCGCCGGCGGAGGTTGCAAAGCAGATCGACCTCGCCCTGCCGGTTGCGCCGGAGCTGACGCGCTACGACGACGTCGAGAGCGGAACGGTCGTGACGCGCGGCGTCAACTACGGCACGGCGTTCGAGATCGCGTTGAAGATCCGGGAGCTGTCGGGGGCGCCGTTCGAGGCGTTCTCCTCGGCAGATCTCCTGCACGGGCCGATCGCGGCGGTCAAGCCCGGACGGCCGGCGATCGTGATCACGCGCAGCGGTCGCACGCTCGACAGCATGCGCGGCGCGATCGAGAAGATCCGCGAGCGCGGGGCCGAGATCATCGGGATCAGCAACGACGCCGACTTCCTCGCGAGCGCGCAGACCGCGTTCCCGCTCGTCCCCGAGCTCCCCGGCTGGCTGGCGCCGCTGCTGACGGTCGTGCCGGGTCAGGTCATAGCGGTCGAGCTCGCAAAGCTCCGCGGGGTCGACATCGACAGCCCGCTCGGGCTCACAAAGATCACCCGGACGCGGTAGAGGCCTGACCCTGCGGGTCAGGCCTCTACGTGCGGCGCGCGCAGGCTGTTCGTGCGCGTGCCGCGTCAGTCCGCCTGCTCGTAAGCCTGCGGCTTACCTCTGGCCATGACGGGTCTGGCGCCGAACGGGGCCTGACCCCAGCAGTTGGCTTTAGTCACGTGATGCTCAATCACGATCTGACCGTCGCCAGCGACCAGCCCGTCGGGCCGTTCTCGAGGCCTCCGTTCGCCCCGAAGGTGCAGCTCCGGTAGTTGCCGAACGGCGCGGACGGCTGCGTCCCCCATCACCCGGGAGGGGCATCTCATCCCTCGATTCAGGGAATCTCGTGCTCCGCGCCGGCCGATCTTTCGTCTATGTCCTCTGCGGCCGCAACGTTCGACCCTGACGTCGATCAGCACGTCGGTGCCGTCCGTGCGGAGGAGGCAGCCGGGATGCACGGCCGGAACCTCCGATCCGCGCTCTTCTTCGCAACCGGCTTCCTCGCGCTCGCGCTGGTGCTGCCGTTCGCCCTCGACTCCTCGCGCACCCCGAGCATCGCCACGATCGTCGCCCTGATCGCCGCGTATGCGGCGGCATCGCAGGCTCGGTTCGAGGTCGGGACCGGCCTGTTCCTGCCGACGGGCCTCATCTTCGTGCCGATGCTCTTCGTGCTGCCGCTCGGCTGGGTGCCGGCGGCGATCTGCGTCGGTCTTCTCCTCGGCTCGGGGACGGATCTCCTGCGGCGCGGCCTGCCGCTCGAGCGCATCCTGATCGCCCCGCTCAACTCCTGGTACTCGATCGGCCCGGTCGCCGTGCTCGCGATCGCCGGTGAACGCGACCCGAGCCTGTCGGACTGGCCGATCTACGTCGCCGCTCTGGCCGCACAGTCCGGCGTCGAGTACGTGATCCAGGCGCCGCACCAGCGGTTCGTGAACGGGCTGCCGTTCTCGACCGCCGCCCGGTACATGTCGTGGACGTTCCTCGTCGAGGCTGCGCTCGCACCGGTCGGGCTGCTGGTCGCGCTCGCGGCGGTCGACCAGCCCGTCGCCCTGACCTTCGTGCTTCCCTTGATCGGCCTCTTGTTCGTCTTCGCACGCGAACGGCAGGTGCGGATCGACCACGCGCTCGAGCTCTCGCTCGCGTATCGCGGCACGGCGCTGCTCCTCGGCGACGTCGTGGAGGCGGACGACGCGTACACGGGGCTGCACAGCCGCGAGGTCGTCTCGCTCGTGCTCGGCGTCTGCGACAAGCTCGGCGTCGACGCTCGTGCACGCAGGGACGCCGAGTTCGCCGCGCTGCTGCACGACGTCGGGAAGATCAAGATCCCGTCGGAGATCATCAACAAGCCCGCGAAGCTCACCGACGAGGAGTTCGAGCTGATCAAGACGCATACCGTCGAAGGCGAGCGTCTTCTCGCGCAGGTCGGCGGCCTCCTCGGCAGCGTCGGGCACATCGTCCGCTCCTGCCACGAAGACTGGGACGGGACGGGCTACCCCGACGGCCTGCGCGAAGACGAGATCCCGCTGGTCGCGCGCATCGTTCGCTGCTGTGACGCCTTCAGCGCGATGACGACCGACCGCTGCTACCGCAGGGCGATGCCGGTTGCGGCCGCGATCGCCGAGCTGCAGCGCTGCTCCGGCACCGACTTCGATCCCGCCGTCGTCGACGCGCTCGTAGAAACCGTCCAGGCATAGTTCGCCGCGTGGAACAGACGCTGCCCTGGTCGTGGTACAGCGACCCGGAGGTGCTGCGGCGCGAGAACGCCCGCATCTTCGCACGCGCGTGGCAGTACGTCGGCCACACCGGGCAGGCCACGGAGAGCGGCACCTACTTCGCCGCCGCTGCCGGCGAGATTCCGGTGGTAGTTACACGCGCGCGAGACGGCCGGCTCCGGGCCTTCCTGAACGTCTGCCGCCACCGCGGCCACGTCCTCGTAACGGGTGCCGGGAGGCGCGAGACGCTCCAGTGCCCCTACCACGCGTGGACGTACGCGCTCGACGGCGCGCTGCGCGCCGCGCCACGCGCCGACCGCGAACCGGGCTTCGACTTCGCCGGGCTCGGCCTCCAGGAGATCGCCGTGGACACCTGGGGCCCGTTTGTGTTCGCCAATCCGGACGCCGACGCGTCACCGCTGCCGGACGCCCTCGGCGACGTCCCCGAGCGTGTCGCTGCAATCGTCGACGTGGACACGCTCGAGTTTCACTTTCGCAGCGAGTTCGAGGTCGAGGCGAATTGGAAGATCGCCTGCGAGAACTTCCTCGAGTGCTACCACTGCGCCGTCGCCCATCCCGGCTTCTCGGCGGAGGTCGACATCTCTCCCGACGCCTATCAGCTCGAGTCGGCGGGCCTGACGTCGAGCCAGCTCGGGCCGCTGCGCGAGCACGGGAGCTCGTTCCTCGCGGACGGCGAGATCCCGCACAGCCAGTTTCACTTCATCTGGCCGAACTTCGGCATCAACATCTTCCCGGGCCGGACGAACCTGTCCTGCGGCCCGATCTCGCCGCTGGGGCCGGAACGCACCGCACGCTTCCTCGACTACTTCTTCGGCCCCGACGTCGAGCAGCCGTGGATCGACGAGCTGATCGCGTTCGACACGCAGGTGGGGAGCGAGGACAGGGAGCTCGTCCGAGGCGTGCAGCAGGGCGTCCGCAGCGGGCTGCTCGCGGAAGGACGGCTCCTGGGCGAGAGCGAGCAGCTCGTCGCGCACTTCCAGCGGCTTTGCGTCGAAGCGCTGGCCGGTTAGCATCCGGCGCGCATGGCGAGCGTCACCTTCGACCACGTCACGAAGGCCTACGCCGGCGACGTCGTCGCGGTCGACGACCTCAACCTCCTGGTCACGGACGGCGAGTTCCTCGTGCTCGTCGGGCCGTCGGGCTGCGGCAAGACGACGGCGCTGCGGTGCCTCGCCGGCCTCGAGGAGATCACCTCCGGCCGGATCAAGATCGGCGAGCGCGTGGTCAACCGCGTGCAGTCGAAGGACCGCAACATCGCCATGGTCTTCCAGTCGTACGCGCTGTACCCGCACATGACGGTGTACGACAACCTCGCGTTCGGCCTCAAGCTGCTGAAGACGCCGAAGGCAGAGATCCGCCGCCGCGTGGAGGAGGCGGCGAAAATCCTCAACCTCGAGAACCTCCTCGACCGGAAGCCGAGGGCACTCTCCGGCGGGCAGCGCCAGCGGGTCGCCCTCGGGCGCGCGATCGTGCGCGAGCCGGCGGCCTTCCTCATGGACGAGCCGCTGTCGAATCTCGACGCGAAGCTGCGCGTACAGACGCGCGCAGAGATCCTGCGCCTTCAGGAGCGCCTCGGCACGACAACGATCTACGTCACGCACGACCAGGTCGAGGCGATGACCATGGGCGACCGCATCGCCGTAATGAACCTCGGCGTCCTCCAGCAGATCGGAACGCCGCCCGAGCTCTACGAAAACCCCGTCAACGTGTTCGTCGCTGCTTTCATCGGCTCGCCGGCGATGAACTTCGCGACCGCGAAAGCGCGTGACGACGGCTTGCAGCTCGGGGGCACAAAGCTCGAGCTCTCGGGACGGGCCGCGAAGGCCGCGCAGGAAAACCGCGGCCGCGACCTGCTGATCGGCTTTCGCCCCGAGGACCTGCGGATCAACGGCCATCCCGGCTCGGGCGCGGTCAGGATCCCGGCGAAGATCGACGTCGTCGAGTATCTCGGCCACGAGGAGCTCATCCACGCGCAGTCGGAGGGTCACGAGCTCGTCGCGCTCGTGCCCGCCGAGGAGAAGGTGCAGTCGGGCGACGAGGTGACGTTCGCAATCCCGTCCGAGAAGCTCCACGTCTTCGATCCCGAGACGGAGCTCACGCTGACGGCAAGGGCTTGAAAAGCACCCTCGCTCTAAGGGGTACCATCGGGGGCGACACGGGGGCGTGGAGGGAAGTTCGGGGTCGTGCAACGGCGGTAGCCTCCCGGCCGCCACGAGGGAGGAGGAAGGTGTGAAGCGACGGAGACGGTTCATTGCGCTGACCGCCGTGCTCGCACTCGTCGTCGCGGGAGTCACCGCGACGGCGATCAGCGCGAAGCCGGCGAAGCGCAATGCCAATTCGATCGAAGTGCTTTCGCTGTGGGGCGGCAGTGAAAAGGACGCATTCCTGAAGGTGACGGCTGCCTTCACGAAGGCGACAGGCATCAACGTGCAGTACACGTCGGCCCGCGACTTCATTCCGGACATCCGGACGCGTCTCGCCGCGGGCAACCCGCCGGACATCGGCATCCTGCCGCGGCCCGGCTACATCGGGACGCTCGCAAAGCAGGGCGCCCTGAAACCACTGTCCAGCCTCGGCATCACGAACGCGTACATGAAGGCGAACTACGGGCCGGGCTGGCTCGCGCTCGGCACGTCGGGCGGGAAGCTCTACGGCGTCCCGGCGAAGGCAAACTCGAAGAGCGTCATCTGGTACAAGCCGCAGTCCTTCAAGTCGATGCACTTCAAGATCCCCAAGACCTGGAACCAGCTCCTGGCGATCACGAAGAAGTACAAGGCGAAAGGGCTCGTGCCGTGGTCGGTGGGCGCCGGCCCGAACCAGAGCCAGTGGACGCTGACCGACTGGTTCGAGAACATCTACGCCCGGACGGCGGGCCCGGCGAAGTACCAGCGCCTCTTCACGGGCAAGCTGCCGTTCACCGATGCGTCGGTCGCGAACGCGTGTCGGATCATGACGCAGATCATCAACAACAAGTACGTGCTGAACGGCGTGCAGGGCGTGCTCGGCCAGAGCTTCGTCGGCGGGATCACCGACGTGTTCGGGACGAACCCGAAGGCGCAGCTCTACTTCGAGGGCGGCTTCGTCGGCGGCATCGCGCTCCAGCAGGTCAACACGAACCTGAAGCCGGGCAAGACGATTGCGTCCTTCCCGTGGCCGACGATCAAGCCGAGCCTCGATCACCCGATCGTGGGCGCGGCCGACTTCGCGGCGGCATTCAAGAGCTCGCCGGAGGTGACGCAGTTCCTGAAGTACATCTCGACCAAGGCGGCCGGCACGATCTGGGTGTCGACCGGTGCGGTCAACTCGCCGAACAAGCGAGTGTCGGGCAAGGCATATCCGAACGTGCTGGCACGGGCGGAGGCGCACCAGCTCGCGACGGCGAAGACGTTCCTGTTCGACGGCTCGGACCTGCTGCCGGGCGCATTCGGCGACACCTGGGGCTTCGCGCTGCAGGATGTCATCCAGCACCCGGGCAACATCAAGTCGATCCTGTCGGACTTCCAGAACAAGATCAAAGGCCAGTTCTAGGCCCTGAGCAGACGGCGGCGCCTTCCGCAGGCGCCGCCGTCTCACTTGACCGGAGGCGATGAGCACCCAGCCGCTACCTGCTCCCGCAGCACCGGCCCCGGACGCGAAGGGCCGGCAGGTGTCGCTGCGGTCGGGAGTCGAGCGCCTGCAGGGATTCCTGTTCGTCCTGCCGGCACTCGTCGTGCTCGCGATCTTCCTGATCTATCCGGCGTACTACACGATCCGGCTCGCCTTCTACGAAGGCGACTTCCATTTCGGCTTCTTCCACTACCTCGGCATCGACAACTTCAAGCAGCTCCTGACGAACGACAAGGACTTCCTCGACCTGAGCAAGTTCCCGCCGGGCGGCGCGCTCATCAACAACCTGCGCTGGCTGATCTTCTACATCTCGATCTCGCTGCTCATCGGTGTCGGCCTGGCCGTGCTGGCTGTGCGCGTGCGCTACGAGCGCTTCGTCAAGACGGCGATCTTCCTGCCGATGGCGATCTCGGCTGTCGCCGTCGGGATCATCTGGCTGTTCGTCTACAGCCCTGACCCTGACATCGGCGTCCTCAACGGATTGTTCCGGGGGGTCGGGCTCCACGAGCAGTCGTGGCTCGGGAACCCGTCTCTCGTCAACTACGCGTTGATCTTCGCGTACATCTGGGCGTCGGTCGGATTCGTGATGGTCGTGCTGTCCGCGGCGATCAAGGGTCTGCCGGCGGACGTCCTCGAGGCGGCGCGCGTCGACGGCGCGAACGAGTGGCAGATCTTCCGGCGAATCATGTTCCCGATGCTGAGCCTGCCGATCTCCGTTGTGACGATCTGGCTCTTCATCAACGTGATCAAGGTGTTCGACATCATCTACGTGATGACGGGCGGCGGCCCTGGGACGACGAGCCGCGTGATCGCGTTCACGATGTACGAGGAAACGTTCCACAACGGCCGGCCGGGCTACGGCGCCGCGGTCGCAGCGATCATGCTCGTGCTGATCGCGCCGGTGATGATCCTCAACGTGCGCCGGTTCCGCAGCGAACGGGTCGTCGGCTGATGGCGACCGTCGATCAGGCCGTACAGCTGACTGCAGGCACGCGGAGCGAGCGCCTCGTGCGCTGGCTGACGCGGACGCCGATCCACATCGCGCTCGTCGCGATCTCGATCATCTGGCTCGTCCCGACGGTCGGCCTGGCAATCACGTCGTTTCGCCAGCCGACCGACATCGCCAACAGCGGCTGGTGGCATGCGTTCACGCAGTGGGACTGGACGCTGCACAACTACGGCTCCGTCATCCATGCGACCGGCATGGGGCACGCGTGGGTGAACAGCCTGATCATCACCGTGCCGGCGACGCTCCTGCCGCTGACGCTCGGGGCGCTTGCCGCGTTCGGCTTCGCCTGGATCCCGTTTCCGTTTCGCGACACGCTCTTCCTGATCATCGTGGCGTTGATGATCGTTCCGATCCAGACGTCGCTCGTGCCGCTGCTCAAGCTGTTCGCCGAGCACGGTCACCTCAACAACGGCTACTGGGGCATCTGGCTCGCGCACACGGCCTTCGGCTTGCCGCTCGCGGTCTTCCTGCTGCGGAACTTCTTCATCACGCTGCCGAAGGATTTGATCGAGGCAGCCCGGATGGACGGCGCGTCGAACCTGTCGATCTTCCGCCGCATCGTCGTGCCGCTGTCCGTGCCGGCGCTCGCATCGTTCGGCATCTTCCAGTTCCTCTGGGTCTGGAACGACCTGCTGATGGCGCTGATCTTCGTCTCCGACCCGACCAAGCAGCCGATGACGGTGCGCATCCCGTACCTGCTCTCGACGTACGGCCAGGAGTACAACTTGCTCGCCGCCGCTGCGTTCCTGCTCATGATCGTGCCGCTGATCGTCTTCTTCGCGCTGCAGCGCTACTTCGTGCAGGGCCTGCTCGCGGGCTCCGTCAAGTCCTGAGCGTCTTCCTCGTTCCACACACGCACTGGGACCGGGAGTGGTACCGCCCGTTCCAGTCCTTCCGCATGTCGCTCGTCGACGTCGTCGACGAGGTGCTCGACGAGCTCGAGCGCAACGAGCGCCTGCGCTTCACGCTCGACGGGCAGCTTGCGACCGTCGACGACTACCTCGAGATCCGTCCGGAGGCGGAGGAGCGGATCCGCCGGCTGGTGCAGTCGGGCCGGCTCGCGATCGGGCCGTGGCAGACGCTCGTCGACGAGTTCCTCGTCGACGGCGAGACGATCGTGCGCAACCTCGAGACGGGGCTCGCGCGCGCGGCCGAGCTCGGCGGCACGATGCGCGTCGGCTATCTGCCGGACATGTTCGGCCACGTCGCGCAGATGCCGCAGATTCTGCGCTCGGCCGGGCTCGAGACGGCAGTCGTTTGGCGCGGTGTGCCGGACGCGGTCGGGTTCCACCGCTTCGTCTGGGAGTCGCCCGACGGATCGTCCGTCGTCGCGGAATATCTCCCCGGCGGCTACGGCAACGCCGCGCACGTCCAGGACCCGGAGGCGCTCGAGCAGCGCTACAGGCCGTGGTTCGGCTCCGACGACATTCTCGGGATGGTCGGCACCGACCACATGCCGCTCGTCCGCGACCTGCCGAAGGACGCGCAGGTCGGAACGCTCGCCGAGTACCTCTCGGGGGTCGCAGCCGACGGGCTGACGACGTGGCGCGGCGAGATGCGCTCGGCGGCGCGCGCCAACCTGCTGCCGGGCGTCGTGTCCGCGCGGATCGACCTGAAGGCGGCGTGCGCGCGCGCCGAGCTCGGGCTCGAGCGCTACGCCGAGCCGCTGCAGACGCTGTACGGCGACGGCGACCCCGAGCCGTTCCTCCGCCAGGCGTGGTCGCGCATGTTCGAGAACGCCGCGCACGACTCGATCTGCGGCTGCTCGGCCGACGAGGTGTCGGCGCAGGTGCTCGTGCGCTACGCGGAAGCGGAGCAGATCGCACACGAGCTCACGCAGCGCGCGCTACGGCGCATCGCCGCGCACGTTCCGCGCGGCGCGAACCTCGTCGTGAACCCGTCGCCGTGGGAGCGCACCGACCTGGTCGAGCTGGAGCTCGACGTGCCGCAGGAGTGGGACGCGGTCGCGCTCGAGCTCCCGGACGGCACCGAGGTGCCGACGCTGGAGCTGCGGCGGGAAGATCCGCTGCTCTGGGAACGGCAGCTGGTTGGGGCCGCCGTCCCGGAGGCGATCGCGCGCCGCCTGCACGGCCGCGAGCTCTTCGGGCGCTACGTCAACGGCCACCGGATCGAGGAGGGCCGCGCCGTGCTGGAGGTCGGCGACGAGCCAGACCCGGAGCGGCTCGACGTCGAGCGGATGATCGAGGACGTCGAGGTCGCGACCGCGGAAGGCACGTGGGAGCTTTGCGTCGTCGCACAGCCGAAGCGCACGCTCGTCGCCGCGATCCCAGCCCCGCCGCTCGGGTGGACGAGTGTCCGTCCCGTCCGTGTCTCGGGGACAGTCGCTGGGAGCTGTCCGGAACCGGCGATGGTGCCACGGCTCGTGCGCGGTAAGGACTTCGGCGACTCGTACAACTACGCGCCGCCCGAGGACGACGAGCTCGTCGACGCGCCGCTCACGCAGCGGCACGACACGCTTGAGGACGGCCCGCTGCGCCGCGTCGACGTCGTCCACCGCACGTATGTGTGGGATGGGCACGAGGTCGCTACGGCCACGCGGCTGGAACAGCGGGCGCACGAGCCGTTCCTGCGGGTGCGAGTCGAGTTCGACAACCCGTGCGACGACCAGCGCGTGCGCGTGCACGTTCCGCTGCGGGAGATCGCCGACACGTCCCTCGCGGAGGGACAGTTCGCGATCGTCGAACGCGGTCGGCACCCGGAGGGCGGCTACGGCGAGGTCCCGCTCGCGACTTACCCGGCCGGCTCGTTCGTCGCGGCGGGCGGGGTCGTCCTCCTGCTCGAGCACGTCACGGAGTACGAGCTGCTCGACGGCGAGCTCGCGCTGACGGTGCTGCGCTCGACCGGGCTGATCAGCCGCAACGACAATCGCTTCCGCGAGGACCCCGCCGGGCCGTCGCTGCCGATCCCGGCCGCACAGCTGTGCGGGCCGTGGTCGTTCTCGTTCGCCTACCTGCCGAGCATCGACGACGTGCTCGAGAACGCCGAGGCGTTCCGCCTGCCGTTCTTGGCGACGGCGGGGCGCGGCAGCGGTGCGGAGCTGACGGCGAAATCCGGCCCCTCGATCGAGGGTCACGGGGTCGTGCTGACGTCGCTCCGTCCCGGCCGCGCGCGGTTGGTCAACGTGAGCCCGTTCGACGTCGACGCGAGCTTCGCAGGGCGAGAGCTGTCATTCACGCCCTGGCAGATGCAAACCGTCGGGCGGGATGTCGACAGGCGCTAGCGCTTCTTGACGACGTAGAAGTCACTCGACCCGATCAGCGGGCCGTACTTGTTCGCGCTGCGCTTCCCGATGCCGGGATAGACGTACCAGCGGTAGTGGCCTCGCGCCAAGCTGCGCTTCTTCTTGTTCCACTTCCACGCCTTCTTGAGGCGGTAGTGCGTCTTGACGGGCCAGGCGCTCAGCACCTTCCGACCGCTCACGTCGAGCGACGCGACCCGGCGGAACGCGTTCCCGACGCCGTAGTACAGCTGGAGGTTGTAGTACGTCGCGCCCGTGTACGGTCGCCACGCGAGCAGCGGCGGGCTCACGACGCTCGAGCCGCGCGCCGGCGAGTAGAGCTTCGCGCCGGGAACGATGCTCACGGTGTCGACGGCCTTGTTGCCGGCGTCGTCGAAGCCGGTGATGGTGTACGTGTACTTGACCTTGTTCTGCAGGCCGCTGTCGCCGAAGGTCGAGCCGGTGCCCTGAAAGACGGTCGTGCTCGCGGCGCCGTCCTTACCCGGCGCCCGGTCGATCTGGATCTGCTTCGTGTCGGACGAAGCCGTCCAGGACAGCGTCGCGGTTCCGTCGTCCCAGTCGGTGCCGACGTTCGTGAGGGTCGGCGGCGTCGAGTCGTACTTGAACGCGGGGGACGTCCCACCCGTCGAGTTGCCCGCGTTGTCACGGCAGTTGCCGGTCACGGTCGTGCTCGACGTATCGGGGCCGGCGTACGTCGAGGCGCTGCACCCTGCGAGGCCGGAGCCGCCGTCGGAGCCGTGGAAAGCGACCTGAACCGGATGGTTGTACCAGCCGTCGCTGTCAGGCGGGCGGTCGAACGTGATGCTGTCGATCGACGGCCCTGAGGCGTCGTAGTTCACGCCGACGCCGGCGGACGCGCTGTTGCCCGCAGCGTCGGTGCAGCTCGCTCCGCTACTGCCGGGAATAGTTCCCGACGAGCACGACGCGATGCCGGAGAGGTTGTCGCTGCCGTGGGCGGCGAAGTCGACGGGATGGTTGTACCAGTTGCCGGAGTCAGGGCCGCGCGACAGAGAGACGCTCACCGACGGCGGCGTTGCGTCGTACTTGAAAGT
>DATIDT010000020.1:0-40078 GCA_035456125.1 Gaiellaceae bacterium
CGCGTTCGCCGGCGCGGCGATCGCGGCCATCCATGCCTTCCTGGTGATCACGCTGCGGGCGAACCAGATTGTCTCGGGGCTCGCGATCACGATCTTTGCGGGCGTGGCCGGGCTCTCGTCGTATCTCGGCAACGACCTCGACCTCGCGAAGTCGCCGGCTCGGCACCAGTTCCAAGAGATCTTTCCGAAGTCGTGGCAGGACGTGCCGGTCATCGGGCCGATCGTCTTCGGGCAGTCGATCCTCGTGTACGCGTCCTGGGTCTGCGTGGCGCTCGCCGCGCTCTACCTGTCGCGGACGCGGCCCGGGCTGAACGTCCGGGCGGTCGGCGACTCGCCCGCCGCCGCTGATGCGATGGGGCTCAACGTGAGCGCGTACCGCTACGTACACACGCTGATCGGAGGCGCGTTCGCCGGCGTGGCCGGTGCGACGTTCAGTCTCTCGATCACGCCGCAGTGGATCGCCGGGTTGACGGCCGGAGCGGGCTGGATCGCGATCGCGCTCGTCGTGTTCTCGTTCTGGCGGCCGACGCTCTGTCTCGTCGGCGCGTACCTGTTCGGTGCCTTCTCCTATCTGCCGTTCGCGCTGCAGGCGCGCAACTACTCGTGGGCGCCGCCGCCGGAGCTGTCGCAATCGCTCCCGTATCTGATGACGATCCTCGCGCTCGTGCTGGTCTCGTCGCGCGCGGCGCGCCTGCGCTTCGGCGCGCCCGCCGCGCTCGGGCGGCCGTACGTGCGCGAAGAGCGCTAAGGCGCCGACTTGGCGGCGCCGCAGAGAGGATGTGCGGGCTCCGCCCGCGCATCCGTCCAACCCCGAAGGTGGGTTCGCTTCGGTGCGAACTCCGCCTCGGCTCTCTAGATGTACTCCATGATCGGGTAGCGCGGGCGCGCATCGATGCAGTCGGCGGCGAAGATGGCGGCACCGAGGCCGCCGGTGAAGAGCGAGTAGCGGGGCGGCATCCGCTCGACCTGCTCGAGCGCGTGGACGGCGAAGCGGCGCGCCCGCGCGAGCCAGCGCTCGTCGCCTGTGCGCTCGAACGTCTTCAAGAGCGCGTAGCCGTTGCCGGCGGTGCCGTGGCAGATGTTCGCGCCTTTCTCGTCGCCGTGGGGCCCGGCCTGCCAGACGAGCTCGGCGCCGGCGAGCAGCAGGTCCTCGTCGAGGTAATCGGCCGCGCCGATGACGATGCCGGGGGCGCCGGCGCACCACTGCAGGCGGATCTCGCCGTCCGGGCTTGCGAGCTCAGGGCGTGGCCGCGGCGGCCAGTTCGCGAGCCCGTCCTCGCGGTGCGCCGTTTCGCGGAGGATTCGGCGCGCGTCTTCGGTGACGATCTCGTCGCCGAGCGCCTGCACGATGCCGACGAGCCCGTGCGGCGGTGTGAGGCTCTGGTACTCCTGTCCGTAGAGATGCTGCGTCCAGAGGCCGTTCTCGTCGCGGCGACTGCGGAGCGCGTCGGCAAGCGTCCTCCACGAAGCCTCGTCCCCGATCGCGGCCGCCGCGAGCAGCGATCCCGGAGCTCCCCAGAAGACCTCTTCGGCTTCGTTGTCGACGTTCGCGGCGAGGCGCGCGCGGAGATCGTCCAGGTACTCCTGGTTCCCGAGCTTGTACGCCACGAGGAGAATGCCCGCCTCGCCGAGGAAGAGCGCCGACTCCCGCGGCTCGGGAGGCCTGAACGCGGCGAGCTTGATGAAGTCCGGCCGCGCTCTGAACACGTCGACATTGCGCGCTGCCAGTTCGGCGAGGTCGAGCCTCGTCTCCGCGTACGCGCGCCTTCGGAGCTGGTCGAGCCCCCAGAGCACGCCCGCGCCGCCGACGTAGAGGCTCTTCAGCGGGCTCGTCGCCTGCCAGCGGTCCCAGGCGTTCGCCTTCCAGAAGAGCTTCGGCCCTCGCCAGCCCGCGTCGGTGTCGGCGACGATCGCGCGGATGCGGTCCCGCACCCGCGCCTCGTCCCAGCGCGCGTCGGTCAGCCGGTCGAACGCCTCCGGCCGGTAGAGCGTCATGGCTCGCGGAACGACACCGGCTGCGCCCCTTCCCACAGAGTTCGCCGGCCGAGCTCCTTCAGCTGCTCCGTCCCTTCGACCAGGGTCGCGAAGTGGTTCGCCCACAGCTGCCCGGCTTTCGACGCGAAGTTGCAGTAGCCGTATGGGAAGAGCAGCTCCGTCTCGCTCTGTCCGCCCGGATAGAGCGCAAGCTCGCCGGGATGCGGGTACGAGGTCGCGTTCTCGGGGCCGATCCCGAGCTGGCGGTCGCCCCACGGGATCCAGTTGGACTCGCCGCTCCAGCGGCAGTGGATGATGCGCTCGTCGAACGGCAGGATGCTCCGGAACGCGGCGACCGTAGCGGGCGCGAGCTCCTCCTCGAACCGGGCGACGAAGCGCAGCTCGTTGGAGACGATCTCGAGCGGCATCAGGGAATTCTCGCGCCTTGGTCGATCCAGCGTCCGAGGAGCCGTCGCTCTTCCTTCGTCATCTTCGTGACGTTGCCGAGCGGCATCGCTGTCGAGTCGACCGCCATGCCCTTCACGTCCGGCGCGTAGCGCTGGATCTCCTGCGGCGTGTCGAGCGACAACCCGAGCGGCGCCTCCGAGACAAGCGTCGGGTGCTGCGAATGACAGGCGGTGCAACGCTGGTCGATGATTCCCTTCACCGTCGCGAACGGCACCGGAGCGGTGCCCGCCGTGGACTCGCTTTGCGGCCGGATCAGGATCGCCAGCACCGCGATCGCGATCGCCGCGCTCACGGGGATCGCCCACACGGTGCGGCCCGTGTGGCGGAGGTTGAAGAAGTGCCGTACCCATGCGCCGATCACGAGCAGCACGACGAGGATCAGCCACGAGTAGCTGTGCCCGTACGTGAACGGGAAGTGATTTGACAGCATCGTGAAGACGACCGGGAGCGTCAGGTAGTTGTTGTGGACGGAGCGCAGCTTCGCGCGCTCGTTCCACACGGGGTCCGGCTCGCGCCCCGCCTCCTTCGCGCGCACCAGCTCCCGGTGCGCGGGGATGATCACGAAGAAGACGTTGCCGACCATCATCGTCCCGATCATGGCGCCGACCTGGATGTACGTTGCGCGGCCGCTGAACAGGTGCGAGATCCCCCACGCCGCGAGCGTGATCAGCACGAGCAAGACGGCCGCGAGCACGAGCTGCCGCGACCCGAGCACGCGGCAGAGCCCGTCGTAGACGAGCCACGCCGTTACGAGCAGACCGATGCTGATGACGATCGCCTCCCAGACGGACAGGTCGGCAATGCTCTTGTCGATCAGGTACGTGTCGGCGTGGAAGTAGTAGAGGATCACGAGCAGCGTGAAGCCGCTCAGCCACGTCGTGTACGCCTCCCACTTGAACCAGTGCAGCGGCTCGGGCAGCTCTTCCGGCGCGACCTTGTACTTGTGGATGCGGTAGAAGCCGCCGCCGTGGATCTCCCATGACTCACCGCCGACGCCTTCCTCGGCGTCACGTGGCGGGCGCAGGTGGTTGTCGAGGGCGATGAAGTAGAAGGAGGAGCCGATCCAGGCGATTGCGGCGATCACGTGCAGCCAGTGCGTGAGCAGGTTCAGCCAGTCGGTCGTGTACTGGTCGAGCGTCAGGAGCGTCGCCATCGGTCCTCGGCGATTGCGACCAGCTCCTCGACGGCCGTGTCGAGCTCTTGCTCGCGGGTGCGCTCGAGCCGCGCGCGAAGCACCTCGAGGATCTCTGCCTTCGGGCGGCGGTCGACGAAGACGACGAAGCGGAACCCGAACTTCTCCTCGTACACCTGATTCAGGTATGCGAGCTCGGTCAGCACGACGGGGTCGGCATCGCCGCCCTGCTCCGCCGCCGAACGCGCGGACAGCTTCTTCGCGCCGATGGCGGGGTGGGCGTCGAGCGCCGCCAGCTTCTCCTCCTCGCTGAGCCCGGCGATCACGTCGCGGGCCTCCCCGAGCGGATCCTCGCGCTTGGCCAGCTCCTCGACGAGACGCGTGCGGCCCTCGAAGAGCTCGGCGAGCTCGTCGACTGTCAGCTGCCGCGATACGTCGTGCACGAATAGGACGAGACGAGCAGCGGGACGTGGTAGTGGCCGTCCTCGAGGACGATGTCCAGCGCGACGACCTCGAAGAACGGCGACCCGGGCCGGAAGAGCAGGCGATACGTGCCGGCTTCGAGGCCGGAGGCGAGCTCGGGAATGCGGCCGTCGTCGTTCGTCTCGGCCGACGTCACGAGCTCGTTCTGCCAGAGCTCGACGCGTACGCCGCGCGCGGGCCGGCCTGCCTCGACGTCGAGGACGTGCGTCGACAGCGAGATCACGCCGCGAATCTTTCCGCCTGGCGCCGCTGCTCGCGAGCGATCTCGCCCTCGTCGGCGCGGACGAGGTGCCCCTCGCGGACGACCTCCTCGCCGGCGACGTAGAGCCGGTCGACCCGCTGCGGCCCGGCGAAGACGAGGCCGGCGACGGGATCCGACGCGCCGCCGAGCTCGAGGCGGTCGAGCCGCCAGACCGCGAAGTCGGCGCGCTTGCCGGGCGCGAGCTGTCCGATGTCGTCGCGGCCCAGCACGGCCGCCCCTCCGCGCGTTCCGAGCCGGAGCGCATCGCGCACCGTCATCGCCTTCGGCCCCCCGCGCGAGCGCGCGACGTACGCCGCCATCTTCACCTCGAGGAAGAGATCGCCGCGCTCGTTCGACGCGGATCCGTCCACGCCGAGCCCGACGTTCACGCCCGCGTCGAGCAGCTCCCGCACGGGCGCGACGCCGGCGCCGAGGCGCATGTTCGAGCTCGGGCAGTGCGCGACGCCGACGCCGCGTTGCCCGAAGAGCGCGACGTCGTCCTTCGACAGGTGCACGCAGTGCGCGAGCCAGACGTCCGGCAGCACCCAGCCGAGCTCCTCGACGTACTGCACCGGCGTGAGCCCGAACTTCTCCCGCGCGAACTGGTTCTCCTCGACCGTCTCCGCAAGATGTGTGTGCAGCCGCAGTCCCAGCTTGCGTGCGAGCTCGGCCGACTCGAGCATGAGCTCCTGCGTCACCGAGAACGGCGAGCAGGGCGCCACCGCGATCTCCACCATCGCGCCGTCGGCGAGGTGCGCGGCAGCCTCGGTCGCGGCGAGCACGTCGTCGCGATCCTCCACGATCGAGTCCGGCGGCAACCCGCCGTCGGACTCGCCGAGGTCCATCGAGCCGCGGGAGGCGACGATGCGGACGCCGAGCTCCCGCGCCGCGCGTATCTCCGCCTCGAGCACGCCCTCGCGCCCCGGCGGAAAGAGGTAGTGATGGTCGAAGACTGTGGTGCAGCCGGACAGCGCGAGCTCCGCCAGCCCGCAGCGCGCCGCAGCGTACTCCGCCTCCTCGTCGATGCGCGCCCAGACGGGATAGAGCGTCTGCAGCCAGCCGAAGAGGTTCTCGTCCTGCGCGCGGGCGCGCGTGAGGTTCTGCCAGAGGTGGTGGTGCGTGTTGATCAACCCGGGGGTGACGACTCCGCCGCCGAGGTCGACGGTTTCATCCGCGTCCGGCCGCGGGCCGTCGCCGGCGCGCTGGACGAAGCCGTCTTCGACCAGCAGCCAGCCGGCCGGATGCTCGTTGCGCTCGTCGTCCATCGTGACGACGTGTGCGTTCGTGTACAGCGTGCTCACGCGTTCAGCGGGACGATCTCGAATCGGTCGACGTCGACGAGGCCGCGATCGGTGATCTTGAGGCTCGGGATCACCGACAGGCCGAGGAACGACAGCGTCAGGAAGGGCGTAGCACCCGACCAGCCGAGTGCGCGCGCCGCGTCGTTGCACTCGAGGCTGCGCCGGATGACCTCCGCGAGCGGCGCGTCGGCAAGCAGCCCGGCTACCGGCAACGGCAGCTCGGCGGTGACCGTGCCGCCGTCGACGACCACGATGCCGCCGCCCAGCTCGCCGAGGTGCATCACGGCCTGGGCCATGTCCTCCGGGGTCTTGCCGATCACGATGATGTTGTGTGCGTCGTGCGACACGGTCGACGCCAGGGCACCGCGCTGGAGCCCGGAGCGCGCGACGAGGCCGAGGCCGATGCGGCCCGTCCCGAGGTGCCGCTCGACGACGGCGATCGTGGCGAGCGCGTCGTCCGGCGCCTGCTCGATCAGCTCGGTCACGACCTGATCGGGGACGAGACCGATCACGCGCACCGTCCCCGAGGCCGAGACCCGGAAGTCGTCGGCGGTCACCGGCCGGTTCCGCACCGAGTGCTTGACCCATTCCGGGACGTCCGGCTCCGGAATCTCGCCGACCGGCCGGCCCGACTTCAGCGTCAGCTCCGGCTCGAACCGCTCGAGGTCGCCGAGCAGGAGCAGGTCGGCCTGGTACCCGGGAGCGACTGCTCCGAGGTGCCAGAGCCGGTGCCACGTCGCCGGGTTGATCGTGGCGAGCACGATCGCATCCTCCGGCGTGACGCCGGCGGCGACGGCCTCGCGCACCATCCCGTTGATGTGGCCGTTCGCGGCGATGTCCTCGGGGTCGCGGTCGTCCGTGCAGAAGGCGATTCGGTTCGTGCCGAACTCGCGCACCAGCGGCAGTAGCGCCTGGAGGTTTCGCGCCATCGACGCCTCGCGGATCAGCAGCCACATCCCGCTTCGCAGCCGCTCACGCCCCTCGTCCTCCGTCAGCGCCTCGTGGTCGGAGCGGATGCCCGACGCGGCGTAGGCGTTGAGCGCGCGGCCGCGCACCCCCGGGGCGTGGCCGTCGACGTGCACCCCCTCCGCCAGCTGCAGCTTCTCCAGCTCGGCCGGATCGCCGTTGATGACGCCGGGGAAGTTCATCATCTCCGCGAGCCCGAGCACGCGGCGCCTGCGCAGCAGGCTCTCGAGGTCGCCGCTGAGGAGCGGCCGGCGCGGCGACTCGAACGCCGACGCGGGAATCGACGACGAGGCCATGAAGTAGAAGTCGAGCGGGAGCCCGTCGCAGGCGTCGAGCAGCCAGTGCACACCGTCGGTGCCGAGCACATTGGCAAGCTCGTGCGGGTCCAGCACGACGGCGGTCGTCCCGAGCGGCAGAACCAGCCGCGCGAACTCGTCCGGCAGCAGCTTCGTCGATTCGAGGTGCATGTGCGCGTCGATGAAGCCGGGCACGACATAGCGGCCCGACGCGTCGACGACCTCTCGTCCCTCGTACTCGCCGAGGCCCGCAATCCAGCCGTCCGCGACGGCGATGTCCATGTCGAGCCACTCACGCGTGAAGACGGAGAGCACGCGCCCGCCGCGCACGACCACGTCGGCGGGCTCGTCGCCGCGGGCGACGGCGAGGCGGCGGGCGAGGTTGTCCATCCCGGGGAAGCTAATACGCTTCGCGCCGTGGACGTGCTGACTCCCCGCACGCTCGACGAGGCGTTGCGGCTGAAGGCCGAGCGGATCGAGGCGGTGCCGATCCAGGGCGGCACCGATGTGATGGTCGAGCTCAACTTCGACCGGGGCCGGCCCGCGGCGTTGCTGAACCTCAACGAGGTGGCGGAGCTGCGCGGCTGGTCGCGCGAGAACGGGCGTATCCGCCTCGGAGCCGGGTTGACGTACGCGGAGGCGATGCAGACGCCGCTGCAGGCGCTCGCGGAGGCGTCGCGGACGGTCGGCGGCCCGCAGATCCGCAACCGCGGCACGATCGGCGGGAACCTCGGGACGTCGTCCCCGGCGGGCGACGCGCTGCCGCCGCTGCTCGTGTGCGGCGCGCACGTGCGCCTCGCGAGCGTGCGCGGCGAGCGGGTCCTGCCGCTGCAGGAGTTCGTGACCGGCGTGAAGCGAAACGCGCTCGCGGACGACGAGCTGATCCTCGACGTGACCGTCGACGCCGGGCCCGCGCGGCAGACGTTCATGAAGATCGGTCCGCGCAACGCGATGGTGATCTCCGTCGTCTCGCTTGCGCTTCGCGTCGACGGCGAGCTGACGGCGTCGTTCGGATCCGCCGGCCCGGTGCCCGGGCTCGTGCGCGCGCCGCTCGAGGATGCCCGCTCGTTCCCGCAGCAGGTCGCCGAGGCGGCGAGCCCGATCGACGACGTGCGCGGGACTGCGGCGTATCGCCGCCACGCGTTGCGCGTGCTGACGAAGCGCGCGCTGGAGCGTTGCCTGGTATGAGGCATCGCTTGCGATGCCGCTCCCAGGTCGCGGGAGCTTCGCTCACGCGGGCGTCGGCGCCGCTGACCGACACGCGCCGCATCGGAACTGTGGCATGAGGATCGGGCTGCGCGTCAACGGCGCGCCGCACGAGGCGGACGTTTGGGAGGGCGAGAGCCTCCTCTACGTCCTACGCGAGCGGCTCGGATATCCGGGCTCGAAGAACGCCTGCGAGCAGGGAGAGTGCGGCTCGTGCTCCGTCCTGCTCGACCGAAGGCTCGTCTGCGCCTGCCTCGTGCTGGCCGCGCAGGCGGACGGTCACGACGTCGTCACCGTCGAGGGGCTCGCAGAGGGCGATCGCCTGCACCGCGTGCAGGAGGCGTTCGTCGCGGCGGGCGCGGTGCAGTGCGGCTTCTGCACGCCGGGCCTCGTCGTCGCGACCGCGGATTTGCTGGAGCACACCCCCGATCCGAGCCACGACCAGATTCGCGAGGCGCTCTCCGGCAACATCTGCCGCTGCACCGGCTACGCCAAGATCTTCGATGCCGTTCGCATGGCGGCCGCGGGATGAGCGTGAAGCTCGAGCTCGGGCGCGTCGGCCAGATCGTCCCGCGCGCGGACGGGATCCCGAAGACGACCGGCGAATTCGCCTACTCCAGTGACCTGCAGGCCGCCGGGATGCTCTGGGGGCACACGCTGCGGAGCCCGCACGCGCACGCGCGGATCACCGAGGTCGACATCTCGGCCGCCGTGGCCGCGCCGGGCGTGCACGCCGTGCTCACGCACGAGGACGTGCCGGGCGCGAAGCTCTACGGCCTCGAGTTCCAGGACCAGCCGGTGCTCGCGATCGACCGGGTCCGCTACTTCGGCGAGCCCGTCGCGCTCGTCGCCGCCGAGCATCCGGAGCAGGCGCGCCGCGCTGCTGAGCTGATACGCGTCGAGTACACGCCGCTGCCCCCGCTCGCCGACGCCGAGACCGCGACCGAGCAGGAGCCGCTCCATCCCGAGCGGCCGACGATGGGCCACGGCTACCGCGACGACCCGCGGCCGAATGTCGTGCGCTCGCTCGTGATCCGGCACGGCGATCCCGACGCCGAAGGGGACGTGTCGGTATCGGGTGTGTACGAGGTCGGCATCCAGGACCAGGCGTTCCTCGGGCCGGAGTCGGGGCTGTGCGTGCCCGACGGTGAGGGTGGCATCGACGTCTACGTCGCCACCCAGTGGCTGCACGTCGACCGCGACCAGGTCGCCCCGTGCCTCGGGCTGAATCCGGAGCAGGTGCGCATCCACCTCGCCGGCGTCGGCGGCGCCTTCGGCGGCCGTGAGGACCTGTCGATGCAGATCCACGGTTCGTTGCTCGCGCTGCACACGAACCGTCCGGTGAAGATCGTCTACAACCGCGAGGAGTCGTTCGTGGGCCACATCCACCGCCATCCGGCGAAGATCTGGATGGAGCACCGCGCGACGCGCGACGGCGAGCTCGTCAACGTGCGCGCGCGCATCCTGCTCGACGGCGGCGCGTACGCGTCGAGCTCGACGGCGGTGACGTCGAACGCCGCGTCGTTTGCGTGCGGGCCGTACCAGGTCGACAACGCGTTGATCGAGAGCCTGTGCGTGTACACGAACAATCCGCCCTGCGGCGCCATGCGCGGGTTCGGTGCGGTGCAGGTGTGCTTCGCGCACGAGGCGCAGATGGACAAGCTCGCTGCTGCGCTCGACATCGACCCGATCGAGCTGCGGCTGCTGAATGCGCTGCAACCCGGAGACAGGACGCCGACGGGGCAGCTGATCACGGGGCCGCTGCCCGTTGCGGACGTCATCCGCCGCGCGGCGGGGCTGCCCGTCCCGGAGCCGGAGGAGTTGCCGCGCGACCCACTGCGGCTTCCGGGCGGCTCCGGCAACACCACGCGCGGCGAGGGCGTGAAACGCGGAGTGGGGTTCGCGGTCGGCTTCAAGAACATCGGCTACTCCGAAGGGTTCGACGACTACACCGCCGCGCGTGTGCAGCTCTTCGCCGACGGCAGCGCCGAGATCCACTGCGCAGCCGCCGAGGTCGGCCAGGGCGTCGCCGGCGTGATCCTGCAGGTCGCGCGCACGGAGCTCGGCACTGTCGACGTGACGCTCGCGCCGCACACCACGGCGATGGTGGGCTCGGCCGGGTCGGCGTCCGCGTCGAGGATGACGTGGATGGCGTCGGGGGCCGTTCGGGACGCTTGCCGGGCGGCGCTCGCGGAGCGCGAGCGGAAGGGCGGCGGCGACGTCGACGTCGAGCGGATCTACCGCCATCCGCGGACGTCGGCGTTAGATCCGGAAACGGGGCAGACGACGGGCGAGCGCTCCCATGTTGCGTATGCATGCGCGGCGATGCGCGTCGTCGCGGAGGTGGACGTCGAGCTCGGGCTCACGCGCGTCGTCTGGATCGGGACCGCCCAGGACATCGGGAAGGCGGTGAACCCGCAGGCGGTCACGGGTCAGATCGAGGGCGGAACGGCGCAGGGCCTCGGGCTCGCGCTGATGGAGGAAATCCAGACGCGTGACGGGCTGATCACGAACGCGAGCTTCACCGACTACCTGATCCCGACGACACTCGACATGCCGCCGGTGGTGTCGGAGCTGGTCGAGGATCCCGACCCGGACGCGCCCTACGGCGCCAAGGGCGTCGGCGAGCCGCCGACGGTCGTCTCCACGGCGGCCGTTGTGTCGGCGCTGCGAGCGGCGACAGGGCGCGAGTTGACCCGCGTCCCGGTGAAGCCCGACGACATCGTCGGCCTGTAGGGGTCGACGGATGCAACTGCTGGGGTCAGACCCCTTCGGGGTCAGACCCCTCTTCAACTGCAGGGTCTGACCCCCGCAGGGGGTTTGACCCCAGCCCTTGAATCAGCCGGTCTTGACCAGCGTCAGCGCCGCGCCGGCGCCGACGCGAGCGCCGTCACTGGGGTGGCGCCACCGATTCGTCGCTCTGGAACAGGCTGAACTCGTTGCCCTCGCTGTCCTTGCAGCGCGCGAACCACCCGACGTGCGGGATGGGCTGCTTGTCCTCGGCCTCCCCGCCGAGCTCCTTCACCCGGGCGAGGTCGGCGTCGATGTCCTCGCTCCCGAGATACATCGTCGTCCCCGACTGCCCTTCCATGCTGTAGATGGCGCCGCCCTGATCCCCTTCCTGCCACATCAGGTACTGCATCCCCTCCATGCCGGCGTCGTTGACGGACCAGCCGCCGACGCCTTCCCAGAACCTCCGCCCGCGCTCGAGATCCTGCGCGGGAAACTCGACGTGCACGACCCGCTTGCCCATGGCACCTCCTTGCAGGTGAAGCTATACGCTCCGGCTTCTACGACGAAGGGGAGGCGAAGTGGTCCGCGCGATCGTCCTGTACGACCAAGAGCCGGACGCGAATCGGTACGAGCAGCACGTCGAGCTGTGCCGCAGGGTTCCCGGCGGGACGTTCCGCCACGGCAAGGTTTTCGGCGCGCCGATGGGCGAGCCGCCGTACCGCTACTACGCCGAATGGGAGTGGCCGGACATGGATGCGTTCAAGGCGGCGGCCCGCAGCGACGAGTTCATGGCGACGGGCAAGGACGCGATGGAGATGGGCAGCAAGTTCAGCGTGATGTTCGCGGACGTTGACTGAGCCGACCCATCCGCGCCCACGCACGCCCGACGAGCTCGGCTTCGAGTCGATCGTCTACGAGAAGGCGCCGCCGCGGGCGACGATCACGCTCAACCGCCCGGAGGTGCTGAACGCCTTCGACTTCCGCATGCTGCGCGAGATCACGCGTGCGTGCGAGGACGCGTCGTGGGACGACGACATCCGTGCGGTCGTCGTCACCGGCACCGGGCGCGCGTTCTGCGTCGGCGCGGACCTCAAGTCGTGGGCGGCCGACTACCTCGGCAAGCCGAAGGAGTACTGGAAGTGGTTCGGCGCGTTCAAGGACATGCACGACAAGCTGCGCGAGATCGGCAAGCCGACGCTGGCGCGCATCAACGGGATTGCCGTCGGCGGCGGGAACGAGCTGCAGATGGCGTGCGACCTCGCGGTGATGGTCGACGACGCGTTTATCCGTCACGTCGGTGTCGAGCACGGCTCCGTGCCTGCCGGCGGCGCGACGCAGTGGCTGCCGGTGATGGTCGGCGACCGCCGGGCGCGCGAGATCATCTACATGTGCCAGGAGGTGCCGGCCGCCCAGGCGGCGGAGTGGGGGCTCGTCAACTGGACGGCGCCTGCAGCGGAGCTCGACGCCAAGGTCGACGAGGTGGTGGCGAACCTCGCGGCGAAGCTGCCGCTGACGACGCGGTACGCCAAGCAGCAGCTCAACTTCTGGCGCGACCTGTCCTGGCACGAGACGGTCAACCACGCCCGTGATTGGCTCGCCCTGTCGATGCTCGGGGACGAGGCGCAGGAGGCGGTGAACGCATTTCTGAATCGCTCGTCCTCGTAGAGCGCGACGATCCGATCGCGGTCGTCCTGCTGAATCGGCCGCAGCAGCTCAACGCGCTCTCGGACGAGCTGATGGGTGAGCTCGTCTCCGAGCTCCAGCGGCTGGACCGAGACGAGGCGATCCGCTGCATCGTTCTCGGCGGCTCCGTGCGCGCGTTCGCTGCGGGCGCCGACATCGGCGAGCTCGCGCGCAGCACGGCGATCGAGCTCTACTCCGCGCGCCGCGTCGAGCGCTGGGAGGCGATCCGCAACCTCTGGACGCCGCTCGTCGCGGCGGTGTCCGGCTACTGCCTCGGCGGCG
The DNA here is from genome assembly GCA_035456125.1 of Gaiellaceae bacterium. Taxonomy (GTDB): domain Bacteria; phylum Actinomycetota; class Thermoleophilia; order Gaiellales; family Gaiellaceae; genus 3-1-20CM-4-69-9. The sequence goes on from DATIDT010000020.1 coordinate 12,766, forward strand.
GCTGCGAGCTCGCGCTCTCGTGTGACCTGATCGTCGCGTCCGAATCGGCGCGGTTCGGACAGCCGGAGACGTCGCTGGGGATCATTCCCGGAGCCGGCGGCACGCAGCGGCTGACGCGCGCCGTCGGCAAGTCGATTGCGATGGACGTGATCCTCAGCGGGCGCCTGCTGAGCGCCGACGAGGCCCTGCGAGCCGGGCTCGTCGCGCGCGTCGTCGCGCAGGAGGCGTGGCTCGAGGAGGCGAAGCGTGTCGCGCGCGACATCGCGTCGAAGGGCCCGGTCGCAACGCGCCTCGCGAAGGAAGCGGTCGACCGCGCGTACGAGTCGACGTTGCAGCTGGGGCTCGAGTACGAGCGGCGTGCGCTCTACCTCGCCTTCGCGTCGGAGGACGCCAAGGAAGGCCTTACCGCGTTCACTGAAAAGCGCAAGCCGGACTTTAAAGGCCGTTGACGGGGTTCGCGCGGCTGCTCGAGCCGCCGCGCCTGCGCACTCGCGATCGCGACATCGAGGAGCAGCGCCGCGCCACTTGGCTGGAGCTCTTCTTCGACCTCGTCTTCGTCGCGGCCGTCAGCCAGCTGGCGAACGCGCTCGCCGCCGAGCCGACGACAGCGCGCTTCTTCGAGTTTCTGGGCCTGTTCCTGCCAGTCTGGTGGGCGTGGATGGGGTTCACGTTCTACGCCAATCGCTTCGACACGGACGACCTCGTCTACCGCCTGCTGATGTTGGTCGCGATGTTCGGCGTCGCCGTGCTGGCGACGACGATCCCGAGCGTGTTCCGCGGCGAGACGGCGGGATTTCCACTTGCGTACATCGCGGTCCGGCTCGTGCTCGTCGCGCTCTACGCCCGCGCGAGCAGACATGTTCCCGAGGCGCGGACGCTCACGCGCACGTTTCTCACGCTCTTCAGCTTCGCCATCCTCGTGTGGGCCGTGTCCCTCGCGTTCGATCGGCCGTGGGCGTACGTCGTATGGGGGATCGCGCTGGCGGTCGAGCTCGCCGCGCCGATCCGCGCCTGGCGGTCGATCCGCGACGCGCCGGTCGACCGCCGCCATCTACCCGAACGCTTCGGTCTGCTGACGCTGATCGTGCTCGGCGAATCCGTGCTGGCCGTTGTCCTCGGCGTGTCGAAGGTGAGCTGGGACGCGGGCTCGGCCGCCGCCGCCGTCGGCGGCTTCGTCGTCGCGGCGGCGTTGTGGTGGATCTACTTCGACTTCCTCGACGAGGGCGCGCTGGCCGCGCGCGGCATCTTCGGCGGGCTGACCTACGTGTACATGAACTACTTCGTCGTCAGCGGCCTCGCGGCGCTCGGCGCCGGCGTGAAGCTCGCGATCCTCGCGTCGGGCGGCGACAGCCACTACGACGACACGTCGTGGATCCTCTGCGCCGGTCTCGCCCTCGCCATGGTCGGGCTCGGAGTCATCCAGCTCGTCGCGGGCACGGCGGTGATCGACTCAGACGTCGTGCTTCGGCTGTCGACCGCGGCGATCGCGTTGCTGCTGATCCCGCTCGGCTCGAGCCCCCTGACGGTCGTGTGGATCCTCGCCGCCGTGCTCGTTGCGCAGGTCGTGTTCGAGCTCGCGCGCCACGAGACGCACACGCATCCGGCGGGGATCTAGCCGTCGAGCTCGGCCGGTACGAGCTCGAGCTCGCGCTCGCGGCCCTCGCGCATGACCTTCGCGCGCACGGCGCGCCCGATCAGCTCGCTGACGACCACCCGCTGCAGCTCGTCCATCCCCTCGATGGGCGTCCCGTCGAGCTCCACGATCAGATCCTCGGGCCGCAGTCCGGCGCGATCCGCCGGCCCGCCCTCGACGACCTGCACGACCTCGACGCCCGCGGTGCGGCCGAGCTTCCGCGCGAGCCTGGGAGGCAGCGGCCGCGGGCCGCCGGCGATGCCGAGGTAGGCGCGGCGGAACCGGCCCTCGGTCATGAGCGCGCCGATGATCTTCCGCGTCGCGGTGTTGATCGGGACGGCGAGGCCGAGGCCGACGCCTGCAACGGCGGTGTTGACTCCGATGACGCGCCCTCGGCCGTCGGCCAGCGCGCCCCCGGAGTTGCCGGGATTGAGCGCCGCGTCCGTCTGGATGACGTTGTCGACGACGCGAACGTTCGCACCGGAGCGCGTCGGGAGCGAGCGGCCGAGCGCCGAGACGACGCCTGCTGTGACGGAGCCGATGAAGCCGTGCGGGTTGCCGATCGCGACGACGAGCTGTCCGACTCGGAGGTGCTCGGCGTCTCCGAGCACGGCCGGCACCAGCTCGCCTCCTTCGGCGCGGAGCACGGCCAGGTCCGACAGCGGATCGGTGCCGACGACCTCGAACTCCAGCTCCCGCCCGTCCACGAGCGAGACGCGGCCGCCGCGCGCTCGCGCGACCACGTGCGCCGACGTGAGCATGAAGCCGTCAGGCGTGATCACGACCGCGCTGCCGCCGCCACGCCGCAGGCGAACGTTTGCGACCGACGGCGACAGCCGCTCCGCAACGCCGATGACGGCCCGCGAGTACGCATCGAGCGCCTCGTCTTCCGACGGCAGCGAAACGAACTGAAGCTCCATCCGGCCAAGCTAGCAACGGCCCTCGCGACTGCGTCGATCTGCGAAAGTCCGCGCCATGGCCGAGGTCGAGACGACCCGCGACGGCGCCGTCCTGACGATCACGCTCAACCGTCCGGACGTCCTCAACGCGTTCAACACGGAGATGCACCGCGCGCTCGCAGCGGCGCTGCGCGACGCCCGCGACGGCGGGGTGCGTGCCGTCGTCATCACCGGCGCCGGCCGAGGTTTCTGCGTCGGCCAGGATCTGACCGAGTTCCGCGAGGCGCCCGGCGACATCGGCTCTCGGCTGCGTGAGAACTACCACCCGAACGTCCGCGCGATCCGCGCGCTCGAGAAGCCGGTGATCGCCGCGGTGAACGGCGCCGCGGCCGGCGCGGGCATGTCGCTTGCCTGCGCCTGTGATCTGCGCATCGCCGCGGACTCCGCGACGTTCGTCCCGGCCTTCATCAACATCGGTCTGATCCCGGACTCCGGCGGGTCGTACTTCGTCACGCGCATCCTCGGGCCGGCACGGGCGTTCGAGTGGCTCGCCTCGGGCAAGCGCCTGACGGCTGCCGAGGCGCATGGGTGGGGGCTCGTGTCCGAGGTCGTGGGGCTGGATGCCCTCGGCGCACGCGTCGCCGAGCTCGCCGCACAGCTTGCGGAGCTGCCGACGCGCGGCGTCGGCATGACGAAGCGGCTGCTCGACCACGCCGTCACCGCGACGCTCGACGAGCAGCTGGAGCGGGAGGCCCAGCTCCAGGCGGCGGCCACGCAGACGGATGACTTCAGGGAAGGCGTCGCCGCATTCCTCGAGAAACGGCCGGCGCGGTTTCGCGGCGCCTAGTCCTTCGAGCAGACGGTCATCCCGAGCTGCGCCGCGAGCTCGTTCGCGTGCTGGTCGTGTCGCTGCGCCGGTACTGCCGCGGCGCCCACTCCAGCTCTATCGCCTGCCTTGGCCTTGTCGCGGATCTTCTCGACGTCGTCGATGGTCACGTCGAACTCGTCGAGCCAGGCGTTCGCCGTCGCCTCCTCCTCGGCCGGCGGACGGAGTGCACGCAGCTCGCCGCGTGCGTCGCGGAGCAGCGGGAGCAGCTGGTCGGCGAGGTTCGCGAGCTCCGGCAGCGTCTTCGGGCTGGAGAGGGCGTCCGCCTTCTGCTTGTACTTCTGACAGACGGCGTCCGCCTTCGACGCATACTGGTCGCGCGTCAGACGCGAACCGCTGGAACCGCCGCAACCTGCGAGCAGGACCGACGCGAGCACCAGTGCGTACGCCCGCCGCACGCGCAGTACCGTACCCGCTCCCATGGAGGACGAACGTCTGCGCGTCCACGACGAGGAACCGCTCCGACGCCGCCGGCTCGCGGTGCTGTTTCGCGTCGCTCTCTACGTCCCGCACGCGATCGTGGTCGCCGTCTGGAGCCTCGTCGCCGCGCCCGCGATCGCCGTCGCCTGGCTCGCGCTGCTGATCGAAGGCCGGCTACCGACGTGGCTTCACCGATTCATTGCGGCGTTCGTGCGGTACGTCGGGCAGGTGACCGCGTGGCTCTTCCTGCTCTCGGCGCGCTACCCGGATCCTCTGCACACGCAGACGCACCCATTCGCGATCGAGTTGTCGGAGCGTCCGCGGCAGCCGCGGCTCGTCACGCTGTTCCGGCTCGTGCTCGCGATCCCGCCGCTGCTGCTCACAACGGCGCTACGAGTCGTGTTGACGCTCTCCTCGGTGCCCGCGTGGTTCGCGGGGCTCGCGCTCGGCCGCACGACCGCCGGGCTCGAGGAGCTCGGGATCTTTTGCCTGCGCTACGAGCTCGAGACGCTCGCGTACGTGCTGCTGCTCACTGCGCGCTACCCGCGACTAGTGCCTGCAGGATCTCGCCCGGCTCCGGCCAGCGACCTTCCCGCTGCTTAGAGAAGACGAGGTCGCCGTCGGCAACGACGTCGTACTGGCTCTGCTCGCCGGAGACGGCCTTCGCCTCGTGCCCTGCCTGGTTGAGCTCGGCCGCGAGACTCGCGGCCCGTTCGTCATAGCCGCTTCAGACGGGGCAGTACAGGATGTCCACGTGCGCCATGTAGGCGCGAGCCTACCCATGGCGCACGTTCGCAAGCGTCCACCGCTCGTTCCCGCCCTTCACCGTCTCCTCCTTCACGAGGCCGGTTCCGCGCTTGTAGACCTTGTGGTCGAGCGTGTCCGGCTCGAGCGGCGTCCATTCCTTCGTGACCATCGACCCTCCGGACAGCCGGATCACGGCGAAGTGATCCTCGGCGTGACCCCGGAGGTACTCCTGCCGGAACGACTGGCCGATCTTCGGATGCGCCGGCATGAAGATGCCGGCTCGCGCGCCGTGCACGCCCGCCCGCCAGGTTCCTTCGCGGCTCGTGACCTTCCCAGCTGCATTCAGCTCGGCCGTGTCCTCGCCGAAGTACCAGACGTTGCCCTGCGTGTCCTGCGCGTACCAGTCGGTCGTGCGCTCGGCGAGGTGGCCGCGGACGGACAAGCGGTCCGAGACCGCGGTGCAGCGCACGCCGCGGATCACCTTCGTGGCGTGCGTCACCGACACGACGTCACGGCCGCGCCGGCCGTCCTTCTCGCCGGTGTAGGTGAAGACCGTCCCGGGCCTCAGCGGGAACCACGGGTTGGCCACGTGGCGGACGAAGGCCGGCTCCGCCGCCTGCGCCGACGCGCACGCCGCCGCGGCGACGAGGCCGGTCGCGAGCAGCAAGGTGCGACGGCTGGCTGGCATAGCCCGTCACCACTATGCGATAAGTCGGGCGGGGTCGCAAACAGATGACCGGGAGGCGCCCATGAGCACTAAGGGACAGACCGTCGTGCTCATCTAAGGCATGTGGATGACGCCGCGAAGCTGGGACGACTGGGTCGACCGTACCGCTTCACGAACACGCTCGGCGAAGCCGATTCGTAGATCCGCTTCGGGAACTGCTCGACCGAGAGGGGGCACAGGCCGTCGCGGTTGAACGCGACGAGCACTACATCCCGGGCACGAACCGCCCGTTCTTCCACGCGCTCGGCTCGCCTGCATCCGTCGAGGCCGGAATGGCCGTGCGCCGCTGCTGCTGGTCGCCGGCAGCCTCGACCACATCAGACCGATCTCGCTCAACCGGAAGGTCCTCAGGCTGCAGAGCAACGCCGCGTCGCCGACGGAGCTGAAGACGTACGACGGCCGGACGCACCTGATGGCCGGCCTGGACGGGTGGGAGGAGATCGCGGACGACGCGCTCAACTGGGCGGTGGAGCATCAGCGAGCTCCAACAACTGCTCAACCGTCGTCCAGTTCCGCGCCGTCGCAGTGACGCCGAGCTTCTGACCGGCGAGGAGCGCCCAGAGCTTCGACCGGGCGATCGTGTCGGGATGCCAGGCGTAGATCTCGCGCCCGTGCACGACGACATGTTCGCCCGGCGCGGCGATGTCCTCGATCAGGCGCATGACCTGACGTGACGGCTTCGAGTCGCAGAAGCTGACCTGGTAGCGCTTCGGGTCCTTCGCGACGCTCGCGAGCGGGTTGTGCGCCACGACCTTGGCGACTGCCGCGCGCGTGCGCGTGACGACCGCGATGTCGAGGGCGAACTCCTTTGCGATGACGCGTCGCACCGCCTCGGCCGGGCTCCCGCGGCTCGACAGGACGACGTTGCCGCTCTGAAGATAGGTGCGTACGTCGTCGAAGCCGGCGGTCTCGAGCGCCGCGCGGAGCCTCGGCATCGGGACCCGGTTGCGGCTGCCGAGGTTCACTCCGCGCAGAAGGACGATGTGCCGCGGCATCCCGGCATTTTGGCGCGCGCGTTTGTGACCGGGGTGCCCGGGTACCTGGGCGGGCGTGAAACTCCTGCAGAGAAACCGGAAGGACGACTACCACGAGGAGCGGCCGCTGCCGGACGAGGCGCCGGACCCGCAGCCCGAGCGCGAGGAGCCGCGGCTGGACGACCCCGGCCCGCACCACCTCTCTCGCCGCGACTACTTCGCGGTCGTGCGGCGGGCGGTCAAGAAGTTCAACAGCGACAACATGACCAGCATCGCCGCCGCGCTCGCGTACTACGCCTTCCTGGCGATTCCCGCGGCGCTGCTCGTGGCGGTGGGCGTCTTCAGCCTCCTGGCCGGCCCCGACGCGATCACGACGGTCATCGACAAGGTCAGCGTGGTCATGCCGGGTCAGGCGACGAGCCTCCTCGAGGACAGCCTGAAGAATCTGACCCAGCACCACGGCACCGGCGTGGCGCTGCTCAGCGTCGGCGCCGTCCTGGCGATCTGGAGCGTGACCGGAGCGATGCAAAACGTCATGTGGGCGGTGAACATCGCCTACGGCCGCGACGAGAGTCGCGGCTTTGTCCGGCGGCGTCTTGTCGCGCTCGCCATGGCGCTCTTCGGGCTGATCGCGTTTGCGCTCGTGTTCGGGCTGCTCATCCTCGGCCCGCAGCTCTCGCACTGGGTCGGAAGCGCCGTCGGCGCGGAGTCAGTCGTCCACGCCGTCTGGTGGATCGCGCAGTGGCCGCTGCTGATCGCGGCACTGCTCATCGCCTTCGCCGCCGTGATGTATCTCGCGCCGAACGTGAAGCATCCCCGCTGGACGTTCCTCACGATCGGCGCCGTCGTCGCCATCGTGATCTGGCTCGTCGCGTCGGCAGCGTTTGCGTTCTACGTCAGCAAGTTCGGGTCGTACAACAAGGCGTGGGGCTCGCTCGCCGCGGTCGTGATCATGCTCACCTGGCTCTGGCTGAGTGCCGTCGCGCTCCTGCTCGGCGCCGAGGTCAATGCCGAGGCGGAGCGCAGCCGCGAGCTTCGCAGCGGAGAGCCGGCCGAGCGCGAGCTGCAGGCGCCGGCGAAGGCCTAGGGAATTCCGGACGCGACGCCCGCGTTCGAGCGTGCGTGGGATTCCACGTCGTCGACGCCGAGGCGCTCGAGTGGGAGGAGTATGAGCGCGATCCCGGACGTTTTCGCGCCGCGCTCACGGAGCTCGCCGGGCTCCAGCACACCCGTGCGAACCTGATCCGCCACGAGCCCGGCGCGGCTGGGCCTCGTCACGCCGAGCGGGTGCAGGACGAGACGTTCGTGCCGGTGCGCGGCACGCTGACGATGTACCTCGGCGATCCGCCCGAGCGGCGGGAGGTCCCCGTCGGCGGGATCGTTCATGTCGAGGCAGGCACTGTGGCCCAGATCGTGAACGAGGGCGACGACCAGCTCGTCGTGTTCGTCTGCGGCGCGCCGCCCGAGCGCGCCGGTGCGGACATGTTCGAGAGCGCCGTCTAGCCCGGCGAACCGCTTAGACCTTCGTACGAAGGACGTGCTGCACCACGTGGCTCGCGTGTAGCCGATCATGCAGCGCAGTGAGCAGCTTTCCGATTCCGGACACTCGCGCCGCCGAGAGCCTGGGCTCGGCGCTGCGCGGGATCGGCTACTCCGAATCCGGCGTACACCAACTGCTCGGCGAGGAGTCGTTCTCCATCGGCGAGGAGGATGCGCCGGCCGAGGAGCGCAGGCTCGGGCGCGGCCGGCTCTCGACGGTTGTCCGGTTGTTCTTCCTGCAGCGGCCCGTCGGCAGGGAAGAGGCCGTCGAGACGCTCGGTCGCGAAGGAGTCGACGCGCTCCAGGCCACGGGACTGGCGGAGATCGGCCGCGAGGTCGTCCCGCGCGTGCGCATCCTGCCGATCGACCGGTTCCTCGTCACGGCGGACGGATTCGCGCAGGGCGACGACCCATCGGACTACGTCGCGGTCTACACGCCCACCTCGCGGCTCTGCGACTCGTTCACACCGCGCGCACGAGTCGCGCGCGCTCTCGATGTCGGCACCGGCAGCGGCGTCCACGCGTTGCTCGCAGCCGCTCACGCCGAGCGCGTCGTCGCGACGGACGTCAACCCGCGGGCCATCGCCTTCACCGAGCTGAACGCAGCGCTCAACGGTGTCACGAATGTGGAATGCCGGTCCGGCAGCCTGTTCGAGCCCGTCGCCGGCGAGACCTTCGATCTGATCACCTGTAACGCGCCCTACGTCGTTTCGCCGGAGAACCGCTGGGCGTACCGCGACTCGGGCTTCCGGGCGGACGAGGTGTCCGAGCGCGTGGTGCGCGAGGCGGCTGCGCGTCTCCGTGACGGCGGCTACGCGACCCTGATCGTGAGTTGGCTCGCCGAGGACGAGGACGCGCCCGACGAGCGCGCGTTCGAGTGGATCGCCGACTCGGGTTGCGACGGCTGGATCCTGCCGGGCTGGAATGCCGACCCGCTCGGCCACGCGAAGACGTGGAACTCCCAGCTGGCCGGGGACCCGGACGCGTTCCGTTGCGCGCTCGACGAGTGGACGGCGTATTTCGACGAGCTTGGCGTGCGTTGGATCAGCGAGGGCGCGGTGCTGCTCCACAAGCGGGCCGGAGGCGGCGAGGTGCGCGTCGACCCGATCGAGCCGGACGAGGTCGAGGAGGCCGACGAGCAGATCCGGCGCGCGTTCGCGATGCGCGCTCGGCTCGCCCGGGTCGAGACGGACGACGAGTTGCTCGACCTGCCCATGTCCCTCGAGTTGGCGTGTGTGCTCGAGAGTGAGCTGGAGCCGGACGCGGGCGCACCAGCCGTGGTGGAAGCGCGGATCCGGTTGTCCGAGGGAACGTGCTCCGACCTCGAGGTGGCGCCCGGTGTGCCCGACGTGATCGCCTCGCTCGACGGCCGCCGCCCCCTGCGCGAGCTGATCGGCGCCGCCGCCAAACGTCGCGAGCTGTCCGCCGCAAAGCACTCCAAGCTCGAACGCGACTCGCTCGAGGCAGTGCGCGAGTTACTTCAGATCGGTGCGCTCGAAGTGCGCTAGCAAGACGCCTAGATCGTCTTGAACTGCTCGAACGGCTGGCGGCAGCTCGTGCAGTAGCGCAGAGACCGGCACGGCGTCGGCCCGAAGATGTTCTCGAGCCGGGTGTCGGCCGAGCCGCAGTAGGGGCAGCGGAAGACGCTCGACTGCAGCTGCACGAGCGTCGGCGCCGACGCCTCGCGGGGCGCGGGCGGTGCGAAGCCTGCTGCGCGGAGCTTCGCCCGTCCCTCGGGTGTGATGCGGTCGGTCGACCAGGAGTCGTCGGCCAGCACCTCGATCTCGGGATCCGCACCGAGCTCGCGAATGCGCTCCGCCATCGCGTCGCGCATCACCTCGAGCGCCGGGCAGCCGAGGAACGTCGGCGTGAACCCGACGCGAACGATGCCGTTCTCGACGCCGACGTCGCGGATCACGCCGAGCTCGACGAGCGAGATGACGGGAATCTCGGGGTCCGGGATCTCGGCGAGCGCGTCCCAGACCTGCTCCCTGGTTACCACTTCGTCCCTGCCGGCTGCGAGCGCCGCACCATCGTCATCTCCTCCCAGAGCTCGCCGAGCTCCGGCGTGTGCTCCTCCCGGCCCTCGTCGAGCAGTGGTCGCAGCTCCTCGAGCGCGGCTGTGAACCGCGGCTGGCCCTCGAGCCGGTCGAACCACATCTTCGCGTGCATGCGGTGGTACGCCTCCTCGCGGTCGATCTTGGCGGCGAGGCCGGCGACCTCTGCGTCACCCGACTGCTTCAGCCGTTCGAGGCGCTCCGCGTCGGCCTGCTCGTACAGCCAGTGGCGCGCGATCGTCTTCTCCCAGTCGAGCAGGCGCAGCTCGACGAGGCGCGAGTTGCGGTACTCGTCCGGGGCGCGGTCGAACGCGAGCGCGTCGGCCGTCGTGCCGCGCTCGCGCGCGACGAGCTCGTACAAAGCACGCGCATGGCCGATCTCGTTCTGCGCGATCGACGAGAAGGCGACGTCCTCCTCGAGCACCGGCGCGATGCCCGTCCACTCCGAGTCGCGCCAGCCGAGGATCAGCTCGTCGTCAGCGATCTCTAAAAGGGTCTTCTGTACTTCCTCTTCCATAAATTCACGAGCGAAGCGAAGTCCTAGCCTTTACCCGCGGAAAATGCGTCAGCACTCTTCGCGGAAGCTGCTCTTTCACGCGCCTCCTTCAGCTTCTCCTTCAGCGAATAGCCGTCGACGCGGTGGTAGTTGCGGTTGAGCTCGTCGACGAAGTCGTCGATCTCGATCACCGCGTCGCGCGGGACGATCCAGAGCGACGTCGACTCGCCGCGGCGGCCGTACTGCTCGCGTGCGTACACGTCGGCGAAGGCGCGGTCGGGCGCCTCCACCGAGCCGGCGTGCTGCAGCGGCTGGCCTTTCCGCTCCTGGCGGAAGACCTCGTAGATCACGCGGCCCGCGCGAGCACGATGCTGCGCACCCACGAAGTGTTCTCGCGTGCACGCCGGCGCAGGTCGAGCCGATCCTGCGACTTCGGGCCGTGGCCGGTGACGACACTGCGGAGCTCGTCCCAGTCGGGCTCGGTGTACTCCCAGACGCCGTCGTCGCTCTTGCGCAGCTTCGGATCCGGCACGGTCAGGCCGAGCTCCCAGATCTGCGGGACATAGCCGTCCAGGAACTGCTGGCGCGCCTCCTCGTTCCCCTGGGACTTGATCCGCCAGATGTACATCGGATCCTCGTCCTTCGGGATCGGATTGCCGTGGAACTGCATCAGCGGCCCCCACCAGCGGTTGAGCGCTTCCTGCACGAGCTCACGCTGCTCGTCGGTTCCGTTCATCATCGTCAGCACGACGTCGCGGCCGTGGAGAATGTGAAACGACTCCTCCCAGCAGATCTTCTTCATGATCCGCGCGTACGGCGAGTACGAGCACTTGAGCAACGCCTTCTGCGAGATGATCGCCGCCGCGTCGACGAGCCACGCGATCACGCCGACGTCGCCCCACGTCTTCGTCGGGTAGTGGAAGACGTTGTGAAACTTCGCCTTGCCCGAGATCAGGTCGTCGAGACACTGCTCGCGCGGCTTCCCGAGATCCTCGACCACGCGGTAGATGAGCTGCGAGTGGCCGACCTCGTCCTGCACCTTCGCGGTCAGCGCGAGCTTCCGCTGCAGCGTCGGAGCGCGCAGGATCCACTCGCGCTCCGGTAGAACGCCCATCAGCTCCGAGTTGCCGTGCATCTCGATGAACTTGACGAGCTTCGCCCGGTAGTCGTCGGGCATCCAGTCGCTCGCCTCGACCTGGCCGCCGGACTGGACGTACTCGAGGAATGCCTGTTCGCGCTCGGTCATCGACCCTAACGATCGTTAGGGTACCAGGGTGGGCACGAGGCGAAACGAGCTCACGCGCCAGGCCGCCCGGCTCTTCGCCGAGAAGGGCTACCACGGGACGTCGATCGGCGACCTCGCCGAGGCGATGGGCGTCCAGAAGGGCTCGCTCTACGCTCACATCGACTCGAAGGCCGACCTCCTCTGGGACGTCGCGCACGACGGCGCCGCCGCCTTCCACGAGGCGCTCGATGCGATCGACGACGCGCTGCCGGCGACGGAGAAGATCCGCCTCGCGCTCAGGGCGCACCTGCGCGTCGTCGCCGAGCAGCTCGACGTCGCGACGGTCTTCATCCGCGAGTGGCGCTACCTCGAGGGCGAGCGCCGCGAGGAGTTCGTCGCCGAGCGGCGGCGCTACGAGGAGCGGTTCCGCGCCCTCTTCCGCGAAGGCCGCGAGCTCGGCGGCCTCCGCACCGACCTCGACGACGCGACCGCGACACTGCTCGCGCTTTCCGCGGCGAACTGGGCCTACACGTGGCTCCGGCCCGACACGGACACGGGCGCGCTCGCGGACCGGTTCTTCGACGTCTTGCTCGACGGGATGCGCGGCTATGCGTCGCCGCGTTAGGTGACCGTCGCTTGCGGACGATGAAGCGCGTCGTGCTCATCGTCAACCCGTTCGCGTCGCGCGTCGACGACGAGACGCTGGCAGCCGTCGAGCACGCGCTCATGCGCAGCGCCTTCGTCCGCACGGTGCGGACGCAGCGCCCACGCCACGCCGTCGACCTTGCGCGCGAGGCCGCCGAGGCGGACGCCGTCGTCGTCTTCTCCGGGGACGGCGGCTTCAACGAGGTGCTGAACGGCGTCGAGCGGAACGACCTACCGGTCGGCTTCATCCCGGGCGGCGGCACGAGCGTCCTGCCGCGCGCGCTCGGGCTGCCGCGCGACCCGGTGGAGGCCGCGGACTACCTCGCGGACGCGCTCGCGCAGGACCGCACGCACCAGATCTCGACGGGCCGAGTGAACGGCCGGCGCTTCGCGTTCGGCTCGGGGATCGGGATCGACGCCGAGGCGGTACGCAAGATCGACGAGCGCGGCCGCACCGCCGAGGGGCAGCGCCCCGGCGACGTCGCCTTCGTCGGCACGTTCGCGAAGCTCATCCTCGAGCGGCGCGGACGCTTCGATCCGGTGCTCGAGATCGCCGGCTACGGGCGGGCGGCGCTCGTGCTCGTCTCGAACGGAACGCCCTACACCTTCTTGAAGGCGCTCGCCATCCAGACGGCGCCGGAGGCCGTGTTCGCCGACGGCCTCGACTTCCTCGCGCCGAGGTCTCTGACTCCCAGGACGCTGCCGCCGCTTCTCTTCGCACTCGCGACGGGACGCCCGGCGCGCAACGCATTTCGCGGCCACGACCTCGACCGCATCGAGGTGCGCTGTGACTCCCCGCTGCCGTTGCAGGCCGACGGAGAGGACCTCGGGGACGTCACGGAGGCGGTCTTCGAGGCCGAACGACGGGCGGTGACCGTGCTAGGCTGATAGTCCGGTGCGGACTATTCCGCAGCAGACTACGAGCCTCACGACGACGGAGGGCGTCATTCTCGGGCTGCTCTCCGAGTGCGAGCGCTCGGGCTATGACCTGCTCAAGCGCGCGGAAGGCAGCGTCGCGCACATGTGGGCGCCGGCGAAGAGCCAGCTCTACGCCGTCCTGCCGCGGCTCGTCGACGCCGGCCTTGCCAGCCGTCGAACTGTGCGCCAGAGCGCCCGCCCCGACAAGCAGCTCTACCGGCCCACGCGCGCCGGCCGTGACGCGGTGCGCGAGTGGCTCGAGAACGCGCCGCCCAAGTCGTGGGACGAGCTGATGCTGAAGGTGTTCTTCGCAGAGCTCGGCTCGCGCGAGGCGCTCCTCCGCCAGCTCGACGACTACGCGGAGGTGCAGCGTGCATTCCTCGCTGAGTATCAGGCGATCTCGCCGGCGACGCCCTACGGCGCGCTGACGCTCGAGTACGGCCTCGAGCTGATGCCGGCGCGCCTGCGGTGGCTGGCGAAGGCAAAGCGGGAGCTGGCCCGATGATCGCCGCGCTGGTGGCCGCCGCCGCCCTCGCGCTGTCGCCGCAGGCGGCCGACGTGCAGCTCGCGGCGCAGCATCTTCGAGACGACCACCCGAACCTTTTTCGCAACCTTGCGCGGGCCGACTTCGACGCGGCCGTCGCGGATCTCACCGCGCGTGCCGACAGCCTGAACGAGGACGAGTTGCTCGTCGAGCTGATGCGCCTGGCGGCGCTGCCCGGCCCACGCAACGGGCATACCGGGATCTTCCCGATGGACCCGGGCGATCGGCGGCCCCAGCACGCGTACCCGATCCAGCTCTACGCGTTCTCGGACGGCGTCTACATCGTGGGGCAGGTCGGCGGCCGCAATCTCCTGCGCGCCCGGCTCGTCGCGATCAACGGCCACCCGTTGGACGACGTGCTCGCGGCCGTGCGCCCCCTCGTGCCGCACGACAACGAGTCGACGCTCGAGTTGCTCGCGCCGGGATACCTGAACACGCCCGAGGTGCTGCACGGCCTGCACCTCGTGCCGGACGTCGGTCCCGCTCGCTTCAGCTTCGAACGCAACGGCGCCCCATTCGACGCCGAGCTGACGCCCGTCACGGCCGGCGCCTTCGCGCGCGGCATCGGCGACCTCGCGCATCCGCTCCTGCCGCAGGCGATCACCGGCCGGGTCCCCGCGTACATCAAGCGACGCAACACGGCGCTCTGGGCGACGAAGCTCGCGTCGGGTCGCATCTACTACCTCGGCTACAACGAGGTCACCGGCAACACGTACCCAGCCGCCCAGCGCTTGCTGAAGGCGGCGAGGACGAGGAAGCTGCGGGCCGTCATCGTCGACATGCGTAACAACGGCGGCGGCAACAACCTCACCTATCACCCGCTGGTGAATGCGATCCAGCGGGTCGGCAAGACGAAGCGCGTCGTCGTGCTGATCTCGCGCGTCACGTTTTCGGCAGCCGAGAATTTCATCACCGAGCTCGAGCTCGTGGGGAAGCCTGTCTTCGTCGGCGAGCCGAGCGGCGGGAGCCCCAACCTCTACGGCGACTCGGTGCCGACGCTGCTGCCGGCCACCGGCCTCGTGCTCCACGTCGCGCACATCTACTGGGAGCTCTCGTCACCGGACGACGAGCGGCTTGCGACCGAACCGCGTGTTCCGGTGCCGCTCTCGTCGGGGAGCTTCTTCGCCGGCCGCGACCCTGTCCTGGCCGCGGCGCGCTCGGTGGCGCTCGGCCGCTGACAAAGCCGGGGTAGGCTTCGCCCGCAATGGCGGTGCTTCCGGCCGAGCGCGACCTGCGGCGTGTGATCGGCGACGCCGACGGCGTGGGTGACCGCGAGGTCGACGGCCTCGGCGAGCAGGAGCTGCTCGACCTCTACCGCTCGATGGTGCTGCTGCGGACGTACGACGAGCGCTCGCTCGTCTATCACCGCCAGGGCCGCATCGGCACGTACGCAATCTTCTGGAACCACGAGGCGATGCAGGTGGGCGTCGTCCACGCGCTCGACGACGAGGACTGGATCTTCCCCTCGTACCGCGAGTCGGCGATCGGCCTGCTGCGCGGCATGCCGCCGGCGACGGTGCTGTCGTGGTGGCGCGGGCATCCCGCCGGCTGGTGGAATCCCGAGGACTACAACGTCGCATCGATCTGCGTCCCGATCGCGACGCACGTGCCGCACGCCGCCGGCTTTGCGTGGGGAAAGAAGCTCAAGGGCGAGCGAGCGTGCGCCGTCGCGTTCTTCGGCGACGGCGCCACGTCCGAGGGCTCGTTCCACGAGGGGGCGAACTTCGCCGCCGTGACCGCCGCGCCGTTGCTCCTGCTCTGCAACAACAACCAGTGGGCCATCTCGACGCCACTCGAGGCGCAGACGCGCGCGGAGACGCTCGCGGACAAGGCGATCGGCTACGGCATGCCGGGCGTGCGCGTCGACGGGACGGACGTGCTCGCGTGCTACGAGGCGGCGCGCGAAGCGGTGGCGCGGGGGCGTGCAGGCGAGGGCCCGACGTTCGTCGAGGCGTTCTCGTACCGGACGGCTCCGCATGCGACCGCCGACGACCCGCGCGCGTACATCGATCTCGAGCGCGTCGCGGAGGAGCGGAAGCGCGAGTGCGTGGGACGCTTCGACGGCTATTTGCGGCGCGCCGGCATCCTTCACGACGACCTCGCGGAGTCGATCCGTACCGAGGCGGCGGACGCGATGCGCGCGGGGATCGCGGCGGCGGAGGCCGAGCCGCCCGCGGACGTCTCGCTCCTGTTCGATCACGCGTACGGTGACCCGCCGGCGTCGTTCGGCTCGGACCTCGAGGAGTTGCGGACGACGCTTGGCTGAGCTCTCGATCGTCGAGGCGATCAACGACGCCTTCCATGTCGAGCTCGAGCGCGACCCGTCCGTGATGGTGCTGGGGGAGGACGTGGGGCGCGCGGGCGGCGTCTTCCGCGCAACGGCAGGGCTCCGCGACAGATTCGGCCCCGATCGCTGCTTCGACACGCCGCTGGCCGAGGCCGGCATCCTCGGCGGCGCGGTCGGCCTGTGCATGGCGGGGTGGCGACCCGTCTGCGAGATGCAGTACGACGCGTTCTCGTACCCGTGCCTCGACCAGCTGATCACGCACGTCGGCCGCTATCGCTGGCGCACGGGCGGGAAGATGTCGTTTCCGCTCGTGGTGCGGATGCCCTACGGCGGCGGTGTGCGCGCGCCCGAGCTGCACGACGACTCACCGGAGACGTACTACGTGCACACGCCGGGCGTGAAGGTCGCGATTCCCTCGACGCCGAGCGACGCGAAGGGGATCCTCGCCGCGGCGATCCGCGATCCGGATCCCGTCGTCGTGCTCGAGCCGAAGCTGCACTACCGAACGTTGAAGGGCGAGGTGCCCGAGGGGGAGCATGTCGTGCCGCTCGGCAAGGCGCGGCTCGCGCGCGAGGGGGACGACGTCACGCTCGTCGCGTACGGGTCGATGGTGCCGTTGTGCGAGCAGACCGCCGATGTGCTCGAGGATGTGTCGGTCGAAGTGCTGGACATCCGCACGCTCAAGCCGCTCGACGAGGATGCGCTGCTCGCGTCCGCGGCGAAGACAGGACGCGTCGTGATCGTGCAGGAGGCGCCGCGCGTCTGCGGCTTCGCCGCCGAGCTCGCGGCAGTGCTGGCCGAAAAGGCGATTCTCGACCTGCGCGGCCCGGTGCTGCGCGTCACCGGCTACGACGTTCCGTACCCGTACTGGCAGATCGAGGACGCCTACATGCCGTCGGTAGAGCGAGTAGCCGCCGCTGTGCGGCGACTACTCGAGTTCTAGGTACGCCGCTTCGCGGGGAACGCGCGCGGGCACAGCCCGCGCGCTCCAATGGTGCTGGGCGACTGTTCTCATCCGTGCGGCGCGAGCAGGCTGCGCGTGCGCGCGTCGCATCAGTTCGCCTGCGCGGAAGCTTCGCTTCCGCTCCGGCCTTGACGGGGTCTGACCCGAAGGGTCTGACTCCAGCCTTTAATTACGTGGTGGAGGGAGGAGGAAGACTCAGGTTGTGGCTCGAGCGGACGCGTGAGGGCTACCGGCTCCGGGACGCAGCGACGGAGGAGCTCGTCCTGCGCGACGATCCGCGCATCCACGTGATCGGCGTCGCCGGATCGTCGTACCGCCTCGAGGCGCTGCAGGACGACGCGTTCGCGCCGGGGCAGCGGCTCGAGCTCGTCGCCGAGCCGGAGAACGAGCACGACCCGAACGCAATCGGCATCTGGGACGCGGGGCGCCGCTTCCAGGCGGGCTACGTCCCCGCCGAGACGGCGGCCGGCATCGACGCCCGCGAATGGCAGGCTGTGTCGCTGGTGGAGTTCTTCTCCGACGGCAAACGGGCAGGACTGCGCGTGCTGCTCGCGCCGACGGACGCATGGATCGGAGCGCCCCGCGCGTGATCCACGAGCTTCCGTACGAGCGGCGCACGCTGCACGGGCACTTCTCGCGCGACCTTGCGCCGATCGCAACGGTCGATCCCGGCGACGCGGTGGCGTTCTCGTGCCCGAACGCCGGCTGGCGGGTCGCACCAGACGAGACGTTCGAGCCGCGCGACGAGGAGCTCGACGCCGGTCATGCGCTCGTCGGGCCTGTCGAGGTGCGCGGGGCGCGCGCCGGTCAGACGCTCGTCGTGCACATCGACGAGGTGCGGCCCGGAGCGTTCGGCGAGACGTTCGCGCCCGACACGCGCGTCGAGTGGACTCTCGACGCGGACGCGGCCACGGGCGTCGACGACCGCGGTGCGATCGTGCGGCTCGCGCCGTTCCTCGGTGTGATCGGGATGCCGCCGGACGAGGACGGCATCCACTCCACCGGCCCGCCCCGGCGGTGGGGCGGCAACATCGACTGCAAGGAGCTCGTCGCCGGCACGACGCTCTACCTGCCGATCAGCGTCGACGGCGCCAACGTGTCCGCCGGTGACGGCCATGCGGCGCAGGCCGACGGCGAGCTGTCCGGCACCGCGATCGAATGCTTCGTCGAGCGCGCGCAGCTGACGTTCGACCTCTCGGAGCTCGAGCTGCGCTCGCCGGTCGCACGCGTCCCCCGAGCCTGGATCGCGTTCGGCTTCGACGAGGACCTCGATCTCGCAGCCGAGCGGGCGATCGGCACGATGCTTGAGCTGATGGAACGCGAGCTCCAGATCGAGCGCGGGTACGCGATCGCCCTCGGCAGCGTCGCCGTCGACCTGCGCGTCACGCAGATCGTCAACGGCGTCAAAGGTGTGCACGCGGTCCTTCGAGACGACGCGATAAGAATGGGCTGATGGCGTACGAGCTGAAGCTGCCCGACCTCGGGGAGGGCCTGACCGAGGGCGAGATCGCGCGCTGGCTCGTGTCCGAAGGGCAGGAGGTCGCCGAGGACGATCCGCTCGTCGAGGTCCAGACGGACAAGACGACCGTCGAAATTCCGTCGCCGGCGGCGGGCACGGTGATGCAGATCCTCGTCGAGGAGGGAAAGGTTGTGCCGGTCGGCACCGTCCTCGTCGTGATCGGCAGCGACGGGACCTCGGCTGCGGAACCGCAGGAGACGCCTCGAGAGAAGCCACAGGAGAAGGCGAAGGCGACGCCGCTCGTGCGCAAGGTCGCGCAGGAGCTCGGCGTCGACCTCGACTCGCTTGTCGGTACCGGACCGCAAGGGCGCATCACCGAGCAGGACGTGCGCGGCGCGGCGACCCCGCAGGAAGGCCGCCGCGAGCCGCTACGCGGCGTCCGCCGGCTGATCGTCGAGCACATGTCGCGCGCACACCGGGACGTTCCGGCCATGACCTGGGTCGAGGAGTGCGACTTCAGCAAGGTCGAGCTGAAGCGTCTCGTGGCGACGGCGCTCAAGGCATGTGCCGAGGCTCTGCGGGAGTTTCCGGAGCTGAACGCGCGGCTCGAGGGCGACGAGATCGTGTACCTCGACCGCTACGACCTCGGCGTCGCGGTGCAGACCGAGGAGGGGCTCGTCGTGCCGGTCGTGCGCGACTGCGACACGCGGTCGGTCGACGAGCTGCACGCCGACGTCGAGCGGCTCGCCGAGGGAGCGCGCGCCGGAACGCTCGCGGCCGGAGAGCTGCGCGGCTCGACGTTCACCGTGACGAGCGCCGGAAAGCTCGCCGGTCTGTTCCAGACGCCGCTCGTCAATCATCCGGAGGTTGCGATCCTCAGCATCGGCCGGATCGCCGAGCGTCCGGTCGTGCGCGACGGCCACGTCGCCGCTGCGCGTGTCGGCTACGTGTCGGTCACCTTCGACCACCGTGTGGTCGATGGTGCTCGAGCCGCCGAATTCGGCCTCGCCGTGATCCGGCGGCTCGAACAGCAGTAGTCGCTAGTTGTGCGGGTCCGGCTCGTTCAGCTGGGCGCGGATCTCCCCGCCCGGCCAGATCGACGAGTGGACGTTCGCGTATGCCTTTCCGGCTGCGATCGCAGCAATGAGCTCATCCCACTCGCCCGGCGCGATGCCCTGCGCTGTCGGGCCGATCACGTCGGCTGGCCCGAACGTCCCGCTGATCGTGCCGTCGTGCGGCCCCGGACACGCCTGCGTCCCCGCCGGGCCGTTGCCGAGGTTCGTGCACAGGAAGACCGAGATGCCTCCGGCAACCCCGCGCTGGCCGAAGTGGATGTGCGACTGCAGCACGTTCCCCTCGAGGTTCGCGTAGCTCAGCCGCCATGACACCGACTGTCCGTCCTTGGCGATGTCTGCCGTGAAGTCCGCCGTGCCCGTCGTCGAGATCGACGGCGTCTCCTGGTAGCCGCTCAGCGTCGCGGCGAGATGGTTGAACCCCGGTCCCGACCCGCCGGCCAGCGCGTAGGCCGCAACGGCGAGTGACGCGGCGCTGACGGCAAGCGCCGCGTAGAAGGCCTTTCGCCTCATTCCCCCTGCCCTCCTTGCCTGCCCCGTTCTGAGGGGGCGCCTCGGCACCGGGGCAGTGGCGCCGAGGCGTCATTTCACTTACGGCAAGAGGATGTAACCGGTTTTAGGCCGCTGCGGGCGCGGGCAGGTGCTGCGCGAGCATCGCCTCGATCTTCGGCGCGCTCGCACGTCCTTCGAACCGCTCGACGGCCCTCTTCTGCTTGACGAGCACCAGTGTCGGCACGGCCGTGACCTTGAACTTCTCGGCCAGCTCCGGCTGCTCCTCGACCTCGACGCGCATGACGCGCATGCGCGTGCGCTCCTTGCGCGCGAGATGCGCGAGGAGGCTCTCCATCCGGCGAGCCGGACCCGAACGCGCGGACGTGAAGAAGACGAGCAGAGGCTTGTCGTCACTCAATCTTGTACCTCCTCAAAGATGTCGACCGCGGGGGAGCGGCAACCCCGTTATCTCCGGTCGACAGCCGGTTCAAACTACACTGGCTGCAAGTGGGATCCTGGTACTGGATCGGTGTCTGCGCGGGACTCGGTGTTGCAGTCGGCGTGCTCGTCGCGGGGCTCTTCGCCGGCACGCGCATCGGACTGACGGCCGCGCTCGTGGTCGCGGCCGGCATCGGCGTGGCGATCGGCTTCGCGCTCGGCCAGTGGGACGAAGCGCTCGGAGGCGCTGTCGGCGGCGTGCTCGGCGCGGTCGGATCCGCGCAGGTGGTGACCGGAACACTGCGCCGCGGCGGCGCGCGCTTCGGCATCGCCGTGTTCGTCGGTCTCGCAGCAGTCGTGCTCGCCGCGATCGCCTGGATCCCCGTCGCCGGCTACCTCGAGGCCGCGCTCGTGCCCGCCCTCGCCGGACGCCTGCGCGGCCGTGCGCCGGAGCGCTACGCGGGGCTGCGCTCACTTGCCCGAGACTGAGGCACCGACTTGCGGTACCGCCTCCAGGATCGGAGGCTTCGCCTCCGATCCGTCTGAAATGACCGGTCGACACAATCCGACCCAGCCACGACCGCCGCTAAGAGCCGACTTGCGGTGCTGCGTCCAGGGTCGGAGGCTTTGCCTCCGACCCGTCTGAAATGACCGGTCGACACAATCCGAGTCCGGCCACGACCGCGACCAAGAAGACAATTCTCATCGTCATCGACGGCTTGACGCCGTCGGTCTTCGAAGCCGCGGTGGGCGACGGGCGCGCGCCCGCACTGTCGTTCCTCGCTGAGCACGGGCAGTACGCGCGAGCCGTCTCGACCTTTCCCTCGCTGACGCCCGTGTGCCTGTCGTCGCTTGCCACCGGCGCGCACCCGGACGTGCATCACATCCCGCACCTCGTCTGGTACGACCGCGAGCGCACACGTCTCGTCGAGTACGGCTCGTCCTTCGCCGCGGTCCGTGCGGCCGGGATGACGCGGTCGATCCTCGACGCGATCATCAACATGAACCGGCTTCATCTCGCGCACGACGCCGTCACCGTGTACGAGGCGCTCGAGGATGCCGGCTACACGACGGCCGCGATCAACATCACGTGCTACCGCGGACGCACGCGGCACCGGCCGACGCTGCCGGGTGTGACAATCCCGGCGTACGGGCCCAAGCGGTTCTTCTTCTACAACCTCTTCGAGTCGGACCAGACGGGCGCGCCGCTCGCCGTCTTCGGCCGTGCGCAGGGGTCGATCGACGGCTATGCGGCGGCGGTGGGTCGCTGGCTCGTGACGCGCGACGGCTTCGACCTCCTCGTCTACTACCTCCCCGACTACGACTTCGCCTCGCACGTGCACGGCCCCGAGGGTGCATTCGAAGCGCTCGCGCGCAGCGACGCGGCAGTCGGCGCGCTGCTCGACGCCGCCGGCGGCCCGGACGAGTTCCTCGAGCGGTACGCCGTCATCGTCTGCTCCGATCACGGGCAGACACGAGTCGAGCGCTCGGTGCAGCTGCAGTCGGCGTTCGCCGACGTTGCGGGTGCCCTCGTGACGGCGTCGAACCGCGCGGGGATGGTCTACCGCCTGCCCGACTGCCCTCTCGACGCGCGCGGCCTCGCGAAGCGCCTCGACGACGAGCCCGCCGCAGAGACAGTGCTCTTTCGTGAAGGGGACGACGTGATCGCGCGTCGCGACGGGGAGGAAGTCGTCGTCGAGCGCGAGGGCGCGCTGTTCGAGTACCCCGACGGCGGCGCGCGCGCATGGGCCGCGGTGCAAAACCCGAACGCAGGCGACGTGCTCGTCTCCGCCGCGCCGGGCGTCGAGTTCGCGGACCTGGCCGGACGGCACCACGCCGGCGGCGGCAGCCACGGCTCGCTGCTCCCGGGCGACTCCGAGGTGCCGATGCTCGCGATCGGCTTCGAGCAGGTGCCCGCGTCGATCGTCGACATCACGCCGACGTTCCTGCGCCACTTCGGAGTCGAGCGGCTCACGCGTGCCGCGTGACCTGCATCTCCGCGACGTCGAGGACGAGCGCGTGCTCGCCGCAATGGAGCGCGTTCCGCGTGAGCTGTTCGTCCCGGAGAAGCTGCGCAACCGAGCGTACGACGACGCCGCGCTGCCGATCGGCGACGGCCAGACGATCTCGCAGCCGTACATGGTCGCCAAGATCTGCGAGGCGCTGTCGCTGCGCGGCGACGAGCGTGTGCTCGACGTCGGCTCCGGCTCCGGCTACCAGGCTGCCGTCCTCGCCGAGCTCGCGGCGGAGGTCGACACGATCGAGCGGATCCCGGAGCTGGCCGAGCTGGCGCGGGCGAACCTCGTCGCCGCGGGATACGAGCGCGTGCGAGTGCACGTGGGCGACGGCACCCGCGGCCTCCCCGAGCGGGCGCCGTTCGACGCGATCGCGGTCGCCGCTGCGGCCCCGCGCCTCCCGCAGACGCTGTACAACCAGCTCGAGCCACGCGGACGCCTGGTGGTGCCGGTCGGCCGCTTCGGCGTCCAGCGCCTCGAGGTGATCGTCCGGAGCCCGGAGGGGCCTGCCGTGCTCAGATCGGTGCCGTGCCGCTTCGTCCCCCTCGTGGGCGAGGAGGGTTTCTGACCATTCGCCCCGGGCACGATGGCGTCGGGGTGAAGGAGCTCTCAGGCAACGAGGTGCTCGCGCTGCCGCTCCGGCTGCACGGGATCGAGCTGGGCCGGCCGGTCGACGTGCTGCTCGACCGCGAGACGCTGCGCGTCGTCGGGCTGGACGTCCTCTGCGGCGACGAGGAGCATCGCTTCTTGGCGCTGCCGACGGCGGCCGTCAGAGACGACGGGTTGACGATCCACTCGCCGCTCGTGCTGCTCGAGGAGGACGAGCTCGGCTTCTACCGCGCCCGCGCGCTCTCGCTGAAGTCGCTGCGCGGCAAGCCGGTCATGCGCAAGGAGACGAGTGTCGGAGCGCTGCGCGACGTCGTCTTCACGAACGACGGAACGCTCGTCGCCGTCGAGCTCGAAAGCGGGGAGCGCATCCCGTACGACGCGAAACTCGGATTCGCTCCTGCGCGCCGAACTGCTGCGTGACCGGGTAGGCTCGCCGGCGGTCATGGAGCAGCGGGACGCCGCAGTCGCCCCGGGTCTGCGCGCGCGCGCCACCCACGCCCTCCGGCAGCGCCACAACTGGGCGCAGCTGGCGAAGTTCTGCGTCGTCGGCGCGTCGGGATACGTCGTGAACCTCGCCGTCTACACGGCGCTGCTCGACGGTGCAGACCTCGACTACCGCCTCGCCGCGACCGGTTCGTTCGTCGTTGCCGTCACGAACAACTACCTCCTGAACCGACTCTGGACGTTCCGCCACGCGCGCGGCCACTTCGCCTTCCAGGGGCTCCGCTTCTTCACCGTCGCGCTGCTCGCGTACGTCGGGAACCTCGCGATCCTGACCATCCTCGTCGAGCTGGGGGCGGGAGAGATCGTCTCGCAGGCGATCGCCATCGTCCTCGTCACCCCGGCGAACTTCATCGGCAACAAGCTCTGGTCATTCCGCGGAGGGCAGTAATCCTTGCGCTCGCGGCGCTCGTCTTCGCGTCGACGGCGCACGCGGCTGCGCCGTTCACGAAGGCGCAGCAGCACCTGACGCAGCAGCAGGCGACGGCGATCTTCGTCGCCTACGGCAAGGTTGCCGACTGGCTCGACCGGTATCCCGTCAAGCGCCGGTCCACGTCGGCGTCGTTCCAGTCGGATCCGTCGAAGTGCGGCTTCGCGGCGAAAGGCGGCTGCTGGGACGTCGGCGTCTTCGACACCAAGGCCGGCGAGATCGCGAAGGGCAAGGTGGACGACGTCACGAAGGCCGTCACCGAGGCGTGGACCGGCCCGCAGGTCGCGTGGACGATGGCGCGCGGTGGCACCGGCGCCTTCGGCGGCACGCGCATCAACAGCGCGCGCTACTGGCTGCCGCTCTGCGCGCTGTTCTTCTTCGGGCTCGCCGACCTGCGCCGGCTGCTGTCATGGCGGAACCTCGACCTGCTGGTGCTGCTGTCGTTCACGGTCTCGCTCTGGTACTTCAACCATGGGAACGTGTTCGCAAGCGCGCCGCTTGCGTATCCGCCGATGGCGTATCTGTTGGCGCGCTGTGTGTGGATCGGCATGCGCGGCCGGCCGAACCGCGGCGCGCCCGTGTGGCCGGCGTGGCTGCTGCTCGGCGTTGCGGTCTTCCTCGGCGGCTTCAAGATCGGGCTCGACTACCGCGGCGGCTCCAATGTCATCGACGTCGGATACGCCGGCGTGATCGGCGCGCAGCGGATCGCGTCCGGCGTCGTCCCGTACGGGAATTTCCCGGACGAGGGCGACCTCAAGGCCTGCGGCCCCGCCGACGCGAACGGCGAGATTCGTGACCGCATCCAGCACAACGGCCGCTGCGAGTCGGCGAACCCGCTCGGAGACACCTACGGCCCCGTTGCATACGAGGCGTACTTGCCGGGTTACGGGATCTTCGGCTGGTCCGGGAAGTGGGACACGCTCCCGGCGGTGAAGTTCACGTCCGTGCTGTTCGACTTCCTCTGCCTGCTCGGAATGGCGCTCGTCGGCTTACGGTACGGCGGCGCACAGCTCGCGGGCGCGCTCGCGCTCGCGTGGTCGGCGTTTCCCTTCACGACCTATGTCCTGATGTCGAACACGAATGACGCGATCGTCCCGGTCTTCCTGATCTGGGGCTTCATCTTCGCGAGCTCGGCGTGGGGGCGCGGCATCGCCGTCGCGCTGTCGGGCTGGACGAAGTTCGCGACGCTCGTCGTCGCGCCGCTGTGGCTGACCTACCCCGGGCCGGTCCGGCGGCCGAGACCTGCGGTCGCGTTCGCCGCGGCGTTCGTCCTGGCGACGGTCGCGGCCTTCTCCATCCTTCTGTTGGACGCACATCCCATCGGAGCGGCGCACACGTTCTACGACCGCACCGTCAAGACGCAGATCACGCGCCATTCGCCCTTCTCGCTCTGGGACTGGGGGCAGTACCACGCACGCGGGCTTCCCGATCTCCACCTCGTCCAGCGCCTACTCGAGGGGTTGCTCGTCATCGGCGCCGTGGCCGCCGCGTTCCTGCCCGCGCGGAAGAGCCCGCTGCAGCTCGCGGCACTGACGGGGGCGCTGCTGCTCGGGTTCGAGATCGTGCTGACGCACTGGTTCTACCTCTACATCCCCTGGTTCTTGCCGTTCGTCGCCGTCGCCGTCATTGCCAGTGGACGACAAGCGACGGTCTGACCGCGAGGTCGCGCTCGCGGCCTTCGTCGCGGTCGCCGTCTTCGTCGGGACCTGGACGGCGCTCCACTACGGCTTCTACACGCATGCTCAGATCATCGACACCCCCGTGTACCAGCGGTACGGAAACGAGATCGCGCACGGAAAGGTGCCGTACCGAGACTTCGGCCTCGAGTACCCGCCGGGCGCGCTGCCCATGTTCGCGCTGCCGGGCCTCGTCTCGCACGGCGGCCACGATCAAGACGTCAGGCCGGGCTTCCGCCGCACGTTCGAGACGCTGATGTGGATGTGCGGCGCGATCACGCTGATCGCGCTGGCGCTGACGCTCCGTGTGATCGGCGGCGCGCTCTGGGAACCGCTCCTGTTCGCCGCGCTGGCGCCGCTCGCGCTGGGAACGGTCATTCTCAGCCGCTTCGACCTGTGGCCCGCAGCGCTCGCGGCGGCCGCGCTCGCAGCGGTCGTGTCCAAACGCTTCCGGCTCGGGCACGTGCTGCTCGGGCTCGCGACGGCGGCGAAGTTCTACCCGGGCGTCCTGATACCGCTGTCCGTCGCGTACACGTGGAAGCGCCACGGCCGCCGCGAGGCGCTCGTCTGCGTTGCGGTGACGGTGGGCGTGTTCGCGCTCGTCGTCCTGCCGTTCGTCGCGCTCGCGCCGCACGGCGTCTGGCAGAGCCTCGAGGTGCAGCTCGAGCGCCCGCTGCAAGTCGAGAGCCTTGGCGCGGCGTTCCTGCTCGTCGCGCACAACGTCTTCGGGTTCGCGCTCGCCGGCGAGACCAGCCACGGCTCGCAGAACGTCGCCGGCGGTGCGGCGCACGCGATCGCAGTCGTGTCGAGCATCGTCCAGGCCGCCGTCCTCCTTTGGATCTGGTGGGCCTTCGCGCGCGGGCCCGCGACGCCCGCCGCGTTCGTCCGAGCGAGCGCTGCGGCGGTCTGTGCCTTCGTCGCCTTCGGGAAGGTGCTCTCGCCGCAGTTCCTGATCTGGCTGATCCCCATCGTGCCGCTCGTCCGCGGCCGCCGCGGCCTCTGGGCGAGCGTGCTCCTGCTTGCCGCGCTCGTGCTGACGCAGATCTGGTTCCCGTTCCGGTATTTCCGGCTCGCGCTCGATTTCGAGCCCGGCCTCTCGTGGGTGCTGCTCGCGCGCGACCTCGCGCTCGTCGCGCTCGTGCTGCTGCTGCTGCCTCACAGATGGCGTCGCGCGGACGTTTCAGCGGCGGCATGAAGCTCTACGACTACGTCGCGTCGGCCAACTGCTACAAGGTGCGCCTCCTGCTCGCCCACCTTGGCGTCGAGTACGAGCGGGTCCCGGTGGACAGCTTCGGCGACGGCACGCTCACGGACGAGTACGCGCGCATCAACCCCGCACGCACGACGCCGCTCCTCGAGGACCCGCCGGGAGTCTTCCTGCAGGAGTCGAATGCGATCCTCCTCCACCTCGCGCGCGGCACGCGGCTCTTGCCGGACGACCCCCGCAGGCCTACCGCTGGCTCTTCTACGAGCAGGCCGACGTCGTGCCGACGATGGGAGGCCTGCGCTTCCGGTTGATCACAGGCCGGCTGTCGGCGGACGACGACGATGCCCTGCGGCGCCGTGACGCGTCGTACGAGGTCCTTGACCTGCTCGACGCGCACCTCGCGCGGCGGGAGTTCTTCGTCGGCTCGTCGTACTCGGTAGCGGACGTCGGCA
>DATIDT010000021.1:0-3433 GCA_035456125.1 Gaiellaceae bacterium
GTCGAGATCGAGATCGCCCAGCGCCGACGGAAGCCGCAGCAGCGCCCCCTCGAACCGGCACGTCGCGGCGGCGATGTCCATCGCGCGCTGCAGTGCCGCGCCCCATTCGTCGGCCGTCCACGTGTCCAGGCCGACGTCTGCGTGGCACAGTGTCGCGATCGCCGATGCGAACGCCGCGTCTCCGGCGCCCATCGTGTCGACGATCCGACCGGGAAGGGCCGAGATCGGGCGGGTGACAGCATCCGTCCCCACTTCCAGCGTCGCGCCCGCCGCGCCTTCCGTCGCGAGCACGACACCCACGCCGACGTCGATCAGCCGCTCGCGGAGCGCATCGAGCGGCTCGCCGTAGAGCAGCGCGGCGTCGTCCTCGCCGATCTTCACGAGCGCGGCGCCTGCCGCGAGCGACTCGAAGCCCCCGACGAACTCGGCGCGATCGCTCAGCATGCCCGTCCGCGGGTTGGGGTCGATCGCGAGCGAGGCGCCCGCTTCGCGCACGGCCTCGGCGAACTCGAGCGTCTGCGCGACGTCGTCGAAACGGAAGCCGCTGACTGCGACCATCGCGGCATCCGCGATCGCCGCGCGCTCGTTCGCGCCGAAGTGGATGCGGCGGGCCTTGGCCGCGTCGTTGAACACGTAGACCGGCTCACCGCCTCCGCTGCGCGTGCTGACGGCGCGCGCGGTGCCATACGGGGCGTGCGAGGGGAGGAGCTCGACGCCGAAGTCGGCGAGGTACGCACGGATGTGCGAGCCGTCCTCGTCATCGCCGACCATCGCGATGAGGGTGGCCGGCACGCCCAGACGCACGAGACCGACGGCGACGTTCAGCGCCGCACCGCCCACGAACTCGCGCACCCCCGAATCGTCGCGCAGCTCGTCGATCAGCGCGTCGCCGACGACGACCACTCGTTCTCGGGCCATGATGTGCTCCCTATCGCGTCCGCTGATGCTCGTGTGCCGGCTCCCGGCGCTCGTCCTGCCGGGCCGGCTCGTCGAGCACGCGCTCGACGAATCGTTCGGTGCGCTCCGTCGTTCCCTCGATGCGCCGGTCGACGCTCGATCGCACTTCGTTCGGGGCCAACGGGCCCGCGAGCCGCACGTTCTCGTGGCACGACAGGTCGGCGCAGACGTACGTGCCGATGCTGTCGCCGTGCTCGCCGCCCGGGCCCGCCTTGCGCGCGGTGAAGAGGGCGACCTGGTCGGCGGGCTGCATCGTGTGGCACAGGTTGCACATCGCGGTGTGCGCGCGAGACGATCCGTCGGCGGCACGCAGGACGACGCCGGTGGGCGTGCCGTCGAGCTCGGCGATCAGGTAGCCGCGGCCGCGCGTGCGCGGGTCGCGCCACGCGAAGAAGTCGAGGTGGTCCCAGTCCGCGAGCAGGAAGTCCGCCGGCAACGCCATCACGCGCAGCTCGTCAGGACCGGCGTTCACGAACGACGATCGGATCTCGGTCTCGGTCAACGGGCGCATGGAACCTCCTCGCCAGGTTCACTCCAGTCTACGAACGCGGTCAGATCGCGGACAGGGCGCGCCGCGCCGGCAGGAGACGAGCGGATGCTGCCGCCTCACTCCCCCGCGCGTGAACCGACATGGATGGCCGCTGCCGCGTTGCCCTCGAGCTCGAACCTCGCAGCGCCGTCGGCGACCGTGACGGCCGTGCCGCGGCATCCGTCATGCGTCGCCGCATCGCGCCCGCCCGAGACGACGTCGCAGTACTCTCCTGCCGGCAGCGTCGTCGGTACTCCGATCGCGACGGGTTTCGCGCCGGGGTTGACCACGACCACGCCGCGGCCCTCGCGTTCGAAGCCGTAGCCCTTGCCCTCGTGCACCCCCGGCAGCCGGGGTGCATCGCCCACCGCTGCGCGCCACGCGAGCATGCCGGCGAGCGCGGGCCAGGCGTGGACGCACGTACGCTCGCCGTCCGCGTACTCGTCGAGCGGGCCTGCGGCCGAAGCCCCCGTGCACGAGGCGTCCAGCGTCGCACCGCCTGCGTCGGCCGGGGCCCCGGCATCCCGATCGGTGAAGGCGTAGCCCGACAGCACGACGGGTGTGCCGTAGTCGTCGGCGAGCATCAGCATGTTCGCGATGAGGTAGAGCCCGCCGTCGCGGTACGTGACATCGGCCTCGCCGCGTTCGGTGTCGTGGTTGTCGAGGAACACGATCGCCCGATCGGACGGCACGTGCAGTGGACGCTCTGCGGCGAGCTTCGGATCGGTGATGCTGCCCGCGCGCAGCTGCGGACCGAGATCGCGCGCATACGTGAACTCGAACACCTCGCCGAACCCGGTGTACTCCTCTGGCTGCACGGGTTCGTCGGCTCCGCCGCGGATGACCTCGCTCAGAATCCGCGTGCCCTCGGGCAGGTCGGCGGCGATCGCGGCGACGTCGTCGGCAGCCATGTGCTTCGCAGCGTCGATCCGGAATCCGGACACCCCGAGCGAGAGCAGGTCGTCGAGGTAGGCGCCGATGCGCTCGCGCACGGAGGCTGTGGAGGTGTCGAGATCGGCGAGGTTCACGAGCTCGCACGTCTGCACTTGTTCGCGCGACGAGTAGTCGTCGATCTCGTCGCCCGGCGTCAGCCCGCAGTGGTGGAAGTCGCCGGTCTCGTACAGTCCCGGATACGAGTAGTGCTCGAACGGCGTCCCGGCGGAGCCTGTGCCTGCGGCATCCTGCCCCGTCATGTGGTTGATGACGGCGTCGGCGATCACGTCGACACCGACCGCTCCGCAGCGGGCGACCATGTCGGCGAACTCGTCACGCGTGCCGAGCCGCGACTCGATCGCAGAGCTCACCGGCTGGTACGACACCCACCACTGGTCGCCCACGACATGCTCCTGCGGCGGCGACGTGAGCACCCACCCGAAGCCCGCGGGCGCGATCGTGTCTTCGCACTCCCGCGCGATCGACGACCACGGCCACTGGAACAGCTGCACTCCGGCGTCGGGTGCCGCGGATTGCGGCATGGCCGGCGCGGAGCAGCCGGACAACACGATGACGGATGCTGCCGCCGCCGTCGCCGCGAGCATCAGGCGCACGCGCGCCGCCGTTCGGCCGCCTCTCATGTCAGCCCTTCGTCGCGCCCGCCGTGAGCCCGCCGACGATGAAGCGCTGGAGCAGCAGGAAGACGATGACGACCGGGACGGCCGCCATCACGGCTCCGGCCGCGAACGCCGACCAGTCCGCGTAGCGCGGGTTCGAGACCAGTTTGGTGAGCCCGACGACGAGCGTCTGCTTCTCGGTGTCGATCAGGATCACGCTCGCGATCACGTACTCGTTGACGATGCCGATGAAGGCGAGCAGCCCGACGACCGCGAGGATCGGGGCGACCAGGCGCAGGATGATCGTGAAGAAGATGCGCGCGTGACCGGCGCCGTCGATCTTCGCCGCCTCGTCGAGCTCTTTCGGAATCGTGTTGAAGAACCCGTACATGAGGTA
>DATIDT010000022.1:0-33771 GCA_035456125.1 Gaiellaceae bacterium
AAAGCCGCTCGAGCGGTTCGAACCGCATCGGCACACGTGCAAGTCCTGCCGAGGCGAGCAGTCGCGGGATTCGAAGCGTCGCGCCCGCGCGGTGGATGGGCAGGCGACCGAGAACAACCCTTTTCGTGGCACGACGCGCACAGCCTCGCCGGACGCTGGCCTCGAAGCATCGTAAGAGCCGTCGTTGAGGAGGAGCTCGGCGCCGGCCGGGTCGAGAGCGACGGAAACGGCCTTGTGCGGCTTCGGGGCGGGCGTGCTCGACGACGACCTTGTCGAGGCGCTCCGCTCGCTTGAGCCGGAAACGGCTTGAAAACCCGAAACCCCCGGTTTTTTCACAGCGAACGAGCGGGGTCACCCTTGGTCCGCGAATCCCCTGCTAGTCGTGACTTTCCGGTGGTGTCCGATGTTGCACGTTGAACCGCCGACGCTGCCTTACAAGCAGGAGGTCGGCGGTCGATCCCGTCACCGCGCACTGGAAAACGACGACTTGCTCGGCGCGGGACCTGCCCTAGCTTTTTCGCCTCGTGATGCTGAACGTCTGCATGCCGAGCACGGGGCCGTAATTCTTGTCGGCCCGGTCGCCTACGCCCGGCCACACGTACCAGCGATACGTGGCGGGGGAGAGCGTACGGACGCGGCCGCCGTAGCGCCATTGGCGGCGCAAGGCCAGACGCGCCTTGACCGGCCAGGCGCTGAGGATCTTCGCGCCATTCCGCCAGAGCTGAACGTTGTAGTAGGTCGCATCGGGGAGCGTGTTCCAGGCGAGCACGGGGGGTCGCGACAGCTTTGCCCCGTTTTTCGGAGCGAGCAGGAGTACGGCCTTCGGAATGGCCGTGACGACCGCGCCGCCGGCCCGATTGCCGGTCTTGTCGACGGCCACGACAACGTACTGATAGGTCGTATCGTTGGTCAGACCGCGATCGACGAGCTTCTTGGTGCGGCCGGAGTAGATGCTCGTCTCGAGGGAGCCGCCCGGCCCGACCACCGAGCGGAACACCTCGACATGGTTGTAGTCGGTATCCGGCGGGTTGCTCCACGTAAGCGTGACCGAGCGGTCTCCCGCAGTTGCCTCGAGAGCTCGGACGTCTCCCGGAGGTGTCCGGTCGGGAGCCGCTGATGTCGTCGGCGGTCCCGCGCTCGGCGGTCCTGAGCTCGGCGGGGGCGGCGCGATCGTGATCGTCGACGTCGCGGAGGCCGCGTTGCCCGCTGCATCGCGGGCCGTAAACGTGACTTTGGTGGTTCCCGCCGCGAATGTTGCCGGTGCATCTGTGGTGATGGTCGGATGTGCGTCGACGAGATCCACGGCCCGCGCCGCTGCGAGGAAGGCAGAGAGCGCGGGGTTCGTACGTGGAACGGGACCGGCAGCCACGAGACTCATCGCTGTCGGCACCGTCAGACGAGGCGCTGTCGTATCGACGACGGTCACCGTGAACGATCCCGAGGCCGTCACCCCGTAGCTATTGGTCACGCTGCAGGTCACCGTCGTCGTGCCCAGCGCGAACGCTGAGCCGCTCGGGGGTGAGCACGTAATCGCGCTGGCGATGATCGGCTCACCGGAGCTGTCGGCGCTGACGGCGTATGACACATTCGCCCCGGCGGCACTCGTGGCCTCGACCGTGAGGGCGCCGGGGAGCTTGAGGTTCGGCGGCGTCGCTCGTACGGTCCACGATTGCGCTGCCGGGGTCTGATCGCTGTTCCCGGCGCCATCCGTCGCCCGCACCTGGAACGAGTGGGATCCGTCCGCGAGGCCCGAATACGTCTGCGGTGAGCTGCAGGATTGAAAAGCGCCGGCATCGAGGCTGCAGGCGAACGTCGCTCCGGGCTCCGAGGCGGAGAACGTAAAAGAGGCCGTGCCGGTCGTCGCCGTCCCGCTCGGACCGCCTGTGATCGTCGTGTCCGGTGCGGTTCGGTCGATCTTCACCGTCACGGAGCGTTGTGTGGTCAGACCGGCGCCGTTGGTCGCGGAGCAGGTCAAGGTCGTTCCCCCCGTGTCGGAGGTCAACGTGGCGGTGCCGCAGCCGCTCGACGAGTCGACGTCCGACACCGGGTCCGACACCGACCAGCTGACCGACACATCACCCGTGTACCAACCATTCGCCCCGAGCTTGCCGCTGACCGAGGGTGTGACCTCCGGCGGGCTCGAGTCGTACTTGAAAGTCGCCGTTCGGGAGGTCGAGAGCCCGGCGCCGTTGGTGCACGAGCCGCTCACGGCAGCGGACTTCGTGTCCGGTCCGCCGTAGGCGACCGGAGCACCGCACGTCGAGATGCCCGACACGGCATCTGTGCCCGCGAACGCGACCGTGAGTGGCTGGGTGTACCAGCCTTTTTGTGTCGGCTTCGACGTCGGCTCTCCCGTCACCGACGGGCCGGTCGTGTCGACTTTCACCACGATGCTTGCCTGCGCGCTCAGACCGTCGGTGTTCGAGGCGCTGCAGGTGAGCGTCCTGCCCGTGGTGTCGCTGGAGATCGTCGTCGGATCACAGCCCGACGAGCCTGCAATGCCGGATTCCGCATCGCTCACCACCCATGCGACCGTGACCGCGCTTGTGAACCAGCCGTCGGTTCCTGGGGTTCCGGACACTTGCGGAACGATCGACGGCGGCGTCGAGTCTGCATCGGCGAGGCGGGTGGCGGGTTGCGCGGCGGCTGCAACCACCAACGGCGCCATCAGGACGAGAGCGAGCGCTGCGATCAAGCGCCGGATCGTCACAGCGCGCGAGCCTTTCGTTCCAGCCGGTCGCTGTACCACTCCGCGCCTTGCCCGACGCGGACCCAGCCGTCTGCCGCGAGCACCTTGAGGAGCTGATCTCGCGCCCCAGCGATGTCTGGTTCAGGCGGCGGCGCGGCGGTGTCCCGCCAGCGAAACCACGGCGATGTCCCGGCCGCGTACGGCGACCGGCCGTCGGAAGCCGTCACCGCGGCGTAGAACTGGGACTTGACGTAGCCGCGGAAGACGCGGATCTCGCAGGTCGCCGCGAGCGCTTGCTGCTTTCTCGGCGGATCGACGCTGTATCCCGCCTCCTCAGGCGTGACAGCTCGCCGCGGCTCTTCGACGCTGAGCTTCGGTGGTACGGGACGGGAGGTGGCCGGCGGAGGAGCGGGCGCGACGCGCGCCGCGGGCCGGGCGGGTATCCGGGGTGGCCGCGCCCGCGCAGGACGCGCCCTCAGCGGCGGCCGTGAACGACTCGGCAACCCTGTGACTGCGACAAGCCGCGGCGAGAGCATGCGCAGCACGAAGAGTCCGAGGACGCCCACGAGCAACGCTGCGGTCGAGATCAACAGCGGCGTCGTAGCGCCGCGGCCGGAGGACGCATCCGCTCGCGCCGCGAGTGGCTGCATGGCGCCCACCGCAAGCCGTTCATGTGTCGGCCGTCTCAGAATCTGGGGCGCCGAGGTGGCGTGTGTGTGCCTCCGTGCCTGTAAGCGCGCGACGCGCGACGCGTGACGATGCGTGGGACGCCGGACGCGAGCCCGTGGCGTTGAAGGTGCCGGCTCCGTTCTCTTCTGCAGTGGGTTGGGAAGCCGTGCGGGTGCCGCCGCTCCGACCGGTGGTCGGGATGACACGACCGCGTCATGTTTGGAGCGCGTCGGCTTCGGCGTGGGGGGCGCCGATTGGCGCGGAGACGGGTCGGGAGATGGATCAGGTTCGGCGGGCAATGTGACCGCCGGCGGGTCCGTCGGAGGCGGTGTCGGGTCGTCGGCACGCGCACTCGCCGCGAAGAGCGCAGCGCTTGCGAGCAGGAGCGACAGCAGGCCTGCGCCGGTTCGCACCAGGCGCCCAGGCACCCAACCTGGTCCAGTCCTTCTTGGCGGCGTATCGATGACAGGACCCTCCGCAGATCTCAGCTACGCCTACGCTTGCGCGCCGGCCTCGTAGGCTCAACTGGCTAGACGGCCAGGTTTCCCCTCACCGCGCATCGTTGCGCACGTCGGGCCGGGCGGCCCGCATGTTGCAGCGGGCCTGCCCGTCGACGTTGGTGCTTCAGCGGCGGCGACTGCCGCCGGCCGACCGCGCTCGGGATACGGAAGGCCGGCGGTGCCGACGTCGTGTCATCTGACTCCTTTCGCGCTCGTGAGCGCCGAGACCGAGAGGCAGCGCCGGCCGGTCCGCCGCCTGGGCCGTGCGGCCTGTCGACGCTGCTCTCTCGAAACCGTTGCTCACGAACGTCCCGCTCCTCGCTCTCTAGAAGATGAAAGAGAGGTTGACGGACTGATGGAGCCGCTGGCGAAGCGTCGCTTCGTTGTGCACCGTTGCATCGCCGCTCGACGCCGAGCCGCCGTTCGCGGA
This sequence comes from Gaiellaceae bacterium, assembly GCA_035456125.1. Taxonomy (GTDB): domain Bacteria; phylum Actinomycetota; class Thermoleophilia; order Gaiellales; family Gaiellaceae; genus 3-1-20CM-4-69-9. The sequence continues at coordinate 4,289 of DATIDT010000022.1, forward strand.
CGCGCCGCCACCGTTGCCGGTGCCGGCGCCGCCGTTGGCGGTCTGGGTCGGGCTGGCCGTGGCCGCGCCGCTGTTCGCGTTGCCGCCGGTGCCTCCACCGACAGCCGGGCTTCCACCCTCAGAGATGCCGCCGTAGGCATCCCCGCTGCTGTTCGCGCCGCCGACCGTGTCGCCCATGGAGGACGCACCGCTCGAGGCACTCGAGGACGGGTTGCCGCTCGCCGACGCGCCGCCGCCGTTCGCGGATCCGCTCGAGGCACTGCCGGTCGACGCCGGCCCGCTGGTGTTCGTGCCGCCCTGGGCGTTGCCGCTCTGGGCGTTTCCGCCCTGCGCATTGCCCGTAGCCGCACTACCAGTGGTCGCGTCGCCGCCGGCACCACCGGTGGCGGGTCCCGCCGACGCGTCTCCGCCGGTCAGGATGTTCCCGTTTCCTGCGGAGGAGGTGTTTCCGCCGCTCGATGCTGCTCCACTGCTCGGGTTCGCTGCGCCGCCGTTGCCGCCGGCTGCGTTTCCGGTCGCAGCGCCGCCAGACCCGAAGGTGCTGGCTGCACCAAGGCCCTCGGTGGTCGCATCCGCGGATCCGCTCGAGGCGTTACCGCTCGTCGCGGCTCCGCCGGCCCCACCCATCGCGCTCGCAGCACCCGACGTGGAGCTGGGGCTGTTGCCGGCCGAGCTGGGGCCGTTGCTGATGTCGCCGCTGGCTGCGTCGTTGGAGGCGCGGCCGCCGTTGGCGTTCGCGTCGCCGTTCGTCTTCGCGACGTTGACAGCGTTGCCGCCGTAGGCGTCGCCCGAGTCGGCGTTGGCGCCCTTGGCTACCGACGCGGCGTCGCCGGACTCGTTGTGCCCGGTCGATCCGCCGTCGCCGCCGACCGCGACGTTCTTGGCGTCGCCGGACGAGTTACCGCCGGTCGCGCCGCCGTTCGACGTCGTGTCGCCCGATGCGTTGCCCGACGAGGTCGCACCCACGTTGCCGGCATCTCCACCGGAGATCTTGCAACCGGCCTGCTTGCAGGTGTCCGCCGAGCCGCCCCTGGCGTCGCCGCTGGAGTTGCGGTTCGAGTTGCTGGCGTCTCCGCCGTAACCCGTACCGCTGCCTCCGGTGGCGGCTCCGCCGTTGGCGTTCGCCTTGCCGCTCCGAGCAGACGCGTTCGACTGGTCCACCGACCCGTTCTGCTGCCCGCTCACGTTGATCGTGATCGAGGGCGGCTTCGGTGGATCGTTCGCCAATGCCGTGGGGATCACCACGAGCGAGGCGACAAACGCGGCGAGTGCTCCGAGCAGCCACCGTGTTCTACCTGACAATGTTCTCGCTCCTTTCGAGCGTCGAAGTGCCTGGTACCGAAGCGCCGAGACCCAAGCTTCCTCGGCGGGTTGAGGTCAGCGGACGGCCGGCCTACCCAGGCCGCTCGAGCGGAGCGGTGTCCACCGGCTGCCCAAGAGCCGGTGCGTCGTCGAGCAGACGCCCAACACCGGGCGCTGCAGGCTTGTGTGAGCGCGGCTGGAGCGCGTACCACGCGCCGCTCGGCGCCGCCGCCGGGCCGAAACCGAGGCCGCTGCTGAAACCCTCTCGACAGAACGGAGCGCAGGAGCCGGCGGCGACCGTCGCCTGTGCCGCCAGCGCCGAGATCGTCCTGATCGGGCGCCCGCGCACGGCCGGCGCAGGGAGGAGCGGTTGGCTTCGACCCTGCAGCCGGCTCGAGGCGGCCTGGTTGTGCCGCTGGTGAGGGAGAGCCCGAACCGGAGGAGTTGAGAGGGGGGTCGACCCTTCCGCTGGAAGATCGATTCCGCTGATCGTGGGCTCGGCGATCCCGGCAACCGGCGTCGTCGAGGCCTCGGCCTGAGCTTCGCTCAGCGCGCCGCCGTCCCCGCCGATCGGCCCGCGCCAGTGCGCGACGTTCTCGATCCCCGCCTGCGCGGCCGAAGCGGAGGCATCACCGGATTGGACGATCGACGCGTTCTGTTCCGCGGTCGCAACCCAGGTGACGAACGCACCGTTCTCGGTCTGCGAGATGTCCTGCTCGACCCGAGCGTCGTTGCTCATCTGCGCGAAGGCGTGGGCATCGTTCGACTGCTCTAACGGCGGATTGAAGAGGCCGGCGAGCGGGATCACGACGTCGCTCGTGTTGACGAGATTCGCCTGGGCGACGTCGGCGTTCGCCTCGGCGACTTGCAGGATCGTCGCGCTCTGGTCGGCGCTCGCGAGCTGGTCGGCGCCCTCGCCGAGCTGGTGCTGGGCGACCTGCTGCTGGACGGTCGCGGTCGAGATCGCGAACGCTTCGGCTCGTGCCTCGTTCGACTGGGTGATCGCGCCGATCGGAGCCCTCGAACGGGAGTGAGCGGCGACGCGGTTGCGGTTGTGCGCGCCGGCCTGGATCGCGTGGCTGTGCGCCGCCGCGCTCTGGATGATCGTGATCTGCTGAGCGGCGATCTCGCTGTGGGTCGCGGTGTCGCCGGCGGCGAGCTGCAGCGTCTGCGAGATCGTCTGCCGGGCGCTCAGCGAAGCGGAGGCGACGGACGTCGCCTCGGCGAGGTTCCACTGCGTGAGCCCGTCGAGCTCACCGCCAGTGACGACGCTCGAGTTGGTCGCGCCGCTCTGAGTCACGGCCGCCTCGGCGTCTGCGGTCTGCATCACGTCGAGCTGCTGAGCGGCCGATTGCGAACCGGCGTTCGGCGCTTCCTGACTCATTTGCTGGGCGACATTGGCTCCTGCAGCTGCGGCCGCGCTTGCGACCGCGTCGTTCCGCTGAACCACCTGCGGCTGCGCTGACGACGCGGGAGCGGCGCTCGGGGCGGGCGTTGCGGGGGGAGCGCCGGTCCATGTCCACGACCAGACCCAGGCGCACGCACAGGTCTGGTCGACCGTGACGGTCACCTTCGTCCCGTCCGGTGCGGTGTAGTCGAAGATCCAGATCCAGTGCCCGTCGACCGGAGTCGGCGCGACGGTGGGTTGAGTGCTGCTCGCTGAGGGCGCCGACGGGTCGGTCCAGTTCCAATTCCAGTCGTTCGCTGCCGTTGGAGCGGCTGTCGGTGCGGCTCCGAGGTCCCAGTTCCAATTCCACGTCCAGGGCTGGCCGTTGCTCGACGCTGTCGGGCTCACGGTGTCGCCGTCGACCGTCACCTGGACGTTGACGTTCGAGGAATCGGTCGACGACGCAACCGCCTGGCCGGCGTTCGCGCTTGCGTCGTTGCTCTGGCTGACGGCGGCGTCGTTTCCAGGGCTGGCGACCCTGACCGACACGTTGACGTTGGTCGGCGACTGCTGCGTCGCCGTCGCGCTCGTCTCAGGCACCGTCTGGGCACCGGCCGGAGCTGCCGCCTGCTGCGCGGCCCCGGTCGAGCCGGTTGCGCACGTGGTGCCGCACTGCTCGAGCGACTGGTCGAGCGCGGCCGAGTTGTCGACCGACGCCGTGTTGCCCTCCCCCGCTGCTTGCGGCCCGACGACGGGGGAGCTTGGTGCGTCGCCTGCGTTCGCGGTCGCGGTATTCGCCTGCGTGACCGGCCCTTGATCGCCCGGGCTGTTGACGCGGACGGCCACGTTCACGTTCAGCGGCGCCTGCTGTGAGACGTCGGCGCCTGCTTGCGCCTGCGATCCGGGCGCGCCTGCCGCCGCGGCGTTGGCAGCGGCGTCTGCAGCGTTCGTCTGCGTGGTTGCACCGTCGTCGCCCTGACTGTTGACGCGGGCAGAGAGATTGACGTTCGAGGGGTCTTCCTGGGTTGCGGCGGCGTCCGCGGTTGCCTGGGCCGGGCCGTCGTTGTTGACCGCAGCGGCGTCGGCCGCCGCCTTTGCGTTGTTGCTCTGCGCGGTGCCGTCGCTCGCGCCCGGCTGGTCGACTCGGGCGGTGACGCTCATATTCGACGGCTGCTTCTGGTCGACAGCCGCGTGCGCGTTCGCAGAATTCCCGCCGTCGCCCGAGGTCCCGTTCCCACCGCCGTTGCCGAGACCGTTGCCGCTGTTGCCGTTGCCGTTTCCGGGCGCGGACGTCTCCGCGGCCGGCGGTCCGTCAGCACCGTTGCCGTTGGCGTTGCCGTTCGCAGCGAACGCCGACGCACTCGACAACGCCGCCGCACAGCACGCGGCTGCGAGCACGAGCAGTCGAGCGATGCGACCGCGGGCGAACCTCCTGCTCCAAGACGCTGCGGGCAGTGGTTCCGCGTTGTCTGCGAGGCTGCGGCGGCTTACTTGCTGACTCTCCCCGGAGTCGACGCTTGCACTTTGCGCACTTCCGGCGCGCAAGCCGCAGCAGAGATCGATTGTCGCGCTGCCTTTCGCAGAAGTCAACGGGAACGTTTGTGCGTCACCCGTTTCTGACGACTTGACACACGACCTGACGCCGTTGTCGCGTAAGCAAACAGCCGTAGCACGGGTGATATCACCGCCGTTTCGCTGTGATTAGGCTCCAATCCGTTGCACGACGACGTCGAGATCTGGCTTGCGGCATTCGGCGTCGAGCCGAGCGGTTCCGTCGAGACGATCCACGAGCGGCCGTGGTCGACGGTCCTGCGTGTGCCGACCGCGGAGGGCGACCTGTACCTGAAGCAGGAGCAGCCCGTGCAGGCGTACGAGGTCCCGCTCACGGTCGCGCTCGCGTCGCGGTGGCCTGACCGAGTTCCGGAAGTCGTCGCCGCGGACGCCGGGCGAGCGTGGCTGCTGCTGCGCGACGGGGGGACGCGAGTGGCCGACTCCGGCAGGCTCGACCTGTTCCCGCCCGCGCTCGCGCTCTACGGCGAGCTCCAAGTCGGGGAGGCCGAGCACGTGGACGAGCTGCTCGACTTCGGCCTCCGGGATCTGCGCCTGCCCGTGGTCGTCGACCTGTACGAGCCGTTCTTCGAGCGTGATCACGGCCTCGAGCGGGGGGAAGCCGCGCGCCTGCTCGCGCTCGCGCCGCGATTCCGCGAGCTGTGCGCGGAGCTGGAGGAACTGCGTCTGCCGGCGTCGATCCAGCACGACGACCTGCACGAGTGGAACGTCTTCGAACGCGACGGCCGCGTCGCGATCTACGACTGGGGCGACTCGAGCGTCGGCTTCCCGCTCTGGTCGTGGCTGAAGCCGTCGTGGTCGCTCGACGAGCCGGAGCCGGCGCGTGCCGCCTACGTCGCCGCGTGGAAGGAGCTCGCAGGCGAGGCGCCGCTACGGCGCGCGCTCGACCTCTCGATCCCGACGGGCCTCTTCCCCTATGCCCTCCAGGTCCGTCGACAGTACGACGCGACGCAGGCGCACTCCGACTACGGGACGTACCTCCCGATGCGGATCAGGGAGCTGCTGCGCGCGCTCGAGGCCGCGTAACGTTTCGGCCCATGCGCGTCCGCGACCTCAACTGGATGCAGCTCGAGGAGTACCTCGCCCGCGACGACCGGATCGTCCTGCCGGTCGGCTCGACGGAACAGCACGCATACCTCTCGCTCGAGACCGACAACATCATCGCGGAGCGGCTCGCCGTCGAAGCGGCCGAGCCGCTCAGCGTGCCCGTGCTGCCCGTGCTCGCGTTCGGCGTCACCGGCTTCACCATGTTCCCCGGCAGCCCGAGCCTGCAGCCGGAGACCTACGGTGCGGTCGTGCGGGATATCTTGAGCTCGCTGCACGCGCAGGGCTTCCGCCGCTTCTTCGTCGTGAACGGTCACAGCGGGAACAAACCCGACGCCGCCCTAGCGTGGGCCGAGGCGACAGCAGGCGCCGCCGTCATCTGGCACGAGGTGTGGGACGGCCGTCCGGACGAGGTGGCAGCGGCAATCGATGCCGACTACGACCACGCGTCGTGGTCGGAGAACTTCCCGTGGACCCGGCTCGAAGGGGTCGAGTCCCCGCCGGGGCGCAAGCCACCGTACACGCGGCCGTCGGTGAACACCGACGCTGCCTGGCGCGAAGCTCTCGGGGACGGATCGTTTGGCGGCCCCTACCAGCTCCCGGACGACGACGTCGTGCGCGTCTGGAACGTTGCCGTCGAGGAGTTACGGGCCCGGCTCAAGTCAGGCTGGGCGTAGCTCGCCCTGCCGAATCGTCGTTAGAGTCCGCCGATGCCCAGCCTGGAGGGGAAGTCGGCTGTCGTCACCGGCGCGTCCAGCGGGATCGGCGCGGCGACGGCGCAGGCCCTGGCCGCCGAGGGCGTGCGCGTGGTCGGCGGCGCGCGGCGGGCCGATCGCATCGCGCCGCAGGTCGCGCCGCTCGAGCTCGACGTCACCGATCCGGCCGGTTGCGAGCGCTTCGTGCGGGCGGCGCTCGACGAGCTGGAGGGCATCGACATCCTCGTCAACGCCGCCGGGCTCGCGCTCGGACGCGATCCGTTCGACGAGAGCAGCGAGGAGGACGAGCGGCTCGTGCTCGACACGAACGTCAACGGCTTGATCCGGCTGACACGGCTCTGCCTCCCGCACATGCGCGACAACGGCCACATCGTCAACATCGGGTCGGTCGCCGGCCGGCAGGCGTACGAGAAGGGATCGCTTTACGTCACCTCCAAGTTCGCCGTGCGCGGGTTCACCTACGCGCTGCGGGAGGACCTCCTCGGCCGCCCGATTCATATCTGCACCGTCGATCCCGGTCTCGTGCAGACGGACTTCTCGCTCGTCCGCTTCCGCGGCGACGCCGAGACGGCACGCAAGGTCTACGAGGGCGTCGAGGCGATGCGGCCGGAGGACATCGCGGAGTGCATCGTCTTCGTCGTCACCCGGCCCGCACGCGTGAATGTCGACGAGCTCGTGGTCAAGGCGCTTGCGCAGTCATCGGGCGGCCGCATACTGCGAATCGAGGGCTGATGAGCGGCGAGCTCCGCATTCTCGAAGGCGCGACCTTCTGCATCTGCGATGCGCTGGGCGACCTGCACGGGAACGTCGAAGGCCTGTTCTCGGCCGACACACGCTTCCTCTCGATGCTCAAGCTGACGATCGACGGGCAGCGGCCGCTGCTGCTCTCGTCGGACAAGATCGAGTACTTCTCGGCGGCGTTCTTCATGCGCAACCCGCAGACCGACGGCCTGGCTCCCGACGTCCTCTCGATCCGGCGTGAACGGTTCGTCGGCGACGGGATGCAGGATGCGTTCACCATCCAGAACCAGAGCATGGAGCGCGTCGAGTTCGACGTCGAGCTCGACGTGGGCGCGGACTTCGCGGACATCTTCGCCGTCAAGGACTTCGACTTCGCGCTCGGCGACCCGCTGCGCGCGAAGCCGCTGCCGGAGCCGCGGCCCGTCGAGTACGAGCCCGACCGCAACCAGTTCCTGATCGCCGACAACGGCGACCTGCCGCTGAAGACGCAGGTGATCTTCTCCGAGCGCGGCAAGGTCGACGGCTCGAGGATGATCTTCCACCTCGCCCTCGAGCCGCGCCAGCGCTGGGGACTGCACGTCGAGGTGTTTCCGCTCCCCGACGGCGAGCTCGTCGCGCCGCGCTTCGCGGAGCTCCGCTTCGGCGAGGAAGTCGGACGCGTCCGCGACTCGCTTGCAGCGTGGCAGCTGCGCGTGCCTCAGCTGCGCTCTTCGTGGGACGCGCTCTCGCGCGCGTTCGGACAGTCCGTCTCCGACCTCGCGTCCTTGCGCATGCGCTCCGACAACGGCGCGATCGGGAAGCTGCCGGGCGCCGGCGTCCCGTGGTTCATGGCCGTGTTCGGCCGCGACACGATCATCACGTGCCTGCAGACGCTGCTGTTCGGGCCGGAGCTCGCGCGCACGGCGCTCGAGGTGCTCGCCGACCTGCAGGCGAAGGAGGACGACGCCTCACGCGACGCGGAGCCCGGCAAGATCGTGCACGAGGTGCGGCACGGCAAGGCCGCGCGCACGTGGCACGAGCGCTACTACGGCACCGTCGACGCGACGCCGCTCTACCTCATCCTCCTGTCCGAGGTCTGGCGCTGGACGGACGACGCCGCGCTCGTGCGCGACCTGAAGGGCCCGGCACTCGCCGCGCTCGACTGGATCGAGGAGTACGGCGACCGCGACGGCGACGGGTTCGTCGAGTACGAACGGCGCACCGACCACGGGCTCGAGAACCAGTCGTGGAAGGACTCGTGGGACTCCCAGCGCTTTCACGACGGCACGCTCGCGAAGGCGCCGATCGCGCCGTGCGAGGTGCAGGGCTACGTCTACGACGCGAAGCGGCGCATTGCCGAGCTTGCACGGGACGTCTGGCGCGACCGCGAGCTGGCGAACCGCCTTGAGCGCGAGGCCAACGATCTGCGCAAGCGCTTCGACGAGGCGTTCTGGGTCGACGAGCGGGGCGGCTTCTACGCGCTCGCGCTCGATGCCGACAAGCAGCAGGTCGACTCGCTCTGCTCGAACATCGGCCACCTGCTCTGGAGCGGCATCGTCCCACCCAAACGCGTCGACGCCGTCGTCGACCAGCTGATGGGCGACGACCTCTGGTCGGGCTGGGGCGTGCGTACGATGTCGACGGCGGACGCCGGCTACAACCCGCTCGCGTACCACAACGGGACGGTGTGGCCCCACGACAACTCGCTGATCGCGGCCGGGCTTGCCCGCTACGCGCGCTGGCCGGAAGCGCAGCGCGTGATCCAGCGTATGCTCACCGCCGCGCAGCACTTCAACTACCAGCTGCCGGAGGTGTTCGCCGGCATGCGCCGTTCCGAGACGCCCTTCCCGATCGCCTACCCGACCGCGGCACGGCCGCAGGCATGGGCCGCCGGCACGCCGGTGCTGCTCCTCCAGGCGCTGCTCGGCCTGCAGCCCGACCGCCGCCGGCACGCGCTCGAGACGGTCGCGCCGCCGGAGCTGCCGTCGTGGGCGGGGACGATCCGTCTGTCGGGCATCCGCGCGTTCGGGACGCTGTGGGACGCGCGGCTCGAGGACGGCACGGTGCGCGTGGAGGCAGCATGAGAATCGCGATCCTCGCGCCGGCATGGTTCGCCGTCCCGCCGACCGGCTACGGCGGCATCGAGTGGGTCGTTGCGCTGCTCGCGGACGGGCTCGTCGACGCCGGACACGACGTCACGCTGTTCGCGTCGGGCGACTCACGGACGAAAGCAAAGCTTGCGGCCGTCTTCCCGGAGGCGCCGAGCCGGCAGATCGGGCGCACGTTCTGGGAGCTGAAGCACGCGCTCTCGTGCTTCGCCCGCGCGGACGAGTTCGACATCATCAACGACCACACCGGCATGCTCGGCGCGGTGCTCGGTGCGACGACCCCGACGCCGCTCGTCCACACCGTGCACGGACCGCTCGACGGCGAGCCCGGCGAGATCTACGAGCTGATCGCGAAGGTCGCCCCGCAGGTCGGGCTGATCTCGATCTCGATGAACCAGCGCAAGCCGCTGCCGCACCTGAACTGGATCGGGAATTGCCCCAACGCGCTCGACTTCTCCGTCTACCCCTGCAAGCCGCACCGCGGCGAGTACCTGCTCTTCCTCGGCCGGCTGAGCCCCGACAAAGGCGCGCATCGCGCCGTCGCCGTCGCCATGGAGACGGGGCTGCCGCTCAAGATCGCCGGGAAGATGCAGGAGCTCAAGGAGCGTGAGTACTTCCACGAGCTCGTCGAGCCGCACCTCGTCGACGGGATCGAGTACCTCGGCGAAGTCACGCACGGCGAGAAGGTCGAGCTGCTCCAGAACGCGCGCGCGACGCTCTTCCCGATCGAGTGGGAGGAGCCCTTCGGCCTGGTGATGATCGAGTCGATGGCGTGCGGCACGCCCGTGATCGCAACGAGCTGGGGCGCCGTGCCGGAGGTCATCGAGGACGGTCGGAGCGGCATCATCGTCGACAACTACACGCAGATGCCGGCGGCGCTGGAGCGCGCCGACGCGCTCGACCCGCTCGAGCTTCGCCACTACGTCGAGGAGGAGTTCGCGCCGACGCGGATGGTCCGCGACTACCTCGCCGCCTACGAGGCGGCCATCGCGGCTGCCGGGACTCGGTAGTTCCTGACTGTCGGGACGGCGAACACGGCCACCGTCGTCACGAGGATCCAGACGGCTCCGAACGTGAGGTAGGCCGACATCCCCACGGCTGCGGCGATCGGCCCCGCGACTGCGTAGCCCAGCGGGAGAAAGACCATGGCGCACATCCAGCTGTACGCGCTGACGCGGCTGAGCTTCTCGGGTGCGATCGCCCGCTGCACGCTGGTCTCGAAGATGACGGAGCCAAGCGAGAACGAGAACCCGGCGATCACGGCTGCAGCTGCGATCAGGCCGAATGACGCATGCGCCGCGAGCAGGACGCTCTGCACCGACGTGAGCGCGAAGATCGCGCCGACCATCACCCACGGCCGTGCCGGCCGCACGCGCAGGCCGACGAGGGCGCCGAGCAAGGCGCCGATGCCTTCTCCCGTGACGACGGCTCCCCATTGGGCTGCACCGCCGAGGTCGTGCTTCGCGATGTACGGGCCGAGCACGAAGAACGGCGCATACGTGATCAGGAAGTACAGGGCGATCCACACGTTGAGCAGCCACACCCATGTGTGCTCCGTCCATGCCTGCCAGCCCTCGCGCAGCTCGTGCAGGAAGTTCGGAGCGGCCGCCCTGTGGGCACGTGCCGGGAGGCTGATGCCGAACAGCAGCAGCGCGCTCGCGGCGTACGAGCCGGCGTCGACGAGCAGCGCTGCGCCGGGGCCGATCGTCGCGACGATCGCGCCGCCCGCCGCTGCGCCCAGCGGAAAGGACACGTAGCGCGCGATCCCCATCAGCGCATTCGCCTGCTGCAAACGTGCCGGCTCCACGACTTCGGGCACGAGCCCGCTCGACGCGGGCGAGTAGAAGGCGGTTGCCGCGCCGCCGAGCACCTGCAGGGCGAACAGGTGCCACACCTGTGCGTGTCCGGTCACCAGTAACACGCCCATCGCCGTCCGCACGCACACGTTCGCGAGGTCGGAGGCGACCATGACGAGCCGCCGCGGCAGGCGGTCGGCCACGACGCCGCCGACGAGGAGCGTCGCGACCTGCGCCACCGTCCAGCAGGCGAAGGCGACACCGGTGTCGGTCGCGGAACCGGTGAGGTCGAGGACGGCGAACGCGACGGCGATCGGCGCGAGGTACGTCCCGAAGTACGAGATCGCGCGAGCCGCCAGCAGCAGGAAGAAGTTACGGCCTACGTCGCTTCTCCCAGTAGCGCTTCAGTCCCGCGTACGACTGCCAGAACGGCATCGCGCGCTCGTAGCTCTCGTCCACATCCTGCCCGACAGTCTTCGTGAACTCCTCTTCTGTTACACCCTCGAGCGCGACCCATTCCTCCAGCCGGTGCCGAAGCTCGGCGATGTGGCGCGCGACGTCCTCCGCGACACCGAAGTGGATCAGTGCGAGGCGCGCAGGCGCGCGCCGCTCGATCTCGTCGAGCGTGTCCAGCCACGTCTCGAGCTCGAACTCCGGCGGGGGCGTGGGCGGAAGCACCTCGCGGTGCGGCTGGATGCGCACGCCGGCGGCGTCACCCGCGTACAGCGTCCCGTCCGCCGCGAGGTAGCAGACGTGATGGCTTGCATGGCCGGGCGTCGCGAAGCAGTCGAGGCCGAGCACGTGCTCGCCGACGACGCGAACGTTCGCCTCGGGCACGGGTGCGAGCTCCCCCCAGAGCTCGTCGAAGGCCTCTCCGTAGAGACGGCGCGCGCTCGCCTCCAACCGGCTCGGGTCGAGGAGATGCGGCGCGCCGATCGCCGACACGTGCACCTCCAGCGCCGGATGCTCCCGCACGAGGACACCGGCGGCGCCCGCATGGTCGAGGTGGATGTGCGAGAGCAGCAGATGGCGGACGTCCTGGAGGTAGAGCCCGCGCGAGCGCAACCCGTCCTTCAGCGCCTCGACGCAGGTGGTCGGGCCGCAGTCGAAGAGGGCAGGCCCCTCGTCGGTGTCGACGAGGTACGACCCGATGACGCGCGGCGCGCCGTGGTGACGAAGGTCGAGCGGTTCCGTGACGCTAAGCGTGCGTCGCCGACCGGACGAGCGCCGCCTCGAGGTCGTCGACGAGATCCTCCGCCGACTCGAGCCCGACAGACAGCCGGATCAGGTTCTTCGGCGCGGCGAACGGCGCATCGGCAGTCGACGCGTGCGTCATCCGCGCGGGATGCTCGATCAGGCTCTCGACGCCGCCCAGCGACTCCGCCAGCTTGAAAATCCTCGTGCGCGCGACCAGAGCGACGGCCTCCTCCTCGGACTCGACGAGGAAGGAGATCATCCCGCCGAAGTGCCGCATCTGCTTCGCGGCGACGTCATGGCCTGGATGCGTCGGCAGACCGGGATAGAGCACGCGCTCCACCAGCGGGTTGCGCGAGAGGGACAGCGCGACCACCTCGGCGTTGTCGCAGTGCCGCTGCATCCTCACGGCGAGCGTCTTGATCCCGCGCAGCACGAGCCAGCAGTCGAACGGCCCCGGCACCGCGCCGAGCGACTTCTGCAGGAACTGCAGGCGCTCTGCGATCGTGGGATCGTTCGTCGCTGCAAAACCGCCGACGACGTCCGAGTGGCCGCCGAGGTATTTCGTCGTCGAGTGCACGACGATGTCCGCGCCGAGCTCGAGCGGCCGCTGCAGGTACGGCGTCGCAAATGTGTTGTCGACGACGACGAGCGCGCCTGCCGCATGCGCAGCCTCGGCCGCCGCCTCGATGTCGATGACGTTCAGCAGCGGGTTCGTCGGCGTCTCGAGCCAGACGATTCGCGTCCGCTCGTCGAGGTGCTCGGCAAGGTTGCCGCCGATCTCGCCGGCCGGCAGCCATGTGAACTCGTAGCCCTTCGGCTCGTACACCTGCGAGAACATCCGGTAGACGCCGCCGTAGACGTCGTTGACGGACACGATGCGGTCGCCCGGCGAGACGAGGTGCATGATCGTCGTCACCGCACCGAGGCCGGAAGCGAACGCAAGTCCGTGCTCGGCCGACTCGAGCGACGCGAGGCAGAGCTGCAGCGCCGTCCGCGTCGGATTCGCGACGCGCGAGTAGTCGTAGCCCTTGTGCTCGCCGACCGCCTCCTGCACGTACGTCGACGTCTGGTAGATCGGCACCGTCACGGCACCGGTCGTCGGATCCGGCTCCTGTCCCTCGTGGATCGCGCGGGTCTCGAAGTCCATCAGCGCTCGATGCTACCCGCGCCGACGAACGCCGCGAGCTCGCGCAGAGGCTTCGCGAGCGAAACGGCTCTCGCTCCGGGTTCCCAGTGCACCGATTCGACCCGGAGCACGCCGCGCTTGCGGTCGTACACGGGCTCGACCCGCCCGACCAGCCGGTCGCCTCGGAGGATCGGGAGGACGTAGTACCCGTACTCCCGCTTCGCCTTCGGGACGTACATCTCGAGGCGGTAGAAGAAGCCGAACAGCGCGTGCGCGCGGTCGCGATCGTGCACCAGACGGTCGAAGGGGGAGAGGAACGTCGTCCGCAGCGGCACCGGCTCGTCGCTCGCGTCGGGATGCGCTTCCCACTCACCGTTCCGGCGGAGGCGCACGCCGAGCGCCCGCCACCGCTTCTCCTCGAGCAGTTGTTTCGCGTCCGGCCACGGGATCGTCTCGGCGTCCGGGTACCAGCGGTCGGCGAGGTCCCACAGCCGCTGCTTCCCGCGGCGGCCGACGACCGCGACGAGGCCGTGTGCTTCGAGGATCATCAGCATCAGCGCGACCTTGCGGCTGCCCCACCACTCGTGCGGATCGCGGGAGACCATCAGGTCGGCTGCGATCTCGCGCGACAGCAGCGGGCCTCGCTGCTCCAGCTCCTTCAGGACGAAGCGCTTGAACCGGGCGTTCGTCTGCAGGAATTCCTCCTGCCGCTGCTCGTACAGCTGCTTCCCGCGCGGGCGCAGCATCCGTGCCCGGATCAAGGAGTAGTCCTCGATCGGGCGGATGAAGGCGGCCCATTCGAACAGCTTGCGCTCGTCCCACAGGAGCCGGTCGAGCTCGGCGGTGTCGAACGCGCCCAGCCGGCTCCAGAGGACGAGGTGCTGCGGCGGCGCGACCGTCGAGATCGGGTCGATCTGGAGGAAGCCGAGCGCCCTGACCGTGTCGAGGATGCTCGTCGCGCTTCCGTCGAGCAGTTGCGCGCGGACGGCGATGCGGCGCGCCTGTGCAAGGCTGACGGCTGTGGACTTCATGGAGTTCACACTCTCGCACCTCCCTCCGGCGCCGCAGCGTGTGCTCGAGGTCGGCTGCGGCCATGAAGGCGGTGTCGCGCCAGGGGTTGCCGCCGCCGGGTACGACGTCATCGCGATCGATCCGGAAGCGCCGGACGGCCCGCTCTATCGCAGCGTGTCGCTCGAGGACTTCGACGACTCCGGGCCCTTCGGCGCAATCGTGGCGGGCCGCGTGCTCCATCACGTACGCCCGCTCGAGCCCGCGCTCGACAAGCTCGCCCGCCTCTCGCCGCTCCTCGTCGTCGACGAGTTCGCGTGGAACCACATGGACGAGCCATCCGTCGACTGGTACGAGCGCCAGCACCGGCTGCTCGTGGCCGCCGGGCGGGAGCCGAAGGGGCCGCCCGACCTGGGCGAGTGGCATCGGCGACATGCGGACCTCCACACCTTCGAAACGCTGCGTTCGGCGCTCGACCCGCGCTACGAGGAGCGGTATTTCGAGTGGCGGCCGTTCTTCTACCGCTGGCTGGACGGCCCGGCGAGTGAGGCCCTCGAGGCGACCTTGATCGACGCCGGCGCGATCCGGCCGATCGGCTTTCGCTACGTCGGTACGACGAGGTCGAACCGTGCGCCCGGCTCTTTGTCCCGCTCGTAGACGACATCGCCGCCGTGCGCGCGGGCGTACAACCGCGCGATCGAGAGGCCGAGGCCGGCCCCCGTCCCGGACTGGCGGGCGGCGTCGCTGCGCTGGAAGCGATCGAACAGTTGCGGCACGAACTCGGGATCGATTCCGGGACCGCTGTCGCGGACGGTGATCCGGAGATGCGAATCGGTCTGCCGTGCGACCACGCGGATCGGCGGCGCGCCGTAGCGCAGCGCGTTCGTCAGCAGGTTGCCGATCACGCGCTCCAGTACCGCGCGGTCGGCAACGACGATCTCATCGGGCGCATCGACCTCGACCTGGTGCTCGCGGCCGAGCGCCGTCGCCTTCACGATGTGCTGGAGCTCCGTCCTCAGCGGAATCGGCCCGGGATTGATGCGAATGGCCGCGGCATCGAGGCGCGACATATCGAGCAGCTGCTCGACGAGGCGGCTCATGCGCTCGGCTTGCTCGTGCAGGGTCTGCTGCAGCTGCTCGACCATGTCGGGCGGCAGCTGACGCTGCGCGAGCGTCGCCGCGAGGCCGTACACGGTCGCCGCCGGAGTGCGCAGCTCGTGTGCCGCCAGAGAGACGAAGTCGCGCTGCAGCTGGGTCACGCGGACGACCTCGTCGTAAGCCAGCGCACGGTCGATCGCAAGAGCCGCACGTGCCGAGACGACCCGCAGCAGGTCGGCGTCGTCGGCGCTGAAGACCCTCGGCGTCAGCGTTCCGACGTGCACCACGCCGAGCACCTTGTCGCCGACGAGCAGCGGCGCGCCGAGGAGCGACTTGACGCCTTTCTCGTGGAGGATCGGGTTGAGGACATACGAATGGTCGACGTCCTCGATCATCACGAGATCCCGCGTGGCGGCGATCCGCCCGGCGAACCCCTTGCCGTAGGGGATGCGCGTCCCGCGCTCCACCTCTTCCTCGAGACCCTTGGCGGCTCGCGCGACGAGCTCCTGGCGCTCGCTGTCGAGCATCAGGAGGGCCGACGTGTCCGCCTCGAGCGCGTCGCGGATTCGCTCGAGCAGCTCGTCGAGGAGCTCGTCGAGCGTGAGGTGCGCAAGCGCTGCGTCGGTGACGGCCTGCAGCTTCCGCAGGGCGTCGGTCGACGTTTCCTGGGCGGGGAATCCCACGCCGCCCAGAGTACTCGGGGTTTGTGGCTAGAGCACGCTGGCGGTCTGCTCGGCCCGCGAGTCGCGGTAGCCCGAGCCGAGCGAGCTCTCGAGCTTCGCCTCGAGCTCGCCGTCGGCCGCGAGCTCCTCGACGATGTCGGCGCCGCCGATCAGCTCGCCCTTGACAAACACCTGCGGGATCGTCGGCCAGCCCGAGATCGCCGAGAGCTCCTGTCGAATCGCCGGGTCGGGGAGGATGTCGACCGCCGTCACCGGCGCCCCCGCCTCGCGCAGCGCCCGCAGCGCGCGGTCGGAGTTGCCGCACATCACGAACTGCGGCGTCCCTTTCATGAAGAGCGCAACGGGCTCGTTCTCGATCACGTCCTGGATGCGCTGCCGCAAGTCGCTCATTCGCTTCCTTTCGTCTTGATCCGGAGCTCGTGGATGGTGCCGTCGCGCAGCGGTTGCGCCAGCGCGTCGTTGACGAGCCGATGCTGCTCGAGCAGCGGCAGCCCGTCGAACCGCGGTGACACGACGGTCACCCGGAAGTGGTCGCCGCCGCCCGTGCGGTCCTCGACGCGCACCTCGGTCGCATCTGGAAACGCCTGGTGTAGCAGATGCTGCAGCGGTTCGGTCGCCATGCCGCGATGGTAGCGGCGAGAATCTGCGCCATGGCGACCGAGCTGGCGCTCGCCGCGTACCTGCCCCGCGACGGCCGCGAGGAGGCGCTCGTGCAGCTCTTGCACGAGGACCTCGCCACGCTTCGCCGGCGCGGGCACGCAACGAACCGGCCGGCGCCGCTGATTCGGACCGACGGCGGCGAGCTGCTCGTGGTGCTCGAATGGTCGAGCGATCACGCCGTCGGCGACGCGCACGAGGATCCAGAGGTGCTGGCCGTCTGGCGTCGGAAGGACGAGCTCGCGGAGTACATCGGGCCGGGCGCGCTCCACGGGGCGGACACGCCTTTTGCGCGCTGGGCGCTCGTTGCAGACTTGTAAGGATGGCCCGCCACGACCCCCTGAAGGCGTTCAACTTTCGCGTCGAGATCGACGGGCTCACCGCGAGCTTCAGCGAGGTCAGCGGCCTCGAGAGCGAGGTCGAGGCGATCGACTACCGCGAGGGCGGCGAGCCGCTGCGCGTCCGCAAGCTGCCCGGCCTGCACAGGTACGCGAACATCGTGCTCAAGCGCGGGATCACCCGCGACCTCGAGCTCTGGAGCTGGCACAAGCAGGTGCTCGACGGAACCGTCCAACGGCGTAACGGCTCGGTCGTCCTGCTCGACGACCAGGGGCAGGAGCAGGTTCGCTGGAACTTCGTCAACAGCTGGCCGTGCAAGTACATCGGACCGACGCTGAATGCGAAAGGCAGCGACGTCGCGATCGAGACCCTCGAGCTCACGCACGAAGGCCTCGAGCGCGTCTAGCGGCTAGACGATCTGGCGCTGGTGCGCCAGGTACTCGAGCAGGTCGGAGCGCGTCAGCACGCCGACCGGCTTCCCGTCGCTCGCCACGACCACGGCGTTCGTGCGACCGGTGAGCGTCGCGAAGACCTCGTCGAGCGTCTGGCTCGCGTCGACGGCGGCGAGGGGCGGCTGCATCGCGGCGGCGACGTCCTCGTGCAGCGCGTCGGGGTTCTTGAACACGCGGTCGAGCAGGTCGCGGTCCTGCAGCGAGCCGATCACGTCCGCGAGTGACGCGACGCTGCCGTCGCGCACGACCGGCAGCTGCGAGATCGAGTAGCGCTGCATGACGTCGATCGCCTCGCCGACCTTCTGGTGCGCGGCGATCGTGACGAGCGCCGGCACTTCTGTCTCCTCGGCTCGCTTCGAGTGGAGCAGCTCAGACACCGTCGGCGGCGGCACCCGCCGCTCGACGAAGCCGTGCTCGAGCATCCAGTTGTCGTCGTAGAACTTCGACATGTAAGAGCGGCCGGAGTCGGGGATCATCGTCAGGATCGTGGCGTCGGGGCCGAAGCGCTTCGCGACCTCGAGCGCGGCCCAGACGGTCGTGCCGCCGGAGCCGCCGACGAGCAGCCCTTCCTCGCGCGCGAGCCGGCGCGCGATGAGGAACGAGTCCCGGTCGGAGACGCGCACCCACTCGTCGACGACGGTCGGGTCCATGGTCTCGGGCCAGGTGTCCTTGCCGATCCCTTCGACGAAGTACGGGTGGACGCCGCTCTCGTCATGCGCCGTGTAGACGGAGCCTTCGGGATCGGCTCCGACGATGAGCACGTCCGGCCTGCGCTCCTTGAAGTACCGCCCGACGCCGGAGATCGTGCCGCCGGTGCCGACGGAGATGACGATCGCGTCGATCTCGCCGCCCGTCTGCTCCCAGATCTCCGGCCCGGTGGCGCGGTAGTGCGCCTCCGGGTTCGACATGTTCGAGTACTGGTCGGGCTTGAAGCCGCCGGGGATCTCCTCCGCCAGGCGGTCGGAGACGGAGTAGTACGACTCCGGCGAGTCGTGGTCGACGGCGGTCGGGGTGATCACGACCTCGGCGCCGTACGCGCGCAGCATCGAGATCTTCTCCTGGCTCATCTTGTCGGGCATGACGAAGATGCAGCGGTAGCCCTTCTGAGCCGCGGCGATCGCGAGGCCGACGCCGGTGTTGCCGGAGGTCGGCTCGACGATCGTGCCGCCCGGCTTGAGCTTCCCTTCCTGCTCGGCCTTCTCGATCATCGCCAGGCCGATCCGATCCTTGACCGAGCCGCCGGGGTTCAGGTACTCGAGCTTCGCGAGCAGCCTCGGCTGGACGCCGCGGCCGAGAGCGTCCAGCCGGACGATCGGCGTATTGCCGACGAGCTCGAGGACGGAAGGGTAGTCCCGGGCCACTGCCGCGAAAGCGTACTCGGCGCGGGTAAGAGTTTCGGAAACGACGAGGGGAGCGGCATGAAGATCGCAGTGGTCGGCAAGGGAAACGTCGGCGGCGGGCTCGCCGACCGGTGGGAGCGCGCGGGACACGACGTCACCCGGATCGGACAGGACGGCGGCGACGTGTCGGACGCCGATGCCGTCCTGGTGGCGGTCCCGGGCGGCGCGATCGCCGATGCGGTCGACAAGGTCAGCGGCTGGGACGGCAAGACGGTCATCGACGCAACCAACCTCATCGGCGCCGAGCCGCCGAGCGGGTTCGCGTCGAACGCCGAGTTCGTCAAGTCGAAGACGAACGGGCCGACGGCGAAGTCGTTCAACCTCAACTTTGCGCGGCTCTACGACCAGATCGACAGCGCGAAGAGCCGACCGTCGAACATCTGGAGCGGTGACGAGGAAGCGCGCGGCGTGGTCGAGCAGCTGATCCGCGACGCGGGTTACGACCCGGTCTACGCAGGCGGCATGGACAAGACCGCGGCGCAGGAGCAAGGGATCGCCCTCATCTTCGCCGTCTCGCAGGCGAGCGGGCCGTACTTCTACCGCATGGCGCCTCCGGACGAGCTCTAGGAGAGAAGCGCTGCCGGGACGGAGGCCGCGATCGACGTGAGAGTCGCGGCAAGGGTGCCCAGCTGCACCAGCGTGACCTGGAAGACACGATCGTCCAGCCGACGGAGGCCGTGCTTCACGTCAGTCATGCCGGTGTGCAGGTGCTCAACCGAGCGCGCACCGCCGCGATCTCCTCGAAGATGTCGCGCGGCCGCTCCACGGGTGAAGAGTAGTCCTCGGCGTCCGGGGCGCGCTAGTGGCGGAAGTGGCGGCGGCCGGTGAGGATCATCGTTGCGCCCGCGCTGCGTACCGCTGCCGTCACTTCGTCGTCACGCACCGAGCCGCCCGGCTGGATGATCGCCGTGACGCCTGCGTCGAGCGCGGCCTGAGGCCCGTCCGGGAACGGGAAAAAGGCATCCGACGCGAGCACGGCGCCCCGCGTTTCGTGGCCGTGCTCGCGGGCTTTGTCGAGTGCGAGCTTGACGGCGTCGACGCGGCTCGTCTGGCCGGCGCCGATGCCGATCGTCGCGAGGTTCTTGGCGACGACGATCGCGTTCGAGCCGACGTGCTTGCAGACGCGCCACGCGAACAGGAGGTCACCCCACAGCTCCTCGCTCGGGTCGCCGCACGCGACCTCCATTCCCTCGCGGTCCTCGACGTCCCAGTCGCGGTCCTGGACGAGCAGCCCGCCGAGCACGCGCTTGAAATCGCGCTCGCCGCGTGCGAAGCCGCGCCGCTCCTTGTCGCGCAGGATCCGGACCGCCTGCTTGCGCTGGAGCGCCTCGAGCGCCTCGTCGTCGTAGTCCGGGGCGAACAGGACGTCGACAAAGCGCTCGGCCAGTTCTTCGCCGAGCGTCGCCGATACCGGACGGTTGACGGCGCAGACCATCCCGAACGCGGACACCGGGTCCGAGGCGAGCGCCCGCTCGTACGCCTCCTCGATCGTGCCGGCGACGGCGACGCCGCAGGGGTTCGCGTGCTTGACGATCACACAGGCCGGCAGCGCGAACTCGCGCAGCAACAGCCGCGCAGCCGAGAGATCGAGCAGGTTGATCAGCGAGAGCTCCTTGCCGTGGAGCTGCTCGACGCGGGAAAGCAGGTGAACCCGCGCCCCCTGCTCGGCGTAATAGGCGCCGCGCTGGTGCGGATTCTCTCCGTAGCGCAGCTCCGCGACCTTCGCGTACGCGGTGACGAGCGTCTCCGGGAACGCCTCGACGTCCGCGAACCAGTGCGCGATCGCGGCCTCGTACGCCGCGGTGGTCGCGAACGCGTCGGCGGCGAGCGCACGCCGCGTCGCGAGCGAGAGCTCGCCGCGCTCGCGCAGTTCCTGCACGAGCGCGTCGTACTGCTCGGGCCGGCAGACGGGCGCGCAGTGCGCGAAGTTCTTCGCCGCACCGCGCAGCATCGACGGCCCGCCGACGTCGATCATCTCGACCGCTTCCTCCTCGCGCACGCCGTAGCGCCCGGCGACCTCGCTGAAGGGGTAGAGGTTGACGCAGACCAGGTCGAACGGCTCGATCTTCTCGTCCGCGAGCGTGGCGACGTCGTCGTCGCGGTCACGTCGCGCCAGGATCGCCGCATGGATGCGCGGATGCAGCGTCTTCACCCGCCCGCCGAGCATCTCTGCCGAGCCGGTCAGATCCTCTACCCGGTCGACGTCGAGCCCGACCTCCCGCTCGAGGAAGTCCGCGGTGCCGCCGCTGGCGACGAGCTCCCAGCCGAGGTCGGCGAGCCCGCGCGCGAAGCCCTCGAGGCCGGCCTTGTTGTAGACGGAGATCAGTGCGCGCACAGCTCGTGCACCACCTCTGGCAGAAGTCTGTGCTCGACGGCATGGATCCGCTCGACGAGCGTCGTGCGCGGCTCGACGCTGACCGGCTCCTGCCGGATGACCGTGCCGGTGTCGAGACCCTCGTCGACGAAGTGGACGGTGACCCCGGTCGTGTCGACGCCCGCGGCGAGTGCGTCGTCGATCGCGTGCGCTCCGGGGAAGTCCGGGAGGAGCGAGGGGTGGACATTCACGATCCGGTCCGGGAAGCGGTCGAGGAACGGCGTCGTCAACAGGTGCATGTAGCCGGCGAGCACGACGAGCTCGACGCCACGCAGCACGAGCCAGTCAGCCAGCTCGCGATCGCGCGAAGCGCGATCGGCGTACCGCTCGAGCTCGAAGACGCGG
Organism: Gaiellaceae bacterium; assembly: GCA_035456125.1. Taxonomy (GTDB): domain Bacteria; phylum Actinomycetota; class Thermoleophilia; order Gaiellales; family Gaiellaceae; genus 3-1-20CM-4-69-9. Next base: position 25,610 of record DATIDT010000022.1, read on the forward strand.
GCCGGGATGCCGGCGGCCTGCGCACGTTCCAGCGCGCGGACGCCGGGCCGGTTCGACGCGACGGCGGCGATCGGGAGCCCGGCGTCGATCAGGGCCTGCAGGTTCGAGCCTTCGCCGGAGACCAGGACACCTATCACACCAGCTCTCCGATCACGAGCGCGCCGGCGGGCGCGGCGGAGACGGCTGCGCACATCCCGATGCCGAGGTTGAACACCCGCCGCAGCTCGTCTTCCGCGACGCCCCGGTCGGCGAGCCAGCCGAAGACGCGCGGACGTTCCCAGCTGTTCCAGTCGATCCGCGCGTCGACGCCGTCAGGCAGCACGCGCGACAGGTTGCCGAGGATCCCGCCGCCCGTCACGTGCGCAAGCGCGCGCACGTCCGCCTGCGTGCGCAGCTCGCGCACCTCGTGGAGGTAGAGGCGATGTGGCGTGAGCAGCAGCTCGGCGTCGATGTCTTCGTCGTCCCCGAGCAGTCTGCGGACGAGCGAGAAGCCGTTCGTGTGCAACCCGCTCGACGGAAGACCGACGACGACGTCACCCGCCTCGCAACGCGAGCCGTCGATCAGGCGCTCGCGGTCGACGACGCCGACGCACGTGCCGGCGAAGTCGAGCTCGTCGGGCTGGTAGATGCCGGGGAGCTCTGCGGTCTCGCCGCCGATCAGCGCGCAGCCCGCGTCGCGGCAGACGTCCGCTGCACCCTCGACGAGCTCCGCGACCTGCTCCCCGTCGATCCGGTTCGCCGCGACGTAGTCGAGCAGGAAGAGCGGGTCGGCGCCGGTGCAGACCACGTCGTTGATGCAGTGCGCGGCGAGATCCATGCCTGCCCATCGCAGCGTGCCGGCTCGGCGCGCCAGCATGAGCTTCGAGCCGACGCTGTCGGTCGAGGCGGCGAGGAGGCGGCTGTCGTCGAGCGGGTAGAGGCCGGCGAAGCCGCCGAACGCCTCCGCGCCGGTCGATTCGACGGCGGCGCGGAGGCGTCCGACGATGGACTCTGCTTTTGCGAGCGACACCCCCGCCGACTCGTAGGTCTTCCCCGTCAAGGAGGACGAGTCTACGGCGCGCGGCGGCTAGGTCAGGGCGATCGCCAAACCCGCTTGCCCTCCTTGTCCACGGCCGCGTAGCCGGCGATCGGGCCCTTCGGGGCGCTTGCGGCCGAATAGACGTTGCCGGATACCGGCACCGTCACGGCGACCTCGCCGTTCGGCCGGAAGAACTGAACGGCTGCGACCCCGTCGGCGGCGAAGCCCTCGACACGGAACAGCGAGAACTCCGTCTCGTCGTGGCGCGTGCCCTCGTACACGGACAGGTCGAGGACAGGGCTTCCGCTGCCCGGGAAACCGCGCTGGCACACGACCGGGCCCGGGCTGCCGACGTCTGTCGCGAAGCCGACGCCGAAGCAGGGCTCGCCGTTCACGGTCCTGAGCCGGTAGAAGACGCGACCGTTGCGGGTTGCGAGCACGGTCCCCTTGCGGATCGTCGCGAGCTTCATTCGCAGCCCGCGGATTGCGATTGTCCGCCCGCCGTGGTTCGACAGCGTTGCAGTGTCACGTGATGCATCACCGCGTGTGACGAGGACGCCGGCAACGGCGGCCGCCGCGAGGACGAGAAGCGCGAGTGTGACTCTCATCCGCCCGCTCATCCGATCGCCGCCGCGTTGATCTGGTTCGTGCCGGCGTACCAGGTGACCTGGGCACGCACCAGCCCGCTCATGCTGAGCTCGGCCGGCCGGACGTAGAGCGTGACGGCTCCTCTCGAGCTGAATCGGCCGCGGATGCGGTCGTGGTTCTCGAACCCGTACAGCACGACGCCCGTCGTATTGAAGTTCCAGTCGCAGCCGGGGTAGCACGTCTTCGCCATGCCGAGGTTGAACCAGCTGTTGTAGTAGCTGCAGACCTCGCCGCTCGAGAACCAACAGCCGGTGTACGTCGAGGTCCACTGGTTGAGGATTCCGTAGCTGCTGCACGACGGCCAGCACCAACTCGCGGATGCCGCCGTCGGTCTCGCGAGTGCGGCGACGGCTGCAACGCACGCACACGCGATCACGAACAACACGATTCGTTTCATGCGTTCGAGGATGCAGCGCGTCCTGCACGCCGTCAATTCGCAGTTTCGGACAGTGTTAGACGCAGAGAACGCTCAAACGAACAGCTCTGCGTGCAGCTGCGGACGTCCCTGCGGACCGCCCGGAACGAAGCGCACGGTCGTCTCGCCGATCAGCACCGAATCGGCTGTGTACGGTGCCGCGAGCAGCTCCCCCAGCGTGGAAGCCTTGAGCTCCGGATCGTCGGCTCGGAGATGGAGCTCGGCGAGTTGCAGCTCCGACGACCCGGCGAGCAGATCGTCGAGCCACTCGCGAGGCGGATGCAGCTCGAGCCGGTAGCCGGCGTTCGTCGAGACGAACGTGCGCCGGCCGCCGTGCTCCTGCACGCGCAACTCGCGCACGTCGGCGCGCGCGAGTGTCGCGATGAAGTCGTCTTCGTCGAGCGCGAACCCGAGATGGTCGACTCGCGGCAGCTCCCACTGTCCAGGCTGGACGACGACGTTGACCGCTCCGCGCTCGAGCTCGGTCAGTCGGAGCTTGAAGCCCATCCGGTCGAGGTCGTCCCAGCCGTAGCCCGCCTCGAAGGAGGTCGTATCCTCGCCGATCCGCCCGTGGCGCGCGACGAGCGAGAAGCCGAGCTTGCCGACGTAGCGGGCCTCGACCTCGCGCACCTTGCTCGTGACGAGGTGGTAATGAAAGAGGTGCAAGGCCGACATGATCGCTCACCTCGCGCCCAACACGAGCTGGACGCTCGATCCGCTCCAAATCGTCCCGACGCTCGCCGCCGCGGCCTTCTACGCGCGGCGCGTCCTCTCGCTGCGCGACCGCGGAACGCCCGTCCCGACTTGGCGCGTCGCCCTGTTCGCGACCGGCATCGTGGCGCTGCTCGTCGCGTTCGTCTCGCCAGTGCACGCGCTCGGCGAGCGGATGTTCTCCTTCCACATGCTGCAGCACGTGCTGCTGGGCGACCTCGCGCCGCTGGCGCTGCTCGGCGGGCTGACGGGGCCGATCCTGCGTCCGGCGCTCCGCTGGCTGCACCGGTTCCGGTTCCTCGCGAACCCCGTCGTCGCGCTGCCGATCTGGGCCGTGAACCTCTATGTCTGGCACCTCCCGGTCCTCTACGACGCGGCGCTCAGGCACGACTCCGTGCACGCGCTGGAGCATCTCTGCTTCTTCACCGGCGGCCTGATCATGTGGCTGCCGGTCGTCGAGACGCTGCCCGCGCCGGAGTGGTTCGGCACCGGTGCGAAGCTCGGCTACATCGCGATCGTCCGCGTAGTCGAGACGGTGCTGGGGAACATCTTCTTCTGGTCGGGCAGCGTCTTCTACACCGTCTACGCGCACCAGAACCGGCTCTGGGGGATCTCGGCGATCGAGGACCAGAACCTCGCCGGCGGCGTGATGATGATCGAAGGGTCGATCGTGACGCTCGTCGCGCTCGCGTGGCTCTTCCTGCGCATGGCGAACGAGGGCGAGCTGCGGCAGCAGCTGCTCGAGCGCGGTCTCGATCCGCGCACCGTGCGGCGAGCCGTGCGCTACGGGAGAGCGGAGGAACTGAGCCGCTCGCGCTGAAACCGGAGGGTCAACGGTGCGCTCGTCCGGCGTCCACCACGTCGACCTCGTCGTCTCCTCGATCGAGCGAAGCCTGCCCTTCTACTCCGGACTGCTCGGACCGCTGGGCTTCCACACCGTCTCCGAGGTCGAGGGCGAGCGCGGCGAGACCATCTGGTACGTCGGCGGGCCCGGCAGCTCCGTCGGCCTGCGCGAGGCGCAGTCGGAGTCCGAGCCCTACGACCGTTACAGCATCGGCCTGCACCACCTCGCGTTCGAGGCTGCGTCGCGGGCGGATGTCGACGAGCGTGCCGAGTGGCTGCGGGCGCAAGGCGTCGAGCTCGAGAGCGAGCCGCAGGAATACACCTACTCCCCGGGGTATTACGCAGTGTTCTTTTACGACCCCGACGGTCTCAAGCTCGAAGTCGTTCACGTGCCGGGCCTGACCGCGGCGTAGGGAAAGGAGATCAATGTCCACGGCACCACCCGAGCAACCCCCGTCCTCCTCCCCCGGCGGCTACGGCGGCGGCGGAGGCTCGAACGTGAACTTGAACCTCGGCGCCCTCCCGGTGACGCCCGGGAACGCTGAGCTGCTGGTCTACATCCTCGCGTTGATCATCGTCGCGATCATCGCGCTCGCGGCCGACTCCGTGAACTCACCCGACTGGGTCGACTTCTTCAAGTGGGTGACGGTCGCGTACATCGTCTCGCGCGGGATCGCGAAGGCGTCTCGCGTGCTCGAGGACTAGCGCTCTGGTCGGAGCTGGGGGAACCGGCCCGGTTCCCCCAGACCCCTCCACCGGTCCGCTTCGCGGACGAGCCGCTCCGCTTCGCTACACGGCTTCAAATTGGAGTTTGCGTGCCTCGCGCGGGATGCTGGTCGGATACTCCCGCGTGAGGCACGCGCGGCAGAACTGCGACGAAGGCCGCCGCGTCGACGCCTGCAACCCGTCGAGGGACAGGTACGCGAGCGACGTGGCGCCGATGTGCTCGCGCACCCCCTCGACCGTCTTGCTCGCCGCGATCAGCTCCTCAGGATCCGCGAAGTCGATGCCGTAGTAGCACTGCGAGATCACGGGCGGGGCGGACACGCGCACGTGCACCTCGGCCGCCCCGGCGTCGAAGAGCATCTGCACGATCTGTTTCGTCGTGTTGCCGCGGACGATCGAGTCGTCGACCGCGACGATCCGCTTGCCGGAGACCTCGGCGAGCGGGTTGAACTTCAGCCTGATGCCCTGCTCGCGCAGTCCCTGATCCGGCTCGATGAAGGTGCGTCCGACGTAGCGATTCTTGATCAGACCCTCGCTGAACGGGATGTTGAGCGCGCGGGAGAAGCCGATCGCAGCCGGTGTGCCGGAGTCCGGGATCGGCATGACCAGGTCGGCCTCGACCGGTGCCTCCGCGGCGAGGCGCTCGCCCATGCGAACGCGCGCGCCGTGCACCTCCACTCCGGAGAGGCGCGAGTCGGGTCGCGCGAGGTAGAAGAACTCGAAGATGCAGAGCGCGCCGCCGTCGTCCTGCGGGACGACCTGGTGCGTCTCGAGCTGCTCGTCGATCACCAGCAGCTCACCGGGACCGACCTCGCGCTCGACGTCCGCTCCGACGAGGTCGAGCGCACACGTCTCCGACGCGACGGCCCAGTCGCCGTCGAGCCGCCCCAGTGAGAGCGGGCGCATGCCCCGCGGGTCGCGGAACGCGAACAGCTTCCCTTCGCTCAGCGCGACAACCGAGAACGCGCCGTCGAGCCGGCGCATCGTGTTCGCAACCGCGTCCGCGAGCGGAGCCGGGTCGTTCGCGAGCAGCGCCGCGATGACCTCCGTGTCGGCCGTCGTCGCGAGCCGGTGCCCGTCGGCGGCGAGCTCGTCGCGAAGCTCTGCTGCGTTCGTCAGGTTGCCGTTGTGGCCGAGCGCAACGGTTCGCGCGTTGCCGTGTTGCACGAGCGGCTGCGCGTTCCACCACTGCGAGGAGCCGGTGGTCGAGTAGCGCGTGTGACCGATCGCGAGATCGCCGTGGAGGCCGCGCAGCTTCTGCTCGTCGAAGACCTGCGTGACGAGGCCCATGTCGCGCAGCGTCGTCAGGCGTCCGTTGTCGGAGACGGCTATGCCGGCCGACTCCTGGCCACGGTGCTGCAGCGCGAACAGGCCGAAGTACGTCAGTCGGGCCACATCGCGATCGACGGAGCGGATGCCGAAGAGGCCGCACATCAGCCGACTGTCCCGATCCGGTGCAGGCCTCGGCTTCCGAGCCGCTCGACGTTCTCCGGCGCGCAGGCGACAAGCACCTGGCCGCCCGGCACCGCGTCCGGGAGCTCGACGTGTGCGGCGATCCCGCTGTGCTCCGCCGCCTCGAGCAGCGCCAGCTCGAGCCCGCCGTCGGAAACGTCGTGTGCCAGCGTCAACACCGGCGCAGCCTTCCAGACGTAGCGGACGAGCGCCGCCTCGGCGGCGAGATCGAGCTCGCCCGGTGCGGTGGCGACGAGCACTGCGTCGCCCGCCTGCCACCGGTCGGGGACGAAGCGCACGTCCGGCACGAGCCCGACGCAGCCGACGACCGGCGTCGGTGGGATCGAGCGGCCGTCGGTGTCGTTGTAGAGCGAGACGTTCCCGGAGACGACAGGGATCCCGAGCGCCTCGGCGGCCGCGGCGAGGCCGGAGACGGCCCGCTCCAGCTCCCAGGCGATCTCCGGCTTCTCCGGGTTGCCGAAGTTGAGGCAGTCGGTGAGCGCGAGCGGTTCGCCGCCGGCGCACGCCACGTTCCGGGCGGCGCCGAGCACCGCGAGAACGCCTGCGCGGTAGGGATCGCGCTCGCCCGGCGGCGGGCCTTGCAGGGACACGGCGAGGCCGCGCAGCGAGGGGCGGAGGCGCAGCACGGCGGCGTCGAGCCCCGGCCGTCGCACGGTTCGCGACCCGACGAGCTGGTCGTACTGCTCGTAGATCCACGCCTTCGAGCTGCGGTTGTGTGGAGACGGCTCGACGTGCTCGAGCTCGTGCTGCTCGCGCTCGACCTCGTAGCGCGGGCACTCGTCGGTGAGCAGCCGCGCCGGGATGTCGCCGACGAGCTCGCCGCGGTGCAACGCGCGCAGCGCGCCGGTGTCGGTGACGTCGCCGATCGGCGTGCAGGGCAGCTCCCACTGCTCGCACACGCGTCGCACGGCGTTCAGCATCTGCGGGCGGACGACGGCGACCATCCGCTCCTGCGACTCGGAGATCATGATCTCCCACGGCTCCATGCCGCTTTCGCGCAGCGGCACGCGGTCGAGGTGGACGTCGATGCCGGCGCCGTCGCGCGCCATCTCGGCGAGCGCGGACGCGAGGCCCGCGGCGCCGCAGTCCTGCAGCGACTCGACGAGCCCGCCCTCGACGAGCTCGAGCGAGGCTTCGATCAGCTTCTTCCCCGTGAACGGATCGCCGATCTGCACGGACGGCCGCTTGTCGGGATCCTCCTCGCCGAGCTCGGCGCTGGCGAGCACCGACGCACCGCCGATGCCGTCGCGGCCCGTATGCGCGCCGAACAGAACGACATGTGCCCCGATCGCAGTTGCGCGCGCGCGCGTGACGCGATCGGCTGGGAGCAGGCCGACGCACATAGCGTTCACGAGGCAGTTCTCGCGGTACGCCTCGTCGAAGACGGCTTCGCCGCCGACCGCCGCGACGCCGACGGAGTTCCCGTAGTGGCCGATCCCCGCGACCGCGCGGCGGAAGTGACCGTCGGGCTCCGCGAAGCGCAGGCCGTCGAGGATGGCGATCGGACGGGCGCCCATGGCGACGATGTCGCGCAGGATCCCGCCGACGCCCGTCGCTGCGCCCTGGAAGGGCTCGACCGCGGACGGGTGGTTGTGCGACTCGACCTTGAACGCGACCGCCTCGCCGCCGCCGAGGTCGATCACGCCGGCGTTCTCACCGGGCCCCTGCAGCACGCGGTCGCCGCGGGAGGGCAGCAGTCTCAGCAGGAGAGCCGAGTGCTTGTAGCCGCAGTGCTCCGACCAGAGCAGCGAGAAGACCGCGAGCTCGAAGTCGTTCGGCTCGCGCGCGAGCAGCTCTCTGATGCGGTCGAGCTCCTCGTCGGTCAAGCCCAATGCGCGGTGCAGCGGCTGTTCCGGCGCGACCTGCGTCAAGGGCTCGAGTGTAGCCGGGAACCCAGACATGCTCCCGGTACGTTTCGGAGCCTGTGAGCCGTCGCCCGCTGCCGATGCTGCTGGCCCTCGCCGCGATCTGGGGGTCGTCGTTCATGTTCATCAAGGTCGCCGTCCGCGAGGTCACGCCGGGCGAGGTCGTCTTCGGCCGCGTCCTGACGGGGACGCTGGCGCTGCTCCCCGCTGTGCCGTTCCTCGGCGGCTGGCGGTCGACCTGGGCCGGGCTGCGCGCGGACGCGGGGCCGCTGTTGCTGCTCGGGATCTTCAACGCCGCGCTCCCGTTCTGGCTCCTCGCCTGGAGCGAGAAGCGGCTCGACTCCGGGCTCGCCGCGGTGCTGCAGGCATCCATGCCGCTCTTCACCGCGCTGTTCGCGTACCGGTTCGCGCGCAGCGAGCGTGTGACGGGAGCGCGGCTCTGGGGAGTCGTCATCGGCTTCCT
>DATIDT010000023.1:0-6843 GCA_035456125.1 Gaiellaceae bacterium
CGCGCGCGAGCGAGACGCGCTGCCGCTGGCCCCCGGAGAGCTCGTGCGGATACTTCGCGGCGATCTCGTGCGGCGGCACGAGCCCGACGACGCGGAGCAGCTCGTGCACGCGCTCCTCGACGCGGTCGTGCGGCACCATCCTGTGGATGCGCAGCGGGCGCTCGACCTGGTGTCGCACCGTCTTGACCGGGTTCAGCGAGTCGAACGGGTCCTGAAAGATCAGTTGCACCTCGGAGCGGTAACGCAACACGTCGCGGCGCCGGCGCACGCGCGAGACGTCGCCGCCCTCCCACAGCACGGAGCCGGACGTCGGGTCGTACAGACGCGCGAGCAGACGCGCGACGGTGCTCTTGCCGCTGCCACTCTCGCCGACGAGGGCGGTGATCGTCCCGGGCCGCAGCTCGAAGGAGACGTCGTCGACCGCGTGCACGCGCGCGAAGTGCTTCGTCAGGCCGCGGACCTCGAGCGGAGCGGCGGCGCTCATGTCGTCGTCTCCTCGACGAGGTGACAGGCGACTGCGTGGCCGGGCGCGACCTCGCGCAGCACCGGGCGCTCCGTCGTCTGGCGAAGATAGAGCGCCGAGTTGTCGCGCGTGCACGACGGGCAGCGTGGGTGGAAGCGGCATCCGCTCGGCAGGTTGCGCAGATCGGGCGGTGAGCCCGGGATCCCCGTCAGGCGCTCGAGCGGGCCGGTCAGCGGCGGAAACGACTGCAGCAGGCCTCGTGTGTACGGGTGCCGCGCGGCCGTCGCGATCTGCTCGGCCGGCGCCGTCTCGACGATCTCCCCGGCGTACATGATCGCGATCCGGTCGGCGAACTCGAGCAGCAGCGAGACGTCGTGTGTGATGAAGAGGACGGCGAAGCCGAAGTCCCGTTTCAGCGCCTCGACCTGCTGCATGATCTCACGCTGCACGACGACGTCGAGCGCTGTGGTCGGCTCGTCGAGGATGATCAGCTCGGGGTTCAGCGCGAGGGCGATCGCGATGATCACGCGCTGGCGCATGCCTCCGGAAAGCTCGTGCGGGTACGCGCGGACGCGCCGTCGGTCGATGCCGACGAGCTCGAGCAGCTCCTCCGCCTGCTTCAGCGCGGCGCGCTTGTGGATCTTCTCGTGCGCGCGCATCGCGTCGACGAACTGGTCGCCGACGCGCATGACGGGATTGAGCGCGTTCATCGCACTCTGGAACACCATCGAGACGTTCAGCCAGCGGAACCGCCGCAGCTCCTCAGCGCTCTTGCCGACGAGGTCGTCGCCGCGAAAGAGCACGCGCCCGCCGGCGATGCGCCCGGGCGGCCTCAGGATCTGCATCACGGCGTTCGCGACCGTCGTCTTGCCGCAAGCGGACTCGCCGGCGAGGCCGAGGATCTCTCCCTCGTGGATGTCGAGGTCGACGCCGTCGACTGCGCGCGCGCTTCCGTACTCGACCGTCAGCCCGCGCAGCTCGAGCAGAGCGGGAGTGTGCGTCCGCGGCTCGACCGGTGCTTCCATCAGCGCCGTCATGTTGACGCGCTTTCCGTGCGCAGTCGCGGGTTGCTGACCTCGTCGATGCCGGCGAGCAGCAACACGAGGCCGAGGACGGTGAACGCGAGCGCAGCGCCGGGGAAGAAGAACGGCCACCACTCGCCCTGCAGCACGGTCGAGTTGACCTGCGCCCAGTAGAGCGTGACGCCCCAGCTCGTCCCGGTCATGTCGCCGAGGCCGAGGAACTCGAGGCCGGCGTCCGTCAGCAGCGCGATGTAGAAGACGAGCACGAAGGCCGCCGCGATCCGGCTGATCATGTTCGGCATCAGCTCGGCGAAGACGACGCGCCGGGTCGACTCGCCGCTCGCCTTCGCCGCCAGCACGAAATCCCGGCTCTTCAACGAGAGCGCCTGCCCGCGCAGGATCCGCGCCTCGAACGCCCACAGCACCGCCGCGAGCACGAGCACCATCGTCCACATCCCACGGTTCTTCATGAAGCCGGAGATGACGACGAGCAGCGGAATCGCCGGGATGACGATGAAGACGTTGATGAAGAAGTTGATGACCTCGTCGACGATGCCGCCGGAGTACGCCGCCGTCACGCCGAGCGTCGCAGCGAGCGCCGTCGCGAGCAGCGCCGCCGCAAACCCGAGCAGCAGCGAGCGCCGGGCTCCGAGCGCCACCTGCGAAAAGATGTCGCTGCCCTGGTCGGTCGTGCCGAACAGGTGATGCCACGAGGGCGCTTGCCGCGCCGCGAGCAGGTTGAAGTCGTTCGGGTGCGCCACGGAGATCAGCGGCGCGATCAGTGCGAGCACGATCATCGACGCGACCATCAGGATCCCGACGCGCGACTTGCGGTTGCGCCACAGCAGCACCAGCCAGCCCGGGACGTGCAGCCGACCGTGGACGCGCGCCGGCGGTGCCGCGAGCGGGACGTCGATCGTGGGGTCGAACTGCGACATCAGGCGCTCCGCAGCCGCGGGTCGAGGATGAGATTGAGGATGTCCATCAGCAAGTTCGCGAGGATCACGCAGATCGAGAGGACGACGAGGATCGCCTGGGCGAGCGGGTAGTCGTTGCCGAGGACGGCCTGCTGCAGCGTCAGCCCGGCGCCCGGATAGCTGAAGACGAACTCGATGAAGACGAGCCCGCCGATCGCGCTCGCGAACAGCGGGGCAAATCCGTTTAGCGGCGGCAGGATCGCGTTCCGTCCCGCGTAGCGCGTCATCACGCGCCGGTCCGGCACGCCTTTGGCCTGTGCCATGAGGACGTAGTCCTCGCCGATCGTGTTGATCATGACCGTGCGCATGTTCAGCACCCATCCGCCCGTGAACGCAGCGACGATCACGAGGATCGGCAGCTGCGCGTGACGGAAGGCGCTCGAGAGGAAGGTCCAGTTGAAGCCCGGTGTCAAGCCGCTGTCATACGCGTGCTGGATCGGGAACCAGTGCAGTTTCAGCCCGAGGAAGTAGAGACCGACCAGCGCCGTGAAGAACGCCGGCAAGGCGCTGAGCGCCATGAACACCGGCACGACGACATTGTCGACGGCGCGTCCGCGCCGCCACGCGGCGACCATGCCGATCACCGTGCCCAGAACGAACGCGAGGATGAACGCCACGCCGACGAGGAAGATCGAGTACGGCAACGTGCGACCGACGACCTCCGAGACCCGCGTCGGGTAGTTCGAGGTGGAGATGCCGAAGTCGAAGTGCGCGATGCGGCCGAGGTAGGTGACGTAGTCCTGCCAGATCGAGTTGTGCGTGCCCCCCAGCAAGACCCTGAACTCGTGCACGATCCCCGGGTTGGCCGAGATCTGCGCAGGCGTCAGGTGCTGCAGCAGGCCGCTCATCGGGTCGCCCGGCATCAGCCGCGGGAGCAGGAAGTTGATCGTCAGCGCGACCCACATCGCAAAGACGTAGAAGGCGAGCCGTCGGGCGAACCAGCGCATACAGCCTCCTGAGCGTAGACCGGCGGGCGGCGAGGAGGGGCCGCCCGCCGGTCGGCCTCGGGGGTTAGGCCCCGCTCTTACCGCCCGGACAGATCCGGGTGAACGAGAGGATGTTGTCGGGGAAGGTCGTGAAGATCGGGTCGCCGTAGAAGTTCTTCGCATTGGCGAAGCAATGGAAGTACCTCGTGCTGTACGTCGACCACCGCGGCCCGATGAACAACGGGATGATCGGCAGGTGCTTGAGGAACTGTTTCTCCAGCTGCGTCGCGATCTTCCGCTGCTTCTTCGGGTTGAGCGTCACCTTCCACTGATTGAGCAGCGACGTCGACGAGGCGTCGCTGAAGTGCTCCCAGTTGCCCGTCGCCGAAGCGTCCTGTCCCTTCGGGATGAAGGCGTTCTGCGACAGGTTGGCGTAGAAGTAGCCGTACGGCGACCCCTGCGAGCCTCCCTGCCAGAGCAGCGTCGGGAACTTCGTCGAGAACGCGCTCGGGAACCAGGCGCCCCAGTCGGGCTCGAGCGCCACGTTCGAGTTGAGCCCGATGTCGCGGAGGTTCCTCGTGATGATCTGATTCGACGCGACCCAGTCGGACCACCCGGAGATGACATGGATGTCGAGCTTGACCGCGTCACCCTTCGGGTCGATCAGCTTGCCGCCCTTGTACGTGAAGCCGGCGTCCGTCAGCGCCTTGCGTGCCGCGGCCGGGTTGTACGTCGCCATCTGCTTGGCGAGCTTCTTCACGGACTTGTCGGTCACCCAGCCGGGGAAGAGCCCGCTCAGTCCGAGCGCATCGGTCGGCGGCGCGTAGCCGTACTCGCCGAGCTTCGACACGGTCTTGCGGTCGATCGCGAGGCTGAGCGCCTTGCGGAACGCCGCGAGGCTGTACGGGTACTCGGTGGTGTCGAGCAGGAGCGAGACCGGGTAAGCCGTCGTCGCGTAGAAGGCGTGGAAATGCTTCTTGTCCTTCGCCGTATACGCCTGCGCCACGTTCGGGACGAAGTTGTGCGTCCAGTCGACCTGGCCGCTCTGGATCAGCGCGAGCGCCGCGTCGTTCGACGACGCCTGCACGTACTCGAGGCACGCGATCTTCGGCGCGCCCTTCTTCCAGTAGTGCGGGTTCTTGTTGAGGACGTAGTCCTGCGTCGTGAACCGGGCGATCTTGTTGAACGGGCCGGACCCGATCGGGTTCGAGTTCGTGTAGGTCGCCGGGTTCGCGACCTTCGACCACACGTGCTTCGGGACGACGAACTGCCGGTTGAGGATCGACGAGACGAATTGGGAGTCCGCCGTCTTCAGGGTGATCAGAACCGTGTACTTGCCGCGCGCCTTGATCGAGACGATCTCGTTCGCAGCACCGACGAGGCCGACGCGGTCCATGATCTTGTCCTGCCGTCCCGCCGTGAGGCTGTAGACGACGTCAGCGGACGTCAGCGCCTTGCCGTCCGACCATCTCGCGTTGCGGACGAGGTTCAGGCGCAGCGTCCTGTTGCGATTCGTCCAGGAATAGCTGCGGGCGAGCCACGGCTGCGGCTTGCTCTTGCCCTCGGCCGTGATCAGCAGCGGCTCGTAGAAGGACCCCTGGACGAACTGGCCGCTCGGGAGGCCGGTTGCCGTATAGGGGTTGAAGTTCTTCGTGAAGGCGGCATCGCCGGAGCCGGTCATGACGAGGCACTTGTGCGCCGCCGGGGCCGCGGCGCGATCCACCGCGGCCGGAGTCGCCGCCGCCACGACCGTCGCGACGATGGCGCAAGCCGCGACCGCGGAAACGGCGACCCAGCGGGTGGTACGGAGGGGGAGTCGCATCGGGTGTCCTTGCCTTTCTCGCCCGGGCTCCGGGCGGTTGCAAACAGAGTGTCCGAAAGCGTTTCCGGAAGCGTTACCACCTTCGTCCAGTGAATTCAAGGCTTTATTTCCGCAAATTGCGGCAAAATGCCTGCTGCATCGTTCCGGAACGTTCCGGAACATGCTTCAATGGCTGCCCATGGGGCAGATGACCTCCAGTCGGCTCACGATCAGGCAGATCGCCGATCTGGCGGGCGTCTCGATCGCCACGGTCTCGCGGGTCCTCAACGGCCGCGACGACGTGGCGCCGGAGACGCGCGAGGCGGTGACACGTGTCATTCGGGAGAACGGCTACACCGCGAACCGCAGCGCCCGCGGCCTCTCAGCCGGCCGGACCGGCCTGGTCGGCGTGCTCGTCCCGCTGATCTACCCGGCGTACTTCTCGTCGATCCTGGCGGGCGCCGCGGAGGCCCTGTCGGAGCTCGATCTCCGCGTGGTGCTGTCGCCGACCGGGCACGAGCACGACCGCGAGGTCTCGCTGCTCGAGCGGCTGATGCACGGCGTGACCGACGGCGCGCTGATCGTGATGCCCGAGGAGTCGAGCCCGGAGCTCGAGCGGCTCGTCGACGGCGGCTACCGATTCGTCGTCGTCGATCCGATCATGCCCCTGGCCGCGCGCATCCCGTCCGTCTCGGCCGCGCACGCCTCCGGCGCCGACCAGGCGATGCGGCACCTGCTCGAGCTCGGTCACCGGCGGATCGCGCAGATCACCGGCCCGCGCGGCTGGCTCGCGACGGAGGACCGCCGCCGCGGCTACCAGGCGGCGCTCGCGTCGGCCGGGATCCTCCCCGACCCGGCGCTCGAGGCGGAGGCGATTCCGGAAATCCCGCCCGGCCGCGCCGCGGCGGAGCAGCTGCTCGAGCTACCGGAGCCGCCGACGGCGATCTTCGCGTTCAACGACAACATCGCGATCGGCGCCATCCAGGCGGCACGGGCGCGCGGGCTCCGCGTGCCGGAGGACCTCTCCGTGGTCGGGTTCGACGACGTCGAGTCCGCCACGATCGTCACGCCGACGCTCACCACGGTGCGGCAGCCCCTGGCAGAGATGGGTCGCACCGCCGTCAGCCTGCTGAACCGGCTGCTCGAGCGGCAGCGGTTCGAGACGCTCCACCTCGAGCTCGCGACACGTCTCGTCGTGCGCGAGTCGACGGCGCCCCCGCGCTAGGCATTGTGATTCACGACCTCGACGTTGTTGCCGTCGGGGTCGATGACGAACGCGCCGTAGTAGCCGGGGTGGTAGTGCCGAAGGCCGGGCGGGCCGTTGTCGGCGTAGCCGGCGCCGGTCAACTCGCGGTGAAAGGCATCGACCGTCGCGTCGTCCCGCGTCTCGAACGCGACGTGCACGTGCTCCGTCGGGTCGACGGCCTTCACGATCGAGAACGAGTCATTGCGGGACGTGAACTGCACGCGGTCAGGCCGCTCGCGATTGAGGCGGAATCCGCCGAACGGCGCGACACCCTCGTAGAACCGCTTCGCTGTCTGCAGGTCGGCGACGCGGATCCAGAGATGGTCGATCACGCGCCCCGCTGCCGTCCCGTGGTGCACGGCCTCCGCGCTGTTGCCGTCGGGGTCGAGCAGGAAGCCGCCGTAGTAG
>DATIDT010000024.1:0-25316 GCA_035456125.1 Gaiellaceae bacterium
GCGCGCTACGGCACGGTCAACGGCACGAGCGTCGCGGCGGCGCTCGTCGCCGGCGGCGCAGCGTTGCTGGCGCAGGCGCGGCCGTACCTCGACGCCGAAGCGCTGAAGGGGCTGCTCGTCGGTGCAGCGCGGCCTTTGGAAGGCGACTCGCTGACGGCGCAGGGAGCGGGGCTCGTCGACGTCGGCGGCGCCACCGCGACGGAGTTCGCAACGTCGCCGACGTCGCTTGCGTTCGGACGGGCTGACGGGGCGAAGTGGCGTGCAGATCAGGTCGTCGCGGTTCGCAACGTGTCGTATCGCCGCGTGATCCTGACGTTCGGCGTCGACGTGTCGCGCGAGGGAGCCGCTCCCGTGCAGTTCGACGTGCGGCCGTTGCGCGTCTCGCTCCCGGCCGGCCGGACAGTGCGCGTGCATGTGCGCGCACGGCTCGCGGCAACGCCGCAAGGCACTGCGCCGGCGGAAGGTTCGTTCGTCGCGACGCCCGTGGCCGGCGGCGGTGTGCGCGTGCCGTGGACGATCCTCTTCGGCCGGCGGGCGCGGCCGGGACTGACGGCCGTCCGGCTCTCCCTGCACGCGTTTCATCCGTCCGATGCCGCGCCGGCGCTGCTGAGCTTCGTCGCCGGGTCCGTCGCCGGGGGCGCCGTGCAGCCGCTGTCGCGTCTCGACCTCGAGCTCTGGAGCCCCGACGGCGGCCGCATCGGGCTGCTCGCCCGGCTGCGCGACGTGCTGCCGGGGCGCTACTCCTTCGGCGTCACCGGGCGCGATCCCACCGGCCAGGTCCTCCCGAGCGGGAGTTACCAGCTCCGCCTCCTCGCCTACGGCACCGAGGTCGGGCCGCCGACGGTCAGGACGCTTCCGTTCACGATCAAGTAGGCTCCGCCCGCCCAGCCAAAATGCCCCGATTTGCGCGGAAAAAGGAGCTGAAGTGACGACTGTCGACGTTCCCGTCTCGCACCTCCGCGAGAACCCGTTCGAGATCGCGCGGGAGCAGCTGCGCCGCGTCGCGAAGGTCTTCGCGATCGACCCGAACCTCGTCAACGTTCTCCAGGAGTGCAAGAAATCGGTGTCGGTCTCCGTCCCGGTCGCGATGGACGACGGGACGACCCGGGTGTTCGAAGGCCACCGCGTAACGCACAACGTCGCCCGCGGGCCGTCGAAGGGCGGGATCCGCTACCACCCGGACGTCACGCTCGACGAGGTCAAGGCGCTCGCGATGTGGATGACGTGGAAGTGCGCGCTGTCGGGCATCCCCTTCGGCGGTGCGAAGGGCGGCGTCGTCTGCAACCCGAAGACGATGTCCGAGGGGGAGCTGCAGCGGATGACGCGCCGCTTTACCTCCGAGATCATCAACGAGATCGGCCCGGAGAAGGACATCCCGGCGCCGGACGTCGGCACGGACGGCCGCGTGATGGCGTGGATCTTCGACACCTACTCGATGAACAAGGGCCACTCGGTGCTCGGCGTCGTCACGGGGAAGCCGCTGACGATCGGCGGCTCGCTCGGCCGCGAGGAGGCGACGGCGCGCGGCGCGTTGTACTGCGTGCGCGAAGCCGTGCGCAAGAAGGAGGTATCGCTGCAGGGCGCGCGGGTGGCGGTGCAGGGATTCGGCAACGTGGGCTCGTTCCTCGCGAAGTTCCTCGCGGAGGACGGCGCGAAGGTGATCGCGATCTCGGACTCCGCGGCCGGCCTGCACAACCAGAACGGCATCGACGTGCAGGCGGCGATCGCGCACAAGCACGAGACGGGGACGCTCGCCGGCTTCCGCGGCGCGGAGCCGATCTCGAACGAGGACCTGCTGCTGCTCGAGTGCGACGTGCTCGCTCCGTGCGCGCTCGAGCAGGTGATCACCCCCGACAACGCGGCCCAGGTGAATGCGAAGATCATCGTCGAGGGCGCGAACGGACCGGTGACGCCGGCAGCGGACGAGATCCTCGAAGACAAGGGCATCCTCGTCCTGCCGGACGTCCTCGCAAATGCGGGCGGCGTCGTCGTCTCGTACTTCGAATGGGTTCAAGGCCTCCAGGAGTACTTCTGGAAGGAGGCCGAGGTGAACGCGAAGCTCAACGACATCGTCACGCGCGCGTTCAACGAGACGTGGGCGACGATGGAGAGCCGCGACACGTCGATGCGGCTCGCCGCGTACGGTCTCGCGGTACAGCGCGTCGCGGAAGCGACGACGACGCGCGGGATCTACCCCTGACGTGAGCGAACTGCAGGGGTCTGGCCCCCGAGGGACCAGACCCCAGCCTAGGGTGGTGCTGTATCACGCGCCCGGCTGCTCGCTGTGCGAAAAGGCCCGGGACGTCCTCGCAGCGAGCGGCGAGCCGTTCGAGGAGGTCGACATCAGCGGCGACCCGGAGTTGGAGGCGAAGTACCGGGAGTGGCTCCCGGTGGTCGAGGTCGGCGGTGAGCGGGCCTTCGTCTACTTCGTCGACCCGGCAGCCCTGAAAAGGCGATTCGAACGCGCGAGCGAAGACGCCACTGAGGCCGGAGGCTAAGCCCGCTTAGCCGCAGGCGAACTCATCCGCGCGCCGATGCCCGCAGGGCACCGGCAGGCGGACGGTTCGAGCCAAAGGCCAAGCGGCAAGAAGCGCGCGGGCTTTGCCCGCGTGCGTTTCCGCGAAGCGGCGTAGCCCCATTCGAGCGAGAGCGCAGCTTTCGCTCGACTCTTTAGCGCTGCTCGGTCTTGGAAACCGCTAGCACCTTCCCATTCGCGCCAAGCGCGCGCACGGCGACGTATTCGCCACTTGCCGGTAGCGGGATCGCTGTCTCGAACCCGTTCTTGGCGACGCTCTTCGCGGCTGATAACGAGTCGTTCGCGTTGCCCGTCAGCAGCTGCCAGCGCTTCACCTCTGTCGCGCCGTTCCAGCTCACGTAGACGTTGCCGTTCGCGAGCGCGATCGCCGGCACGTCCCTTGGGCGGCCGTGCCAGACGAGGCGGTACGCGCGGTAGCTGTCGGCGTCCTGGCCGGGCGGCTTGCCGTGGCCGAAGTACGCGTCGAACAGCACGCGCCCGTCGTTGCCGAACTCCGTCACGTACGGCCACGCGCCCCAGCCGACGAAGACGTGCCCGTCCGGAAGGAACTGGCCGTTCCCCTCGAACGGCGACAGCAGCCGCTTCGGGTGGTGATAGCTCCGGACGAGCGTCGCGCCCTTGTGCGCCATGTCGAGCCGGAGCACGAGCACCCGCGTCAGCTTGTGTACCGGAGGCGCCGCGCCGTTGTCGAAGACGGTGATCGTCCCATCCGGCTGTCGCCGCACATCGTGCTGCCACGCGAACCTGGCGTCCGGCCCCATGTGGAAGTCGCTCTTCTTCCCGCCCAGCCGCCACAGCACCCTCCCCGTCTGGCGGCTGACCTCGTACACGGCGTGCGTGTTCCGCCCGGAGATGAGCAGGTTGCCGTTCGGCTCCTCGTCGATCGAGTTGAGGTGGATGTAGTCGTACGGGAACGCCTTCGTGCCGAGCTGCTTCTTCGGCGGGCTCGAGTACGACTCCTGGACCCCGATCGCGGGGTAGCTGTGCCACTCGAAGAGCACGTGCCCGGTCGGGATGTCGACCTCCTGGACGATTCCGTCCCAGATCAGGCCGTCCTTCGGGCCGCCGATCGACCTGAGATCGACGTGGCGGCGGTGGTAGATCGTCATCAGCGCCGTGTCGCGCGCTGTCAGCCGGAACTCGTGCACGTCGCCGACGAGGCCGTGTCCAGGACGCACCTCCGCGATCGGGCGATAGGAGGTGTCGTAGATCACGTACCAGCCGTCGCCGACACCGACGTCCGAGACCCGGCCCCGCCACCACGTCAGCACAGGCTTGCCGCGGTAGCGCTGCGCGCGGAAGTCCGTGACGCCCTTCGTCAGCTTGAGCGGGTGGAACCATACGACCTGCCCCCTGTCGTCGATGATCAGCGGTCCCGCCTGCACGACGGCCATCTTCGGCGCGATGAAGATGTACCCCGGCGCTGTGCCGTGCGCGGGTGTCCGGATCTTGATCACCGGCGGATGGAGGTCCGGCCGCGAGAAGAAGTGCTGCGTTGGGCCCGGCGTCGGCTCGGCCTGCGTCTTCGCGACCTGCTTCGGGGCCGATGAGTTGCCGCTGCACGCCGCGCACGCGAGCGCGAGGATGCAGACCAGAGCGGTGCGCCTCACGTGCGGCCCACCGCGGCGGAGCGGGCGAGCGACCGGCCGAGCCGGTCGAGGGCGCGCACCGCGACCCACGGCGCGTTCGACGGCAGCGGGATCGCTGCCTCGAAGCCGGTTTTCGGCACCGTCAGCAGCGGCCGAAGCTTCTTCCTGTCTGGACCGCCGAGCAGTTGCCAGGACCGGATCTCGGTTGCGCCGTTCCAGCTCGCGTAGAGGGTGTTGCGCTCGACGGCGACGCGCGGCTTGCTGTGCGGGTGCGCGAGCCAGCGGAAGCGATACGCGCGGTACGAGTCGACGCCCGTCCGGCCGAAGCGGAAGTCGAGCAGCGTCTTCCCGTGCGGCCCGAATTCGGTCACGTACGGCTGATGCCCCCATCCGACCAGATAATTCCCGTTCGGAAGCTTCTGCATGTTTCCCTGGTCGACCGCGACGATCGGCGGCGTGTGGACGAAGCTGTGCACGAGGGTCGCCGTCTTGCGCCGCTCGTCGATGCGCAGCACGAGCCCGCGCGACTGCTTCCGGAGCTTCGGCGCCGCCTCGTTGTCGAACATCGTCAGCGTCCCGTCCTTCTGGCGGCGAACGTCGTGCTGCCAGCCGAACGCCACGCCCGGCCCGAGCTTGAAGTCGCTGCGCTTGCCGCCGAGGCGCCAGATGATGTTCCCGTTCCTGCGGCTGATCTTGTAGATCGTGTGCGTGTTCCGCGACGAGACGAGGTAGTTGCCGTCGCGGTCGATCTCGATCGTGTTGATGTGGAAGTAGTCATAGGTCCTGTCCGGGGTGCGAGGCAGCCGATAGTACGACTCGGTCAGCGGAACGCGACCGATGCTGTGCCACTCGAACAGCACGCGGCCGGTGCGGATGTCGACCTCCTGGAAGGCTCCCTCGAGCACGTTGCGGCTCTTGACGCGCACGCGGTGGGACAGCGTCATCAGCGCGGTGTTGCGCGGCGTGATCTTGAACTCGTGCATGTCGCCGGACAGGCCGTTTCCCGGCCGCACGTATGTGATCGGGCGGTACGAGTCGTCGTAGATGGAGTAGCGGCCGAGCCGCTTGCCATCCGCAGACTTCCCGCGCCACCACGTCAGCACCGGCTTCCCGCGGTAGCGCTGGACGCGGAAGTCCGTGACGCCGCGCCGGTCGACCGGCAGAAACCAGATCACCCGTCCGCGGTTGTCCAGGATGAGCGGGCCCCCCTGCACGACCTTCTTCTTCGGGGCGACGAAGATGTATCCCGGCGAGGCGTAGCGGGTGCGCACGAGCATCTTCACGCGCGGCGGCTGCAGATCCGGACGCGACACGAAATGGCGATACGGCGCATACGAGGCGTGCGCCGCCGGCGCGAGGAACAGCAGCAGGCCGAGGAAGGCGAGCCGCTTCATGCCGTCTCCTGGACTGCCGCCCCGGAGCTCGGCCGTACGATCAGCACGATCGGTGCGACGACGATGACCGTTGCTCCGATTGCGAGCGCGGCGACGCCGATGGCGTCGAGGGCGTAGCCGCCGAGCAGCGCGAGCCCGGCGGCCAGGAATGCTCCGAGCTGATCGCTGAAGCCGAGCAGGCGGCCGCGCTCGGACGGGCTCGTCCGGTCGGCCATCTGGGCGGTCGCCGCGACGAACGAGATGTTCCACCCGACGCCGAGCCCGAGCAACAGCAGGGCTGTCGAGAACACGGTCGTCACCCACAGCATCGCGATCGTCGAGAGCGCCATCACGACGAGCCCGACTTCGAGGGCCGGCGTCCGCCCGACGCGGTCGATCAGAGCGCCGACCACGAGCACGAGCGCGTACATGCCGAAGACGTGGGCGCCGATGATCGGGAACACCGAGCTCTGCGGATGGTGATGGTGCTCGACGACCACGTAGCCGGAGAGATTCATGACCGAGACCATCACCCCGAAACTGGCGAGTGCGGCGAGCATCGCCGGAATGACGCCGGGACGGCGGACGATCTCGCGCAGCGGCGCCGGGGGCCCGGCTTCCGCTTCGTCGTCGTGCGCGCCGATCAGTTCCGCGATCTTCTTCGGGTCCGGGCGAACGAACTGCACGATCGCGAGCGCCACGAGCGAGATCCCGCCCGCGACGAGCCACGGGACGGTGAGGGCGTCGGCCTCGACGTCCTTGCCGGCGAACATCGGGCCGAAGACCGTCGGACCGAGGATGGCGCCGAACACGCTCCCGAACAGCACGTACGAGATGCCGCGTGCGCGGCGCGCCGCCGGATACATGTCGCCGGCAGCCGCGCGGATCAGCAGCGAGACGGCGCTGGCCGCGCCGATCAGGCCGAACCCGGCGATGACGGCGAGGGTCGAATCGGTGCGCGTCGCCAGCGCCGTCACGGCGCAGCCGGCCGCACCGACGACGAAGCCGACGCTCATCACCGGCTTTCGCCCGACGCGGTCCATCATCCGGCCGGCCGGAACCGACGTAAGTGCAGAGGCAATGAGGAAGATCGCAGGACCGAGCCCGAGCAGCCCGCGCACGCCGGTCACGAGCACGAACGTCAGCGAGGAGACGGCGGCGACGAGCTGCAAGACCGCAGAGTTGACCGCCATCGTGGCCGCGAGCAAGACCGTATTGCGCCGGACCACGGCGTCATTCAATCAGGCGGCTCCGCTGCTTCAATGGCCCGCGTGAGGCGTGCAGCGATCGCTGTCCTGCTTACGGTCGCGGTCGCCGGGTGTGGCTCTTCGGCTCCCCCGCAGATCACGATCGGCGCCGCACGGACGTTCAAGCTCGCCGCGCTCGCGCCGGCGCAGGTGACGGCGGGCAAGCCGAGCGTGCTCTCGTTCCGGATCGACCAGCCGTCGGGCGCGCCGCTGACGAACTACCGCACCGGCAGCGGACCGCACACAGGCGTGCACCTGATCATCGTGCGCAGCGACCTCGGCACGATCATCCACCGCCATCCGAAGCCCCGAGCGGACGGGATGTTCCGGCAGGCAGTCACCTTCCCGACGCCCGGCCGGTACAAGGTCGTCGTCGACGCGTACCCGCAGCTGAGCGGTCCGCTGCGGAACTTCCAGCTCACACGCTGGATCACGGTTCTCGGGCAGGCGCCGCATCAGGCGCTGCCGCGGTTTCGGCCGGTCACGACCATCAACGGCTATCGCTTCGCGCTGCAGGGAAAGCCGAACCTCCGCGCGATCCAGCCGAACTTCCTGACGCTGCGCGTGACACGTCCGGACGGCACTCCTGCGACATTCACGCCGTGGTTCGGCGCGCTCGCGCACGCGATCTTCTTCCGCGCCGGCGACCTCACGTATTTCCACACGCACGTCTGCACGGCGCAGACGAGCGGCTGCACCTCCGTGCTGGGTGGGACACGCGTCACGGGTACGCAGACGAAGCCGGGGGTGCTGCACGTCGGCGTGCTCCTGCCCGTCGGCGGCACCTGGCGCCTGTTCCTGCAGTCGAAGGTCGACGGACGCGTCATGACCGCGCCCTTCACGCTGAACGTGCGGTGATGCGCCGGCTCCTCATCGGCTTCGTTGCCGTCGCTCTCGTCGTTCTCTCCGCGCGGTCGCTCGCGTATCTCGCGGTGCCGGATCCCTCGGCGCGTTTTCTTCAGCACCGAGCGGGTGGGCCTGCGCTGCCGGCGCTCGCGCTGGTCGCGCTCGCGATCTGCGCGATGCTCGCAGTCGTCGTCTGCTGGCTCGTCACCGTCGGCGTGCGCGAGCGGGCGCTGATCTCGGGCCGGGAGGCGGCGCCGTTCGCGGTCGTGCGCACGTGCGTCACGGCGGCGGCCCTGACGGTGGCGACCTGCTTCGCGGGCGGGATGCTCGAGGCGTACCTCCACTGGCATGCCGGGCTCGGATGGCACGGGCTGCACTGCCTCGTCGGGCCGGTGCATCGCGACCTACTCCCATTCGAGGTAGGGCTGTCCTTCGTCGCTGCCGCCGTGATCGCAGCCGCGCGGCACGTCGTTGCGTGGATGCGCTCGACCTTGGCGCGGCTGGCGGCGGACCTGCCCGCGCTCGTGTTTGCACCCTTGCCGGCGTTCGGCGAGGGGACGGCCGTGCGCGCGGTCGTGCGCGCACGCGCCGGGTCGGCGCGCGCGCCGCCGTTGCCGGGCTGACCTGACCCGGCAACGAAAGGAGAGCAACGAATGCATCGCTTCGGCGTGTTCCTCGCCGCCGTCGGCGGCGCCCTCGTCATCGTCGCCTCGGCTTCGGCGCACGCAGAGATAAGCCCGGCTGTCGCGCTGGCCAAGCACGGCCAGC
Source organism: Gaiellaceae bacterium (assembly GCA_035456125.1). Taxonomy (GTDB): domain Bacteria; phylum Actinomycetota; class Thermoleophilia; order Gaiellales; family Gaiellaceae; genus 3-1-20CM-4-69-9. The sequence continues at coordinate 8,360 of DATIDT010000024.1, forward strand.
TGTTCACGCTCGCCGTCCCCACCGAGAAGGAGAACGCGACGACGACGAAGGTCGAGCTGACGCCTCCCGACGGCTTCGCGATCGACTCGTTCGTGCCGTCACCGGGCTGGACACGCAACGTGAGGTCGACGGGCTCCGGTGAGGGGACGAAGATCGATCAGGTCACCTGGTCGGGCGGCCAGACGCCGGCAGAGGAAGACGCCGTCTTCCAGTTCCTCGCCTCCGGCTCGGCGACGACGTACTCGTTCAGGGTGCGTCAGACCTATTCCGACGGGAGCATCGTCGACTGGACAGGGGCCGAGTCGTCCGACACGCCGGCGCCCCAGGTCGAGTTCAAGTCGTCGCTCGGCGGCGGCGGGACCAGCACGCTCGCGATCATCGCGCTCGTCGTCGGCGTCTTCGCGCTCCTCGTTGCGTTCATCGCCCTCTTCGCAGGCGGCGGAAGGCGCGCCCTCGCATGAGGCTCGGCCTCGCGCTCCTGGCGGTCGTCGCGGCGCTCGCGCTGCCGGCGGCCGCCTGGGCCCATGCGGGGCTCGTGCGGACGGTGCCGCGCGCGAACGTCGTGCTCGACCGGCCGCCGCCGGCCGTGCGGCTCACGTACACCGAGGCGGTCGAGCCGCGCTTCGCGGCCATCTCGGTGACGAACGCGGCCGGTGAGCAGCAGACGACGGGGCCGCCGAAGCGCTCGCCGACGGACGCGAAGACGCTCGTCGTCCCGCTCGGCGGTCTGAACGAGGGCTGGTATCTCGTCTACTGGCGCGCCATCTCGGTCGACGGGCATCCGGTGCGCGGAGCGTTCACCTTCGCCGTCGGGCCGAACCCGGGCCCACAGCCGCAGTTCGTCATCCCGTCGATCTCCGAGACGGCCGCGACGCCGAGGCTGATCGCGGCGCGCTCGGTCGTCTTCGTGGCGTTCATGGCGGCGATCGGCCTGTTCGTCCTGCGGATCGCGACGGCCCGCCCCGTCGTGCAGCGCGTGCCGGAGTCGAGGCTACGGCCCTTGGACATCGCTTTCGGGATCGCGTCGATGGCCTGCCTCGTCGCCATTCCCGTCTACCTCGTCATGACGACGGCGCAGTTCGCGCTGCGCTCCGCTTTCGATCTCGGCGCGCTGTTCCCGCTGCTGCGCGCGTCGGCATTCGGGCGAGGCCTCGTCGACCTGGAGATCGTCTTCGCGCTCTTCGTTCTCGCGGGCGGCCTCGCGCTGTGGATCGACCGTCCGCAGCGCGAGCGGCGCTCGATCGCCGAGCTCCTCTCGATCGCCGGCGCTTTCGCTGCCGCCGGGGCGGTGCTGCTCGTCCCGGGGCTGGCGGGCCATGCCGCCCAGACGTCGCCGCGCGGTGCGATGCTGCTCTTCGATTGGCTTCACCTCGCCGCGGGCTCGATCTGGGTCGGCGGCCTACTCGGGTTGCTCGTGCTCTGGTGGAGCTTCCCCGTCGCGCGCCGGGTCGCCGGGCTCGTCGTGTGTGTTCCGCGTTTCTCCAACGCGGCGTTCGTCTCGGTGCTCGTCCTGATCGGCTCTGGGATCGGAGCGTCGCTCGTGCACCTGCCGACCTTCGCCTCGCTGTGGCAGACCTCCTATGGACAGGCGCTGCTCGTCAAGATCGGGCTCCTCTGCACGGCCCTGTTGCTCGCGGCGGTGAACCTCCTGCGCACGCGGCCGCGGCTCCTCGCCTATCGCGAGCGGCCCGAGCTCGGGCCGGGCGCGGCTGGGCTCCTGCGTCCCCTCGTTGCCGGCGAGGTGCTGCTCGTCGTCAGCGCGGTCGTCGCAGCGGCTGCGCTCTCGAGCCTGCCGCCGCCGTCGAAGGCGCTGGCGAAGGTCGGTGGGGCGAGCGCGCGCGTGGGTCCCGGGCCGGTGGCGGCGGTCGTCGACAAGAACGGCTACCGCGTCGAGCTCCACGTCAGCCCGAACCGCGCGGCCGCCGAAAACACGTTCTCGCTCCGGGTCACGCGCGGCGGCCGGCCCGTGACCGGTGCCGAGGTCGTTGTCGGCGCGACGATGCTGGACATGGAGATGGGCACGCAGTCGTACGCGCTCTCGGAGACGGCGCCGGGCGTCTATTCCCACGCCGTCCCGGCGCTCGTGATGGTCGGACACTGGGGCCTCTCGTTCGACATCACGCCGAAGAACGGCAGCCCGTTTAGCGTTCTCCTCGTCGACCGGGCCAACGGATGAGCGACCGCAACGTCACCCTCGTGCTCACTGCCGCGCTGGTCGCGCTGCTTGCGGGCGCGGCTGCCTGCGTCGTCGTCGCGATCCTGGCGGTGGAGGTCATTGGCTAGGCGAATCGCGGTCGTGGCGGCGCTGCTGCTGCTCGCCGCACCGGCGGTTGCCCGCGCCAACGGCGATCCCGCGAGCGACTACCTGCTCGTGCAGAGCGTCTTCCTGCCGTTCAATGCGAAGGTGGAGCCGAAGGCGTCGCAGGAGCTGGCGGAGACGATCAAGGCCGCCGACGGGAAGGGCTTGAAGATCAAGGTCGCGGTGATCGCCTCGCGCTACGACCTGGGCACCGCCTTCTCCCTGTACAACAAGGCGCAGGAGTACGCCCGGTTCCTCGGCCTCGAGCTCTCCTTCCAGTACCGCGACCGGCTGCTGGTGGTGATGCCGAACGGCTACGGCTACGCGATCGGCGGGAAGCCCGAGAAGGGAGGGGCGGCCGTCCTGCAGAAGTTGCCACCGCCGGGCAGGGGCCCGACGAAACAGGTGCAGGCAGCGACTGCCGCGATCCGCAAGCTCGCCGCCGCCTCCGGCAAGCCCCTCCCGGCAGCGGGCAGCGGCGGCGGAAGCTCGAAGACCCGCGACCGGATCACGATCGCGGCCGGCCTCGTCGCCCTCGCGGCGCTGCTCGCCGGAATCGTGCTCTGGCGGGGGCGCGCGTCCGAAAAACCAACTGCCGGGGTCTGACCTCAAGGGATCAGACCCCAGACTTATGAACTGCTGGGTCTGACCCCAAGGGGTCAGACCCCGGCCTTACGCTTTGCCCGTGCAGACCTGTAGCACCTGCGGCCACGAGAACCCTTCGGGAGCGCGCTTCTGCAACGCATGTGCGTCGCCGTTGCCCGCGTCGGCACCCGCGCTGGCGGAGGAGCGGAAGCTCGTCACCGTTCTCTTCGTCGACCTCGTCGGCTTCACCGCCCGTTCCGAGCAGCTCGACCCGGAGGACGTGCGCGCGATCCAAACGCCCTACTTCGCCCGCGTGCGCGCGGCGATCGAGTCGTTCGGCGGCACGGTCGAGAAGTTCATCGGCGATGCGGTGATGGCCGTCTTCGGCGCGCCCGTCGCGCACGGCGACGACCCGGAGCGGGCGGTGCGGGCCGCGCTCGCGATCGTCGACGCTGTCGACCTCGACGTCCGCGTCGCGGTGAACACCGGCGAGGCGCTCGTATCGGTCGCAGCCAATCCCGCGCAGGGCGAGGGGATCGTCTCCGGCGACGTGGTCAACACCGCGGCGCGGCTGCAGTCGGCCGCTCCGGTGAACGGGATCCTCGTCGGCCAGGAGACGTACCACGCGACGCGCAACGCGATTGCGTACGAGTCGCTCGAGCCCGTGCTCGCGAAGGGGAAGCAGGAGCCGGTGCCGGTGTGGCGCGCGCTCGGCCCGCGCGTCGCGCTGGGTGCGCGCGCGGAGGCGAGCGTGCCGATGCTCGGGCGCACGTCCGAGCTCGACGCGCTGCTCGGCATTTGGGACCGCGTCGTCGCCGACCGCCGGCCGCAGCTTGTGACGCTGTTCGGGCCCGCGGGGATCGGCAAGAGCCGGCTCAGCTCCGAGTTCACCAAAGCCGTCCAGCAGCGCGACGCCCGGGTCGTCTGGGGGCGCTCGCTGCCGTACGGCGAGGTGACGCCGTACGGCTCGTTCGCCGCGCAGGTGAAGCAGATCGCGCATATGTTCGACACCGATCCGACGGACGACGCCTCCGAGAAGCTCGAGCGGACCACGCGCGAGCTGCTCGACGGCGATGCCGAGGAAGTCGCGTCCCACATCGCGATGCTGATCGGTGTCGGGCGTGCGGACGCGGTCGGCGATCGTCAGACGCTCTTCTATTCGGCGCGGCGGTTCGTGGAGGGCGTGGCCGCCGTAGAGCCGACGGTCCTCATCTTCGAGGACATCCACGCCGCCGCCTCGAGCATGCTCGACCTGCTCGAGATGCTCGCGTCGCGCGTGCGGGACGTGCCGCTGCTGCTACTGACGCAGGCCCGCCCGGAGCTGCTTGCCGAGCGTCCGACGTGGGGCGGCGGGCTCCCGGGTTACACGGCGCTGCAGCTCGAGCCGCTGTCACACGACGTCTCCGCGGAGCTGGCGCACCGGCTCTTCGAGGCCGCGGGCACTCGCGATCAGGTCGCCGGCGCGCTCGCCGACACGGCCGAGGGCAACCCACTCTTCCTGGAGGAGCTCGTCGCGTCGGTTGCCGAAGGACGCGGCGACGCCCGCGGGCTCCCGACGAGCATCCGCGGGATCGTGGCCGCGCGGATCGACGCTCTCCCGGCCGCCGAGCGTGAGGCGCTGCTGGATGCGTCGGTCGTCGGCAAGGTGTTCTGGCCGGGCGCGCTGGGCGCAGGCACGTCCGAGACGCTGGACGCGCTCGAGGGCCGCGACCTGATCCGGCGCGACCCGGTCTCGCGCCTCGGCTCCGCGCACGCGCAGTTCGCGTTCAAGCACCAGCTGATTCGCGAGGTCGCGTACGCGACCCTCCCGCGCGCGCGCCGGCGGGAGCGGCACCAGGCGATCGCGCTCTTCCTCGAGGAGGCGGTCGGCGAGGTCGGCGACGTCGCGCCCGCGCTCGCGCACCACTGGCTCGAAGCGGGCGAGCTCGACCGCGCCGTCCGCTACTACATCGAGGCCGGCGACGACGCCAACCGGGGCTCGGCGAAGGGCGAGGCCGCCGGCTACTACCGACAGGCGCTGGCGAGCGTCTCGGAGACTGACGGCGACCTACGCCGCGACGTCACGAAGCGGCTCGCCCTCGCCCAGGCGGCGTCGATCCACGAGGACGAGATGCGCGCCGGCAAAGGCGCGCCGCGCTCGGTTACGTGAGCGGAAAATCGTCGGGCGTGACATCCCCGGCGATCTCGTAGATTCCGTCGACGCGGTGCTGGCCGAGGCTGCTGGCGTGCTCGCGCACGATCTCCTCGGTCGGCGCCTCGTAGACGCAGTACGTCCTGACCTTGCCGTCATCGCTGATGACGACGTGACTGTGGTGCCAGATGATCTCCGGGAACTGCTCGATGGCGATCCGCTTCGAGCGTCTGCCGACCTCGGTCATCTGGTCTTCGCCCACCTCGAAGCTGCGTTCTACGAGAAATTTCGTCATAGCGAGTAACCCTACGCTCTCAGGAGAAACTTAGATTGCCCTGCTGTCGTATATGACTCTGTACCAGCGAGCGAGGGAGGCAGCGTGAGCGAAGCCCAGGAGCGACTCGAGCAGGCGCTGTTCGAGATCAGACGCGTCATCGCGGGACAGGACGCGATGCTCGAGCGGGTGCTCGTCTGCCTGCTGGCGCAGGGCCATCTGCTGATCGAGGGCGTCCCTGGCCTCGCAAAGACGCTGACGATCAAGACGACCGCCGGCGTGCTCGGCGGGACCTTCGCCCGTGTGCAGTTCACGCCCGACCTCGTGCCCTCCGATCTCGTCGGCACGCGCATCTACCGTCCGGGTGAGGGGACGTTCGACACGGAGCTCGGCCCTGTCTTCTGTAACTTCCTGCTCGCCGACGAGATCAACCGCGCTCCCGCCAAGGTCCAGTCCGCGCTGCTCGAGGTGATGCAGGAGCGCCAGGTGACGATCGGGCACACGACGTATCCCGTCCCCGCGCCGTTCCTCGTGATGGCGACGCAGAACCCGATCGAGTCCGAGGGCACGTATCCGCTGCCCGAGGCTCAGGTCGACCGCTTCATGCTCAAGATCCTGATCGACTACCCCGCCCACGACGAGGAGCTGACGATCGTGCAGCGGCAGCTGTCCGATCCGCCGGAGCTGCGTCAGGCGCTCTCGCTCGAAGACCTCGAGGAACTGCAGCGTGCCGTCGCCGACATCTACGTCGATCCCGCGCTCGTCAGCTACGCCGTCGACCTGGCGACCGCGACGCGACAGCCGGGCGACGAGCTGAAGGAGTACATCGCCTTCGGCGCGAGCCCGCGCGGGCCGATCAGCCTCGTGCAGGCCTCGCGCGCGCTCGCCCTTCTGCGTGGGCGCGACTACGTGCTCGCCGAGGACCTGCAGACGCTGATGAAGGACGCGATGCGGCACCGGCTCGTGCTGACCTACCAGGCGCTCGCGGAGGAGATGTCTCCTGACGCCATCCTCGACCGCGTGCTCGCCGACGTTCCCGTGCCGGCGACCGATCTCGCGAGACCGAACGTCGCGTGACGCCGTTCCGCGCGCTCCGGGCCGAACCTACGCCCGAGCGGCCGGGGCCGGGCCCGCTGCCCGACGCGCTGCTGCGTGCGCTCGAGGTCAGCATCGGCCGGCGCGTCGGCGGCCTCCTCGCAGGCGACTACCGCTCCACCATCCTCGGTGAAGGGACGGAGCTCGCCCAGGTGCGGCCCTACGTCGCCGGCAACGACGACGTCCGGCACATCGACTGGAACGTGACGGCCCGCACGGGCGAGCCGCACGTGCGCGTGCAGCTCGCGGAGCGCGTGCTGGTCACCTGGCTCGTGCTCGACACGTCGCCGTCGATGCAGTTCGGCACGGCCGACCGGCGGAAGGCCGACGTCGCCGAGGGCGTCGCGATCGCCGTCGGCCACATCGCCACGCGGCGGGGTAACAGGCTCGGCTTCGTGACCTTCGGCGACGAGCGCGAGCGCTGGCTGCCGCCGCGGCAAGGCCGCCTCGGGCTGATCGGATTGCTCGACGCGTTGCGCGTCGACCACCCTGAGGGACGGGTCGGCGCGACATCGCTCGGCGCGGCGCTGAGGCGGACCGGCGCGCTTGCGACGCAGCGGGCGATCGTCATCGTCGTCAGTGACTTCCGTGGCCCGCGCGACTGGAAGCGTCCGCTCGTCGAGCTCGCCGGCCGGCACGAGGTCGTTGCGGTCGAGGTCCGCGACCCGCGTGAGCAGGAGCTCCCGAACGCCGGCGTCCTGTGGCTCGTGGATCCCGAGACCGGCCGGCAGGTGCGCGCCGATACGCGCAGCGACAAGCTGCGGGCGCGCTTCGCGGCGGCCGCGGCGGAGGAACGCGCCGACGTCGCACGCACGCTCGCGTCCGCGGGCGCGCGCCACGTCGTGCTCTCGAGCTCCGGAGACTGGCTGCGCTCGCTCGCCGTCTTCCTGCGCCGAGGACGGCGCGGGTGACGTTCGAGTGGCCGCTTGCGCTGGTCGGCCTCGTCGTGGTGCCGTTGCTCGTCGTGCTGTACGTCCTGCGCGAGCGGCGTCGGACCGACTACGCGACGCGGTTCACCTCGCCGGGGCTGCTGCCGAACCTCGTCGACGCGTCGCCCCGCTGGCGTCGCCATCTCCCGCTGGCGGTCCTGCTGGTGGCGCTCGCTGCGATGGTCGTCGGCATCGCGCGGCCGCACGCGATGGTGAAGGTGAAGCGCGAAGAGGCGACCGCGATCCTCGTCATCGACACGTCGCTCTCGATGAGCGCGGACGACGTTAAGCCTTCGCGGCTCGAGGCGGCGCGGCGCGAGGCGCGCGCGTTTCTCGATGCTCTGCCGTCCAAGTACCGGCTCGCGATCGTCGGCTTCTCCGGGCGCGCGTACGTCGCTCTGCCGCCGACGGACGATCGCGATCTCGCGGTCTCGGCGTTGCGCTCGCTGCACCCGGCCGAAGGGACGGCGCTCGGCGACGCCGTCGCACTGGCGACGCGGATGGCCGGTCGGCAGCGTGCGTCCGACGGGTCGCGTCCGCCCGCGGCCATCCTCGTCATCTCCGACGGCGCACAGTTCAGCGGTCGCACGACGCCGGCGGCTGCCGCGCGGAAGGCACGGCAGGCGCACATCCCGATCTACTCGGTGCTGCTCGGAACGCAGGACGGCGTCATCACGGTTCCGCTGCCGGGCGGGCTGTCCGAGCAGATGCGCGTCCCGCCGAGCCCCCAGACGCTGCAGGGCGTGTCGCAGGCGACCGGCGGGCGCTTCTACACGGCGCCGACCGCCTCGCAGCTGCGGGAGGTGTACACGCACCTCGGATCGCGGCTCGGAAGCCGCAGCGAGTCGCGTGAGGTGAGCGATCTGTTCGCGGGCGGCTCGGCCGCATTGCTGCTGATCGGCGGCGGTCTGTCGGCGCTCTGGTTCCGGAGGGTGCCGTGAAGCGCGTGCTAATCCTGTCCGTCGCTCTTGCCGCGGTCGCGGCGACCGCGGCGCCCGCGGGCGCGACGAACGAGTGCCGCGGCCTGCAGATCTGCGTGAAGGTGCCGGGCCCGTGGGTGGTCGTCCCGGTGGAGCTGAGCAACGTGCGCGCGGGTGCGCAGTTCCAGCTCTCGTGCCCGCGCGGATACATCGTCGGCGGCCTTGACGCAGAGCTGAGCGACCGCGCGATCGACCTCGACTTTCCGGGGCTGCTCGGAAGCCCGGTCGGGCCGGGGACGACGACGTCCCGCGCGGTCGTCTTTCGCGGCGTCTACACGGGCGCCTCGGCGCGGAACCCGGTCTTCCGTCCGCACATCGGCTGCGTGCCGACGTCGGGTGGAGGGAGGGGACCCGTCCCGTACCGCAAGCTGCAGTCGTTCCCGCCCGGACAGCCGACGGTCCGTCGCGTGCGCAGCGTGCGCCTGCGCGCCGGCGTCGTTCGCGCCGTCGCGGCGTGCAGCGCGGGCGAGCGGTTGATCTCCGGCTGGCACTCCGTTGGCTTCTACACCGCAGCGGCGCCCACTGCGGCGCTCGCGCGGAGCGTGACCGTTACGCGGCGCGCGCGTGGAAACCGCGTCGAGGTTCGCGCCCGGTCGGGCGCCGGCGTCAACGGCGTCCGCGCCGTCGTGCAGGTCGGGGCCGTCTGCGGAGGCGGGTCATGACGTTTGATCGCCCGTGGCTGCTGCTCTCGCTTCTGCTCGTGCCGCTCGCGATTGCGCTGTACCTGCTCGCCGAGCGGAGACGTATGCGCTACGCGGTTCGCTTCACGAACGTCGACGTGCTCGCAGGCGTCGTCGGCGGCCGCGTCTGGCGGAGGTTCGTCCCGCTCGCCCTGTTCCTGCTCGCGCTCGCTGCGCTCTGTCTCGCGATGGCGCGGCCGCAGCACACGACGCTCGTGGCCAAGGACAAGGCGACGGTCATCCTCGTCGTCGACGTCTCCCGCTCGATGGAGGCGAAGGACGTCAAGCCGTCCCGTATCGGTGCCGCGACTGCCGCGGTGCGGAAGTTCCTCGACAAGGCGCCCGATCGCCTGCAGGTCGGATTGATTGCGTTTGCGGGCGATCCGGCGGTGGCCGCGCCGCCGACGACGGACCACGACCTCGTCCGGCAGGCGCTCGACACGCTCGAGTGGTACCCGAGCTTCGGCGGCACCGCGATCGGCGACGCGCTCGCGGAGGCGGTGCGGCTGGGCGAGCAGGCAGTCGGCATCGGCAATGGGAACCTCGCCTCGGCGACCACGGCGCCGGCGCAGCCGACGCACGGCCTGGTGTCGATCCTCTTCCTCTCCGACGGCGCGCAGACCCGCGGGGACCTGCTGCCGCTCGACGGCGCCGACCGCGCGAAGGCGGCCGGCATCCCCGTCTATACCGTCGCGCTCGGCACGCCGAACGGCACGCTCCAGTTCGGCTTCGGTCGTCCGTCGCAGGGGTTCCCGGGCGGCTTCGGCTTCAGTCGCCGCGTGCCGGTGCCGCCGGACCCGGCGACTCTGCGCGCGATCGCAGCCCGCACGGGCGGCAAGTTCACCGAAGCACGGGACGCGAAGACGCTGAATGCCGCTTACTCCAGTCTGGGGTCGCGGCTCGGGCGCAAGCCGGGGAAGACGGAGATCACGTACCTCTTCCTCGCGGTCGCAGCCGCGCTGTTGATCGGTGCCGGCTTGCTGTCTGCGGCCTGGTCTCCTCGCCTGCCATAGCACTAGATTTGGGCAATGCGTTGTCCGAACTGCGGGCAGGAGAACCCCGGCGGCGCCCGCTTCTGCTTCTCGTGCGGTAAGCCGTTCGAGGAGGCGCCCGCGCGCGAGGAGCGCAAGGTCGTCACCGTCTTGTTCGCCGATTTGGTCGGCTTCACGTCGCGCGCGGAGCGGCTGGACCCGGAGGACGTGCGAGCGCTGCTGGCGCCGTATCACCAACGCCTGCGCTCGGAGCTCGAGCGTTTCGGCGGGACCGTCGAGAAGTTCATCGGCGACGCGGTGGTCGCGTTGTTCGGCGCGCCGGCTGCGCACGAGGACGATCCGGAACGCGCGGTTCGCGCAGCCCTTGCGATTAGGGACTGGGTGCGCGAAGAGGAGGCGGAGCTGCAGCTGCGCATCGCCGTCAACACGGGCGAGGCGCTGATCGCGCTCGGTGTGCGCCCGGAGGCCGGCGAGGGGATGGCATCCGGGGACGTCGTCAATACGACCGCGCGGCTGCAGTCGGCGGCGCCGGTCAACGGGATCCTCGTGGGCGAGACGACCTGGCGTGCGACACGCGACCGGATCGAGTACGCGGAGCACGAGCCCGTGACGGCGAAAGGGAAGTCGCAGACCGTTGCCGTCTGGGAGGCCGTGCAGGCGAAGTCGCGCTTCGGGATGGACCTCGAGCAGCAGACGCTCACCCCGCTCGTCGGGCGCGAACGTGAGCTCGGCGTCGTCTTCGACGCGTTCGACCGAGCCGTCCGCGGGCGGGAGCCGCAACTCGTCACGCTGGTCGGTGTCCCCGGGATCGGTAAGTCGCGCCTTGTTGCCGAGCTTTTCCAGCGGATCGAGCAGATGCCGGAGCTGGTCTGGTGGCGGCAGGGTCGAGCCCTGCCGTACGGATCCGGCGTCAGCTTCTGGGCGGTCGGCGAGATGGTGAAGGCGCAGGCCGGCATCAACGAGAACGACGCACCCGAGGCGGCTGCCGAGAAGCTGCACGAGTCGGTTGCGCAGGTGGTCGACGAGCATGAGCGGGACTGGGTGGCCCGCCATCTCGAGACCCTCGTCGGCCTGTCCGAGGACGCGGCGCTCGATCGGCATGAAGCCTTCACTGCGTGGCGGAACTACTTCGAAGGGATGGCCGAGCAGCAGCCTCTCGTGCTCGTGTTCGAGGACTTGCACTGGGCCGACGAAGGTCTGCTCGACTTCGTCGACGATCTCGCAGAGTGGACGTCCGGCGTTCCGATCCTCGTGCTGGTGAGTGCGCGACCGGAGCTGCTCGACCGCCGGCCGAACTGGGGCGGCGGCAAACTGAACGCCGTCACGCTTGCGCTCTCGCCCCTTTCCGACGCCGACGCGGCGCGGGTCATTGCTGCGGTGCTCGAACAGGCGGTGCTGCCGGCCGAGACGCAGTCGGTGCTGCTCGAGCAAGCGGGTGGCAATCCGCTGTACGCCGAGCAATTCGCGCGCCTCTATCTCGAACACGGCGAGGTCGCAGATGCCGGCGTCCCCGAGAACGTGCAGGGGATCATCGCGGCCCGGCTCGACGGTCTGCCCGAGGCAGAAAAGCGTCTGTTGCAGGACGCTGCAGTGCTCGGGAAGGTCTTCTGGTCGGGCGGCGTGTCGGGCGCAGACCAAGTGGCGTTGCATGCGCTCGAGCGCAAGGGCTTCATCCGCCGCGAGCGACGCTCCGCCGTCGCGGGCGAGACCGAGTACGCCTTTCGGCACGTGCTTGTCCGAGAAGTCGCCTACGGCCAGATCCCACGTTCGGCCCGGGCCCGGAAGCATGTCGCCGCCGCGGAGTGGGTCGAGTCGCTCGGCCGACCGGAAGACCATGTCGGGCTGATCGCGCACCATTACGGAGCAGCGCTCGAGTTCGCTCGCGCCTCTGGAGAGGAGACCTCGGAGCTCGTAGATCGCGCTCGCACCACGCGGCGGGAGGCCGGTGACCGCGCCGCGACATTGAGTGCCTGGGACGTTGCCGTCGACTTCTACCGTTCGGCGTACGAGCTGTGGCCCGACGACGCCGAGCGTCCGCGGCTTCTCTTTTCCCTGGGCCGCGCGGAATGGACCAACGGCGACGCTTCGGCAGAGAAGCTTCGGGCGGCGGTCGACCCCTTGCTCGCGGTGGGCGATGTCGAAGCCGCGGGTGAGGCAGAAGCGCTCGCCGCCGAGGCGGCTTGGTATCGGGGCGACGCGGATGAGCTCGGGCGGCGGCTTCGGCATGCGCTCGAGCTGGTCGATCCCCTGCCCGCATCGCCGGCGAAGGCGGCGATCCTCAGCCAGGCGTCCCGCTACGAGATGCTTGCGGCGGACTACGAGCCGGCGATCGAGCATGGGACGCGCGCGCTCGAGATGGCGGAGGCGCTCGACCTCCCTGCGGTTCGCGCGCACGCGCTCAACAATCTCGGTTCTGCGCGGAACCGGATCGGCGCGGGTGGTCTCGAAGAGCTCGAAGAGAGCATCGCCCTCTCCGAGCAGATCAACTCACCGGAGCTGGCCCGCGCTCTCAACAACCTCGCTTCGGCCCTTTACGGCGAGGGTCGTCTCCGCGAGTGCCTCGAACTCGAGGAACGGTCGCTTGCCGCCGGACGGCGTTTCGGCCTCGAGTCGCTCGTCATGTTCGAGCGCGCCAACATCCTCGGCTCGCTCATACGTCTCGGCCGATGGGACGAAGCGTCTGCACGCGCCGACGCGGTCATCGCCGACAAGCCGCCGGAAGGGGTTGAGGCGCATGCGCGGCTGTTCCGGGCATGGATTCGAGTTGCTCGGGATGATCTCAAGGGCGCTCTCGAGGACAGCGCATTCGGAATGGAGGTCGCGGGCCGGACCCAAGAGCCACAGACGGCTTTGCCGACCTACTCCACCCGAGCGTATGTCCTCGACGCGGCTGGTCAGAGCGATGAGGCTCGCAGTCTCGTGCTGCAGGCCATCGAACGCATGGAGCCGTTGAGGGCAGCCGGGAACGTCGCTCCGCCGTTCCCCGCAGAGATCATCGACTCGCGCGCCCGCCTCATCGGTCGCGAGCGGACGCTCGAGTCGCTTGCAGGCTGGAGGTTCGAGCCACGGTGGGTCGCCGCCGGACGCGCGCTCGTCGACCAGCGGTTCGACGACGCGATTCGCCTCTACGAAGAGATCGGTTCGAACGCCGATATCGCCCTGGCGCATCTTCGTGCCGCAGAGGCATACGTGGAGAGGGCCGCCCGCGCCGAGGCCGATGCGCATATCGGTGCGGCGCTGTCGTTCTACCGCTCCGTCGGCGCGGTTCGTTTCGTGCGGCAAGCGTCGAGTCTCCTCGCCGCGACTGCGTAGCTAACCTCCCGCAATGCCCGAGGAGAAGTCCGAGCACCTGACGCAGGCGCAGAAGGAGCAGCTCGAGGCCGAGTTGGCGGAGCTCGAGGGCCCGCGCCGTGCGGAGGTCGTGACGGCGATCGCGACCGCTCGCGGCTTCGGCGACCTGTCGGAGAACTTCGAGTACCACGCCGCCAAGAACGAGCAAGGGCTGCTCGAGCGGCGTATCCGCATGCTGCGCGACCGCCTGCACCGCGCGGTGATCGTGGACGAGACCGAGCGCGCGAGTGACACCGTCGGCGTCGGGTCGAGCGTGGAGATCGAGGACGAGCAGGGCGAGCGGATGGAGGTCGAGATCTCGAGCGTCGGCGGCGTGTCGCCGGACTCGCCCGTGGGTCAGGCGTTGATGGGCCGCAAGGTCGGCGACGAGGTGATGATCGAGGCGCCGCGCGGTGCGTGGCGTGCTCGCATCATCTCGGTCGGCTGATCAGCCGATGACCGGAACGTGTGGCTGCCGCTCGCGCGGCGATGCCTCGATCTGGATCCGCGGAAGCCACTCCAGCCACGACGGCAGATACCAGTTCCAGCGCCCGAGGAGGCACATCGCCGCCGGCAGCAGCACCGAACGGATGATCGTCGCGTCGATCAGCAGTGCGATCGCGATCCCGAAGCCCATCTGCTGGAACATCACGAGGTCGCCCATCGCGAAGCCGCTGAAGACGGCGACGATGATCAACGCCGCCCCCGTGATCAGCCGCGCGGTCGACGAGACGCCCCACTCGACTGCCTCGCGTGTGGAGCCGCCGACGTCGTAGCGCTCCTTGATGCGGCTGAGCAGGAACACCTGGTAGTCCATCGAGAGCCCGAACAGGACTGAGAAGAGGAAGAGCGGCACCCACGCGTCGATCGCGTCGACCTTCTGGAAGCCGAGCAGGCCGCTGCCGATCCCATGGAGGAAGACCAGCACGACGAGGCCGTAGGCGGCTCCGACCGAGAGGAGGTTCAGCACCATCGACGTGGCGGCCACCACGATCGAGCGGAACGCGGTCGCGAGCAGAACGAAGCTCAAACCGAGCACGAACGCGAACACCCACGGCAGCCACGCGTTCATCGCGTTGATGTAATCGACGTTGTCGGCGGTGTCACCGCCGACCAACACCTCTGTGTCGGTTCCCGCGAAGGCCCGCGGGATCAGCGTGGAGCGCAGGTTGCGGATCGCGTCGAGCGCTTGCTTCCCCGTCTTGTCGCCGCCGACCTCGATCCCGATTGCCGCGACGTCGCCCGACGACGCGACGCGGAGGTCGCTGCGGCCGAAGACGGGGTCGCTCGCAAGACTCCGCCGCAGGCGGGCGACGGCCAGGCGCACCCGGGGCGACCGGACGTCGCCGCTGACCGTGATCAGCGCCGGGCTCGAGCTGGCTTGCGGGAAGGAGCGTTTGAGTGCTTCGTAGCCCTGCTTCGACTCGAGCCGATCGGGCAGCGTGCTGACACCGCTCGCGCCGAGATTGAGGCCGAATGTCGGGACGGCGAGCGCGATCAGCAGGGCGCTGAACGCAACGAGGTAGAGCAGCGGCCGGCGCATCACGCCGCGCACGACGCCGCCCCAGAACCGGCCTTCGCCGCCGCTGCCGATGTTGCGGCCGACGTAGGGAAGCCGCAGCGCGTTGACACGATCGCCGAGCAGGCCGAGCAGGGCCGGCAGGAGCGTCAGCGCCGCGAGCACGGAGACGATCCCGACCGAGATCGCTCCCACAGCAAGGCTCTTCATGATGTTCGAGGGGACGAGCAGCATGCCTGTCAGCGCGATCACGAAGACCGAGCCGCTGAACAGCACCGCGCGGCTCGCGGTCGCGCTGGCGGTGGCGACCGACTCCAGTTCGTCGAGCCCGATCACCCGCTCCTCGCGGTAGCGGGAGACGACGAACAGCGAGTAGTCGATCCCGAGCGCGAGGCCCATCCCCGTGAGCATGTTCACGACGAAGACCGAGAGCGAGAAGGCCGCCGCGATGATCGCGCAGAGGCCGAGGGCGACGACGATCGCCACGATCGCCATCAGCAACGGGATGAGGCCGGCCACGACCGCCCCGAAGACGAGCAGCAGAATGATCAGTGCCGCCGGCAGGCCGACCCGCAGCTCGCCCGACTTCAGGTCGTGCTGCGAGAGCTCGTTGAAGTCGTGGTCGAGTGTCCCCTCGCCGGTCATCTCGACGCTGAAGCCGTCCTGTCCGTTCGCCCGTTTGACGATAGGCAGGAGCGGGTCGACGTCCGCCTTCCGCTGGATCCCGGCGAGCAGAGCGTGGCCGTCGCTCGACACGCCGAGGAGACGCGCGCGATGCACGGCGCCTGTTTCCCGCGCCTGGGCGAGCAGGCGGGCGCTGAACTGCCGGAATGCGGGGTCGCCGGCGGTGAGCGTCGCCGACCGCACGACGATCAGCTCGTCGACGCTGTTCTTGTCCGGTGGGAAGCGGTCGAAGAAGAGCCGCTCCGCGCGCGCCGACTCCGGGCTCCCGGTCACGTGGCCGGTTGTCGTCAGGTTCCCGGGCAGCAGAGCCGCGCTGAGACCGAGAGCGACGACGATCGCTCCGACCCAGGAGAGAACGACGCGCCACGGATGGCGGCTCGACGCTCGCCCCAGCCGTTCGGTCATACCCATGCCCTCGGGTGAGGTATAGCGCAGCCTGGTGGTCCGCGGAAGCGCAGACGAGCGTTCCGGAAATAGGATTGCGCCGTGCCGTTCACGCTCAGGAACATCAAGGAGGATCTGGAGGACATCGGCTCCAAATTCGACGGCGCGCCGGACCTCGAGTTTCGCGCCGCGACCAAGGCGCTCGAGCTCGAGCGATCAGCCCTGAGCTACCAGCGCGTCCCGCCCGGCCATCGCTTTCCGTACGGCCACACGCACATGAGGCAAGAGGAGGTGTACGTGATCCTGCGCGGGAGCGGCCGGATGAAAGTCGACGACGAGATCGTGGAGCTCGAGGAATGGGACGCGGTGCGCGTCCCGCCCGGCACGTGGCGAGGCTACGAGGCCGGGCCGGACGGCCTCGAGTTCCTCGTCATCGGCGCGCCCAACCTCGGCGAGGATCCGCGCGAAGACGTCGACGGCCGGCGCGACTGGTGGGCCGACTAACTAGCCGAGTTCTCCGGCCGTTCGATCGGCATGGTGTGCAGCCTCGGGCTATCGAGCTGCTTTCTCGACCGCCGGCGGAGCCCACCGCCGGTCGAGGATCTCGGGCCTGGGCGCGTAGAGACGCATGGTGATTCCGAGTGGCCCGGTCGCCGCCGGAAGCCAGTTCGCTTCACGGTCGGGGCCGGGGTTGCTCTGCTGGATGAAGATGTCCAGCGAGCCGTCCGGGTTGTAGCTGAGCCGGTCGCGGTCGCCGATCGCGAAGCGGTCGAGCTGGTTGGCGACCTGGTAGCCCTCGGCGTCGTACATGGTGATCGACCAGAAGGCGTCGACCGGGGGAAGCTTGTCGGCGTCGAAGTGGATGACGTAGTTCTGATCGCCCGTGGTCGGGTCACCGTCGGAATCGACAAGGAGGATGGGATAGACGGCGTCCTCGGGTGGGTTCGCTCCGAGACCACCGAGCGCAACGGTTGCGCGCTTGAGGTACGCGTTGCCGTAGACCCCGATCGTCTCCGTCGAGACCGACCAGCCGTTCACTTGTGTACCGAACCCAGCCGTGTTGCCCGCGATCGCC
>DATIDT010000025.1:0-11685 GCA_035456125.1 Gaiellaceae bacterium
TGTGACGACGACGCTGACACTCGCGGAGCTCGAGGAGTCGGCCGGGCGCGAGCTCGGGACGAGCGACTGGCACGAGATCACACAGGAGCAGATCAACCGGTTCGCCGAGGCGACCGGCGACCACCAGTGGATCCATGTCGATCCGGATGCGGCCGCCGACGGGCCGTTCGGCACGACCGTCGCGCACGGGTACCTGACGCTCTCGATGCTGCCGATGCTCTTGAGCGAGGTCGTCTCCGTGAGTGACGCGGTCATGGGCGTCAACTACGGAACGGAAAAGATCCGCTTCACGAGCCCGGTGCCGTCCGGCTCGCGTGTGCGGCTCCATGCGACGCTCGTGGGCGCCGAGCGACGCGGGCCGAGCGTCGTCTGGACGGTCGGCGTGCAGGTGGAGATCGAGGGCAAGGAGAAGCCCGCCCTGGTAGGCGAGGTTGTCTACATGGCGGCAGGCGCACCCGATGCCTGACGCCGTCATCGTCGCCGCGACGCGAACGCCGATCGGCCGGGCGCGCAAGGGCTCGCTTGTCGACGCGCGGCCCGACGACCTCGTCGCGTTCGCGATCGACGCCGCGCTGAAGCAGGTTCCGGCGCTGCCGCGCGAGGAGGTCGTCGACGTGATGGTCGGCTGCGGCTTCCCGCAGGAGAGGCAGGGGATGAACCTCGCGCGCCGCGCGGCGCTGCTGGCCGGCCTGCCCGAGACGGTGCCGGGCACGACCGTCAACCGCTTCTGTGCGTCGAGCCTGCAGACGATTCGCATGGCGTTCCACGCGATTCGCGCCGGCGAGGGCGACGCGTACGTTGCCGCCGGGGTCGAGTCGATCACGCAGGTCGACGGCTATCCGAAAGACGCGGAGGAACTGCATCCGAAACTGTTTGGCGACGATGCCCCGATCGCGAACGTCTACATCCCGATGGGCCTGACCGCCGAGAACGTGGCCGAGGGCTGGAACGTGGGGCGCGAGGAGATGGACCGGTTCGCGCAGCGGTCGCAGGAGCGCGCCGTCGCGGCGCAGGACTCGGGCTTCTTCGCCCGCGAGATCACGCCGTGGGACGGCGTCGCAGTCGACGACGGGCCGCGGCGCGAGTCCACGCTCGAGAAGCTCGCGCAGCTCGAGCCCGCGTTCAAGCCCGGCGGCAAGGTCACCGCAGGCAACTCCTGCCCGCTGAACGACGGTGCGGCCGCGGTCGTCGTGATGAGCGACACGCGCGCTCGCGAGCTGGGCATCCAGCCGCGCGCACGCATCCTCGCCTCGGCCGTCACCGGCGTCGCGCCGGAGATCATGGGCGTTGGCCCGATAGCGGCGGTGCGCGCCGTGCTCGCACAGGCGGGGATGACGATCGACGACGTCGACGTGGTGGAGTTGAACGAGGCGTTCGCGGCGCAGGTGCTGCCGGTCTGCTGCGAGCTCGGGATCGACCCCTTCGGCGACAAGCTGAACCCGCACGGCGGCGCGATCGCGCTCGGCCATCCGTACGGCATGACCGGCGCGCGCATCATGTCGACGCTCCTGAACGACCTCGAGACCGACGACAGGACGATCGGCCTCGAGACGATGTGCGTCGGCGGCGGCCAGGGCATGGCGATGCTCGTCGAGCGTTCGTGATGGCCGCGCCGCGCGCCGCGTACCGGGCGTTCATCGAGGAGCACATCCTCCCGGTCGAGGGCGACCTCTTTCGCGAAGACGACGCGGCGGACGCGCTGCTCGGTGACCTGCGAGCGCGCGCCAAGGCGGAGGGGCTCTGGGCGCCGCATTTGCCGGCGGCCGCGGGCGGCACGGGCGACGGCTTCCTCGAGTACGCCGACCTCAACGAGGAGATCGGCCGCGTCACCTGGGCGCAATACGTCTTCAACTGCCAGGCGCCCGACGCCGGCAACGGCGAGATCCTCCATTTGTTCGGCAGCGACGAGCAGAAGGAGCGCTGGCTCAAGCCGCTCGTCGACGGCGAAGCACGCTCGTTCTTCTCGATGACCGAGCCGGACGTGTCCGGCGCGGACCCGACCGGGCTGCAGACGACCGCCGTCCTGGACGGAGGCGAGTGGGTGATCAACGGCAAGAAGTGGTTCTCGTCGGGCGCGGAGGGCGCCGCGTTCGGGATCGTGATGGCCGTCACCGAGCCCAACGCCGAGCCGCGCCGCCGGATGAGCCAGATCATCGTCCCGGCCGACGCCGCGGGCATCTCGGTCGAGGCGGTGCCGGTCTTCGGCCATCGCGGCCGCGGCTGGTCGACGCACTGTGACGTGACCTACGAGGACGTGCGCGTCCCGGCCGCGAACCTGCTCGGCGAGCGAGGCTCCGGCTTCCTGATCGCACAGAAGCGGCTCGGGCCGGGCCGCATCCACCACGTCATGCGCTGGCTCGGCCAGATGCAGCGCGCCTTCGAGCTGATGTGCGCCCGCGCGCTCGAGCGCGAGGCCTTCGGCGGCCCGCTCGCCGAGAAGCAGACGGTGCAGAACTGGATCGCCGACTCGGCCGCGGAGATCCAGGCGTGCCGCCTGCTCACGCTCGACGCGGCGCGGAAGATCGACGCGGATGCCGACGCGCGGGTCGAGATCTCGCTGATCAAGTTCTACGCGGCCGACGTGCTCTCGCGCGTGATCGACCGAGCGGTGCAGGTGCACGGCGCGCTCGGCCTCACCGCACGCTCGCCGCTGTCCCACATGTACTCGATCGCGCGCGGCGCGCACATCTACGACGGCCCGGACGAAGTGCACCGCATGGTCGTCAGCCGCCGCATCCTGCAGGCGTTCGCCCGCGGCGACGGCTGGCGCTTCAGCTAAGGCGGCAGCCCGACGGGCGCGCCGCTCGCGTCGCGCGGCCCGGGGACCTTCGGGAAGCGGAACGGCGCCGCCGCGCGTCCCGGCTGCACGATCCAGACCTGTCCCGTTTGCTCGCTCCGCCCCGCGGCGAGGATCGCCCGGGCGACCTCGGCCGGCTCGAGCAGCGGGAAGCCGGCGTCGGCAAAGCGCGCCCGCTCCTCCTCGCCGAGCAGCGGCGTGTCGACGAAGCCGGGTGCGACCGCGTTGATGCGGATCTCCAGCGCGGCCAACTGGGGCGCGACGCTGCGCACGAGGCCGACGACCGCGTGCTTGGTGAGCGTGTACAGCGGGTCCTGCGGCGCCGCGACGAGCCCGGCGAGCGACGCAGTGACGACGATCGCGCTGCCCGGCTCCATCACGCGCCCGAGCCGGCGCACGCCGTGGACGACGCCGTCCAGGTTCGCCCCGCGAATACGCCGATACGCCTCGTCCGACACCCGGCGGATGTCGGTCTCGCCGGTCGTCACCCCCGCGTTCAGGCAGGCAAGGTCGACCGCGCCGACCGCCTCCCACGCATCCGGGTCGGCGACGTCGAAGCCGTCGGCGAGATCGAGCGCCTGCACCTCGGCCCCGCCCGCGCGGAGCAGCTCCACGATCGCCGCGCCGATACCGGACGCGGCGCCGGTGACCAGCGCCGTGCGCGGAAACATCGGGAGATACTGACCCATCCGCATTGGGATGACCATTCCGTTCGAAGGGGTGCCGCTGCACGACCTCGGCCCCCTGGCCGAGCGCGCCGAGGCGCTCGGCTACGACGGCCTCTGGTCGGCCGAGTCGACGCACCACGACGGCTTCACACCGCTCGTCAGCGCGGCCGAGCACACGGAGCGCGTCCGCCTCGTCACGGGCATCGTCAACGTCTTCACCCGGGGCCCGGCGCTGCTGGCGCAGACGGCGGCCGCGCTCTCGGACGTCAGCAACGGCCGCTTCGTGCTCGGGCTCGGCGCGTCGTCGGACGTGATCGTCGAGCGGTGGAACGGAATTCCGTTCCGGCAGCCGCTCGCAAAGGTCGAGGAGACCGTCGACTACCTGCGCACGGTCCTGGCGGGCGAGCGCGGGCAAGGCGGGTTCAAGCTCGGAGCGCCTCCGGCACAACCGGTGCCGATCATCCTCGCCGCGCTGCGAGAGCCGATGCTACGGCTCGCCGCACGAATCGCCGACGGCGCGTTCACGAACTTCCTGCCGCTCAGCCGCGTCGAGCAGGTGACGGCCGCGTTCGGTGCTCCGCAGAAGGAGCTCGCCTGCCGTTTCTTCTCGCTGCACGGAGACGACGCGCTCGAAAGAGCGAAGCGCACGTTCGTGGCGTACGCGACGGTGCCGGTGTACACCGACTTCTTTCGTTGGCTGGGCTTCGCCGACGAGGTCGACCCGCTCGTCGACGCGTGGAACGCAGGCGACCGCGGCCGCGCCGTCGAGCTCGTGCCGGAGCAGCTCGTCCGCGAGATCTTCCTGCTCGGCCCGCTCGACGCTCAGCGCGAGCGGCTCGCGGAGTTCGGTGCCGCGGGCATCGACACCGGCGTGCTCGCGCTCTCGTGCCCGCCGCACGAGCTGCCCGCTCTGCTGGACGGCTTCGCCCCGCGCTAGGGCAGTCCGGCGTGCGGCGTCGCGACGCGCGTCGCGAGCACGACCGCGTCGTGCCGCCCGTTCTCGTCGTAGCCCGGCGCCGCGCAGACGGCGAGCGTGCGCCCGTCGTCTGCCCCGAGCATGCACGCGAAGCAGCGCAGACCGTCCGGCACGGTGACGACGTCCGCGACCTCGCCGCCGCGCGCGACGCGGACGCACCGGTTCGAGCGTGCGTCGGCGAACCACACGCAGCCTGCCGCGTCGAGGGCGCAGCCGTCAGGTGCGCTATGTGGGACGACTGCGAAGGGCCGCCGGTCTGAGAGTCGACCGTCGGCTTCGACGGTGAATTCCGTCAGCCGCGCCGCCCAGGTCTCCGCGACGATCAGCGTGTCGCCGTCGAGCACCATCCCGTTCGGAAAGAGCAGGCCCTCCGCCACCCGCTTCGGCGTGCCGCCGGCGTCGACGTGCACGAGCCCGGTCGCGCGCGGCGCTTCGCTGCCGAGGTCGAAGCCGAAGTTCCCGATGTACGCACCGCCGTCGGGACCGACGACCAGGTCGTTGGCGTGCCAGTCGCAGAGCGCGGAGAGATCGGCGTGCAGCTCGAGCTTGCCGTCGACGAGGCGCAACAGGCGCCGGTCTCGCATCGAGACGACGAGCAGCGTTCCGTCCGGAAGCCAGCCGAGCCCGGACGGCATCCCGTCCACGCGCACGATCTCTTCCCCGTCGGCGACGACGACGCGCCGGAAGAAGTCCGAGAACCACCAGCGCCCGTCGTGCCAGCGCGGGCTCTCGAAGAACGCACCGCCCTCGAGGAGCCTCTCCACCGCCCGATGGTGGCAGGATCGAAGCGTGCAGGGCGCGCAACCACCGCTGCTCGTGCTCGGCAGCGTTCAAGACTTTCTCGACGAGCATGGTCTGGGCTCGGGGGAGCTGCATGCCCGGCGGATCGGCGAGGGCGGCGGCTCCAACTTCTCCTTCCTGCTCGAGCGCGGGGACGGCTCGCGCTTCGTGCTGCGCCGGCCGCCGCGGCCGCCGCTGCCGCCGACGGCGCACGACGTCGTGCGCGAGTCGCGGCTGCAGCTCGCGATGGCGCCGCTCGGTATTCGGGTGCCCAAGATCCGCGCGGTCTGCGAGGACACCTCGCTGCTCGGCGTCCCGTTCTACGTCATGGACTACATCGACGGGCACGTCGTCACGACGGAGCTGCCGCCGCCGCTCGACGGCGATCCTGCTGCCCGCCGCCGCCTCGCCGACGATCTCGTCGACACGCTCGTCGAGATCCATGCGGCGGACGTTTCGACGCCCGCGCTGGCCACGTTCGCGCGGCCGGGGAACTACAACGAGCGCCAGGTGCGTCGCTTCGCGCAGCTCTGGGAGATCAACCGGACGCGTGAGCTGCCGGTTGTCGTCGACGTCGGCGCGTGGCTCGCGGCGAACGTCCCCGAGCAGCTGCCGGCAACTGTCGTGCACGGCGACTACCGCCTCGGGAACATGATCGTCACGCGCGCGCGGCCCGACCGCGTCGCGGCCGTCCTCGACTGGGAGATGGGGACGATCGGAGATCCGCGCGCCGACGTCGGCTACCTCGTGGCGACGTACAGCGAGCCCGGCGGGAAGAGCAATCCCTTGGGCACGTCGCCGGTTACCGCGACCGAAGGGTTCCCGTCGCGCGCAGACCTGACGGCGCGCTACGCCCAGCGCAGCGGGCGCGACGTCGAGCCACTGGCGTGGTTCGAAGCGCTCGCGCTCTGGAAGGCGGCCGTGTTCTGCGAGGCGATCTACGGCCGCTTCGTGCGCGGCGAGCTGACGGAGGACGACGAGCGAGCGCGACGTTTCGAGACCGGTGTTCCCCTGCTGGCGGAGACGGCGGCTGCGGCGATCGAGCAGGACTAGCTCCCTCGGCCGATCCACTCTTCGCCGCCCTCGTACACCTCCTTCTTCCAGAGCGGCACCTGCTGCTTGAGCGTGTCGATCGCGTCCTTGCAGGCGGCGAGCGCGTCCTGTCGGTGCGGCGCCGAGACGGCGATCACGACCGAGGCATCGCCGATCTCGACACGGCCGGTGCGGTGGTGGATCGCCAGCTCGCACACGTCGTACCGCTCCTTCAAGGACGCCGCGATCTCCGCCATGACGCTCTCGGCCATGCCCTCGTACGCCTCGTACTCCAGGTGGCGCACCGTGCGGCCGCGCGACTCGACCCGCGTCGTGCCGACGAACGTCGCGATGGCGCCGGCGCGCTCGGAGCGGACCTCGTCGACGACGGCGTCGAGCGACAGCGGATCGGCGCTCAAGCGGAACGTGCCGCCCGACACCGGCGGGATCAGCGCCACCTCGTCGCCGTCGGCTAGCTCGCGCTCGCGCGCCGCGTACTCCCTGTTCACCGCGTAGAGCAGCCCGGCCGGCTCCGGGCCGAGCCCCAGCGCAGGCCACACGTCTCTGACGCGCCCGACGTCGTCGAGCTCGCGCTCGCTCCAACCCGCGCGCTCGCGCAGGCCCGCGAAGAGCTTGATCGTGATCGTCACCCGGGTACTATCGCTGCACGTTCTCCGATGGGGCGGCGCGCAGCCGCTCCGGGAGGTGAGTGCCATGGAACACACGCGTTACCCGTAGTCCCACCTCACCGAAGGAGACAACCTTGCACGCAGTTTCCCGGCTCGCGATCGCGCGCGCCGAAAACGACCGCGACCTCGAGGACATGATCGAGGTACGCCGGGCGGCGAGCCCGGAGCGGACGCCGCCCCGGATCGAGAATCTCCGGCACAGCATGGGCCGTGCGCTGAACACGTTCCTGATCGCGCGCGAAGGGCAGCGCCCTGTCGGGTGCGGCTTCGTCTGGACCGACCTGCCCGTGGCACATGCCGAGGCGCACCTGGTCGTCGTCCCCGACGCGCGCGGACGTGGTATCGGCTCGGCGCTGCTCGCCGAGCTCGGCGCGCTCGCGCGCGCAGACGGCAAGGCCGAGCTCGAAGGTGAAGCGCGCGAGGACGACAAAGCGTCGCGGGCGTTTCTCGAGCGCCGTGGCTACCGGGTCGTGGGCGGCGAGAAGTGGCTCTCGCTCGACCTCGAGGCTGCCGACGAGCGCTCGCCGACGCTTCCGCCGGGGATCTCGATCGTCACACGAGCCGAACGGCCCGATCTGACCGACGCGCTGTTCGCCGTCGCGCAGGAAGGAGTGGCCGACATTCCGGGCTCGCCGGGCCCGGGGACGTACGAGCAGTTCCTCTCGATCGAGATCGAACGTCCGACGCGCCGGCCCGACCTCTTCTTCATCGCGCTCGCAGGCGATGAGGCGATCGGCTACGCGACCCTCGACGACTTCGGGCGTGACGCACACAACGGCCTCACGGCGGTGAGGCGTGCGTGGCGCAGGCGCGGCGTGGCGAGGGCGCTGAAGCGCACGCAGATCGCCGCGGCGAAGCACGCCGGGTTCCGTCGGCTCGTCACCGGCAGCGAGGAACGCAACGTCGCCATGCGCTCGCTGAACGCGAAGCTCGGCTACAGGCCCGAGCCCGGCCTGAACACCGTGGTCTTCCGCGGACCTGCGGACGTACGATCTCGGCGTGGCCACGACGGGTGACGAGCACCGAACGGACGCGGACATCGAGATCAAGCCGGTCTACACCGCGGCCGACGCGCCCGACGAGCTGGAGCTTCCGGGCGAGTTCCCGTTCACCCGCGGGCCCTACCCGGACATGTACCGCGGGCGCCCGTGGACGATCCGGCAGTACGCGGGCTTCGCCTCGGCCGAGGAGACGAATCAGCGCTTCCGCTACCTGCTCGAGCGCGGGCAGATGGGCCTGTCGGTCGCGTTCGACCTCCCCACGCAGCTCGGCTACGACTCCGACGACCCGCGCGCGGTCGGCGAGGTCGGTCGCACCGGCGTCGCGATCGACTCGATCGCCGACATGGAGCTGCTGTTCGACGAGATCCCGCTCGGCGAGGTCTCGACGTCGATGACGATCAACGCCCCCGCCGCGCTGCTGCTCCTCCTGTACGAGCTCGTCGCGGAGGAGCGGGGCGTCTCCGGCGACGCGCTGCGCGGCACGGTGCAGAACGACGTGCTCAAGGAGTACATCGCGCGCGGCAACTACATCTTCCCGCCGCGGCCGTCGATGCGGATCACGACCGACCTGTTCGCATACTGCGCCGAGCGGGTCCCGAAGTGGAACACGATCTCGATCTCCGGTTACCACATCCGCGAGGCGGGCTCGACGGCGGTGCAGGAGCTCGCGTTCACGCTCGCGAACGGCATCGCCTACTGCCAGGCGGCGGTCGACGCGGGTCTCTCGCCTGACGCCTTCGGCGCCCGGCTCTCGTTCTTCTTCAACGCCCACAACCACTTCTTCCAGGAGGTCGCGAAGTTCCGCGCGGCGCGGCGGCTGTGGGCACGGATCATGCGCGAGCGCTTCGGCGCGACGAACCCGAAGGCGTGGGCGCTTCGCTTCCACGCGCAGACCGGCGGCTCGACGCTCACGGCGCAGCAACCGGACAACAACGTCGTGCGGGTGGCGGTTCAGGCGCTTTCAGCCGTCTGCGGCGGCGCGCAGTCGATCCACACGAACGGCTACGACGAGGCGCTCGCGCTGCCGACCGAGCACGCCGTCCACATCGCGCTGCGGACGCAGCAGCTGCTTGCGCACGAGGCCGGCGGCACCGACACGGCCGACCCGCTGGGCGGCGCGTACTTCATCGAGGCTCTGACGGACGAGCTCGAGGCGAAGGCCGGGGAGCTGATCGAGCGCGTCGACGAGCTCGGCGGCGCGGTCGCCGCGATCGAGCAGGGCTTCGTCCAGGACGAGATCGAGCAGGCGGCGTTCCGCTGGCAGCAGGAGGTCGAGAGCGGCGAGCGCGTCATCGTCGGCGTGAACCGCTTTACGGAGGGCGACGAGGAGCCGATCGAGTTGCACCGCCTCGATCCCGCGGCCGAGAAGCGCCAGCTCGAGCGCACGGCGCGGGTGCGGGCGGAGCGGAACGCAGACGCGGCGGACGCTGCGCTCGCTGCGGTGGTGGAGGTCGCTCGCGGCGACGGGAACCTGCTCGTCCCGATGCGCGAGGCGCTCCGCGCGCGCTGCACGGTCGGCGAGATCTGCAACGCGCTGCGCGACGAGTTCGGCATGTACGACGCCCAGAGATGAGCAGCCGCGGCTTCTCGGAGATCGTCCTGATCGTCGAGGATGTTCCGAAGGCGGCCGACTTCTACGAGCACGTCGTCGGGCTCGAACTCGAGCACCGCACCGGCGACGAGTGGGCGTGGTTCTTCGCCGGCACCCCCGATCGCAAGCAGCGCCTGGCGGTCCACCGCGGGCCGCTGATGCACGAACAGCACTCGCCGTACCCGGAGGGCGAGCGGTTCGGGCACGTCCACTTCGCCTTCGAGGTCGGGCGCGACGACCTCGACGCGGCCGTGGCCCGCGTGCGCAGCGCCGGAGTCGAGGTCTACGGGCCGGAGCAGCTCGACTGGATGGACGCGCAGTCGTACTACTTCTACGACCCCGACGGGAACCTGCTCGAGTTCTGGTCGCCGAAGAGCTAGGCCGAAGCGCCCGAGTAGTGGCGCAGCCCGAAGTGCCAGAACCAGCGCGTGAACGCGAAGCCCGCGGCGCCGAACGCGACGGCGAGCACGAGCGTCGGCCATTGCAGGCGTGATGTCAGCGCCTCGGCCGGAACCGTGACGGCGAAGCCGATCGGCACCAGGAACGTGACGCTGTACCGCAGCCAGCCGGGATAGACGGTGACCGGCCAGCGCCCCGTCTGGTAGATGCCCTCGAACAGCTCGAGCACGTTCTCCATCCGCACGACCCAGAACGCGCCGGTCGTGATCACGAGCCAGAAGCAGTAGACGAGGACAGCGCCGATCATCAGCGCAATGCCAAACGCGATCGCGTCGCCCACGCCGACGGACTTCTCGACGCCGTTGAGCCCGACGATCAGCAGGATCAGGCCGGACACGATTTCCACCACCTGCCACATGCGCACCATCCGAATGCTGATCAGCAGCTGCGAGTCCTCCGGCTTCGTCAGCGCGTAGTCGAGCGTGCCCTGTTGCACGTCCTGCATCAACTGCTGCATGTTCGGCTGGATGAAGGTGTGGATAAAGCCGCCGAGCAGCACCTGCACGCCGACCAGCGAGAGCAGCTGTGGCTGTGTCCAGCCGTTCAGCTCGTTCGTGTGCGAGTAGACGAGCGCGAGCATCACGAGCGCGGTGCCGATCTGGATGATCGACTGCAGCAGCTGCACGAAGAAGTTGACTCGGTACTGCAGCTCGTTGATCACGCCCATCTTCAGGAACAGCCAGCTGATGCGCAGCGTGTTCAATTGCCCACCGACACGAAGCGCTTGATCGCCGACGACCACGCGAGCTTGAACAGGAGCAGCCCGATCCCGATCCAGAGCGCCTGCGCGCAGAGACCGAGCAGGAGCTGTTCTGTCGACAGGTTCCCGACGAGCGACTCGATCGGAAAGCCGAACGTCCACTTGAAGGGAAGGAAGTTCGCAAGCGTCTGCGCCCAGCCGGGCATCAATTGCAGCGGCACGAGCCGGCCGGAGAGCAGCATCTCGATCGCCATGTAGAGGTCGAAGACGGCCGCGCCCCGCGTCGTCCAGAAGTTGAGCATCCCGATCGTGCCCTGGAACATGCTGCGCACGAGGTAGGCGCCCCAGATCGCGCAGATGAAGACGACGATCTCGAGCGGCGTGGGGCTCAGCGTCGGGTGGAACACCGCCGACAACCCGACGGCGATCGGCAGCCACATCGCGACGACGACGAACTTCCAGCCGGCGAAGTACGCCAGGTCGTAGTGGAGGATGTACATCGGCTTCAGCAGGTCGCCGGCCAGCCGGCCTTCGCGGATGCGCCACTCCCAGAACGGCGCCCCGAAGACGATGTTCATGTTTCGGACGAGCGTCCAGACGATGTAGTACGCGGCGAACTCGCCGCTCGTGATCCCGCTGACCGAGCCGCCCTGCTGATCGGCGATCGTGGTCCACACGACGAGGTAGACGACGGGCTCGGCGATCATCCCGAGCATGTAGAAATAGTTCGTGACGCGGTACTGCAGCTGCGACGTGATCGCCGTGCGCATCGTCGTCACGTAGAAGTCGTAGAGCGAGCGCCAGCGGCCGGCCTCCGGCAGACGAGCGACGGCGCTCATCGGTATGCCTTTCGCCGATGAGCGAGGGAAGGGGTGAAGGGGGAAACCGTGAGGTTTCCCCGCTCCTTCTCCTCAGCGCGCGCGGCGATCGCAGCGGCGCGTGGGCTGAGGCGTGTCCTGAAGAAGGGGTCGAGTAGGGGAAACATGGTTTCC
>DATIDT010000026.1:0-2059 GCA_035456125.1 Gaiellaceae bacterium
CTCGACGCCGGGCGCGTTCGGGTCGCGGAGCGGGCGGAGCTCACGCCACGTGCAGTCGCGAGGGCTCTTGTCGTCGCGCCAGCGGAGCCACTTGGTGCCGTGACGGAAGCGGTTCCCCTGCACCTTGTCGTAGCGCACCTCGGCCACGAGCTCCGGCCGCAGCGCCGACTCGGCGAGCTCGCCGGTGCCCCAGCGGTTCGGCTCCGAGAAGCCGCGGTCCGGCGCGTCCTGCAAGAGCGGCTCGACGCGGCCGAAGATCTGGTCGTGCTTGCTCGCGGCCACAGCGGCGGAGCCGACGTAGTCGATCTTCCGGTCGTCGCCGTAGAGGCCGAGCAGCAGCGTGGCGATGCGCGTCGGCTTCTCCTTCCAGCGGACGCCGACGATGACGCAGTCGGCCGTCTTGAACGGCTTCACCTTCAAGACGCCGTCGCGCGACCCTGGCAGGTAGGGGAGCCCGAGCTTCTTCGCGATCACGCCGTCGAGGCCGGCCGCCTCGAAGCTGTCGAGCCACGCCTGCGCCGCGTCGCTGTCCGCCGTCGTCGGCGAGAGCCGGAAGCCCCTGCCGATCCGCTCGAGCTCAGCCCGCCGTTCCTCGAGCGGCCGCTCGTGGATCGGCTTGCCGTCCCACAGGAGCACGTCGAAGACGATGAAGTCGGCGGGGATCTCTGCCGAGAGCTTGCGCACCCTCGATTCGGCCGGGTGCAGCCGCATCTGCATCGAGTCGAAGTCGAGCACGCCGTTGCGTGCGATCACGATCTCGCCGTCGAGCGCGGAATGCGGCGGCAGCAGGTCGCCGAGCGGCCGTAGCTCCGGGAAGTAGCGCAGCAGCGGACGCCCGTTGCGCGACCAGAGGGCAAGCTCGCCGCCGTCGTTCTCCAGCACGCCGCGAAAACCGTCCCACTTCGGCTCGAACTGCCAGCCGTTCGTTGCAGGCAGCTCTTTCACGAGCTGCGCCTCCATCGGCGGAAAAGGGACGTTTGGTCCGGGCATGCCCGGGGACCCTACTTTCATGGCCGAGCTCGACGGGGTCTGGGCTGTGGACCGCCTATCTGGCGCGTTGCCGCCGTTGTACGGCTGCGTCAAGCGGATCCACGGGACGCGCGGGACGACTGAGTTCTCGCGCCTGCCCGGCATGCCTTTCGAGATTCGCGGCCTCGAGCTGCACTACCGGTCGCCGTTCACGATGCTCGTCGACAAGCTCGAGCCTCAAGACGGTGGCTACCTGGGCCGCGCGACGCTGCGTGGCCGCGAGATTGGCCGATTTCGAATGAGGAGGCTGAACAACATGGACGAACTGAGCACACAACTCGTGAAGCACATCGACGAGGCGCATGCAATGGAGCAGAACGTGCTTCGCATGATCGACGGGATGATCTCGACCACCGACGATCCGCAGATCCTCGACGCGCTCGAGCACCACAAGATGCAGACGCAGAATCACGCCGACCGCATGGCGCAGCGTCTCGAGGCGCACGACACGTCTCCGTCGACGATCAAGCAGATGGGGGGCATCCTCGGCGCGCTGATGAAGATGCCGATGGACATGGTTCGCGGCGAGAAGGCGGGCCGCAACGCGCGCGACGCGTACGCGACCGAGCACATGGAGATCGCGAGCTACGAGCTGCTGCGCCGCATCGCGCAGCGGGCAGGCGACCAGGAGACGGCGACAGTCGCGCAGCAGATCATCGGCGAGGAGAAGGCGATGGCGAAGACCATCGAGGAGAACTGGGACCGCTTCGCCGAGCTCTCTCTCCGAGAAGAGGGCGTAACGGTCTGATCTTCGGAAAGGCTGACGCCTTTCCGAAGGTGTTGGGAACGGCGCTTCGCGCTAAACGCGCGCGGGCTCAGCCCGCGCGCTCCTTCCCGCGGGGCGGTTGTTTCCTTCCGTGCGGCACGCGCATGCTCCGCGTGCGCGTGTCGCATCACTCCGCCCGTGCGTAAGCCTGCAGCTTACGCACAGGCCTTTATAGGGTCTGGCCCCGAAGGGCCTGACCCCCAGCAGTTCAGATCGAAGCTTGCCAACCGCGGTCGGAGTTGTCCGCGTGAAAGGCTGAGGTCA
>DATIDT010000027.1:0-5315 GCA_035456125.1 Gaiellaceae bacterium
AGCAGCGTCACGACGATGCCGACGAGCAGCGCGACGACGATCGTGCGCGTCTCGAGCGTCAGCCCGTTGTTCGGAAGCGTGAAGCCGACGGCGTCGAACAACGAGAAGAGGCCCTTGGCGAGAGCGAGGCCCGTGAAGAGCCCGACGATCGAGGCCAGCGTCCCCATGACCAGGGCCTCGAGCATCACCGAGCGCAGGATCTGCCCGCGCGACGCGCCGAGCGTTCGCAGCGTTGCGAACTCCCGCGTCCGCTGTGCGATCGTGATCGACAGCGAGTTCGCGATCACGAAGCTGCCGACGAAAAGGGCGACGCCGCCGAAGCCGAGCAGGAACTTCTGCAGGAAGGAGATGAACGAGTCGGTCTCCTTCGCGTCCTCGTGCGACTGCGACTGCGCGGTTCGCACCTGCGTGTCGGGCGGGATCACGGTGTTGATCGCCGCGATCAGCTTCGGGTCGGAGACGCCTTGTGACGCCGCGACCGCGATCTCGTCGAGCTTGCCCGGCTTTCCGAACAGCTGCTGCGCGGTCGGGAGGTCGAACCCGGCGAGCGTCGCGCCGCCGATGGTCGAGACCGAGCCGAACTTCACGATGCCCGAGACGCGCAGCTGCTCGACCGGCCCGTCCGCCTGCACGCCGACGATCTGGCCGATCTTGAAGTCCTCCTTCGACGCGGTGGACTTGTCGATCACGACCTCGTTCCCCTTCGGCCACGCGCCGGAGACGAGCTGCAGCGGATTGAACCTCGAGGCGCCGTCGGCGATGCTGAACCCGAGGTTGGGCGCGCCGCCGTAGACGATCGCCTTCCCGTTCTTGCCGATCAGGTGTGCCTCGCCGTTCACCTGGCCCTGCGCCTCCGCGACCTCCGGCAGCGCGCGCACCTTCTGCAGCAGCGACTCGTCGAACGACGGGTTTGTCGTCCCGCTGTCGCCGCTGATGTCGAACGGCGACTTGCCGCTGATGATGGCGTCGGACCCGGAGCGCGTCTCGTAGAAGATCGAGTGGAAGGCGTTGTTGATCGAGTCCGTCAGGACGTACGTGCCGCTTACGGTCGCGACGCCGAGGACGATCGCGATCGCCGTCAGCGCAGCGCGCAGCTTGTGGCCGAGCAGGCCGCGCAGGGCGAACGCCGTCACTCGGCTCCGAGCTCCTCCATCGCCGCGACGATGTCGTGCGGTGAGATGTCCCTTGCTTCACGCACGATCAGCCCGTCGTCGAGGAACAGGACGCGATCCGCGATCGCTGCCGCGCGCGGCTCGTGCGTGACCATCACGATCGTCTGGTTGAGGTCGCGCACCGAGCGCTCGAGGAGCTCGAGGATCTCGCCGCTCGTCTTGGAGTCGAGGTTGCCCGTCGGTTCGTCCGCGAAGATGATCGTCGGCTTGTTCACGAGCGCACGCCCGATCGCGACGCGCTGCTGCTGTCCGCCCGAGAGCTCTGACGGCTTGTGCTCACGACGCTGCGACAGCCCCACTTCGTCGAGCAGCTCGTTCACCCACGCCTTGTCCGGCTTCTCGCCCGCGATCGAGAGCGGCAGCACGACGTTCTCCTCCGCGTCGAGCATGGGGAGGAGGTTGAAGAACTGGAAGACGAAGCCGATGTGCTCGCGCCGGAGCTTCGTCAGCTCGTTGTCGTTGAGCTTCGAGAGCTCGGTTCCCGCGATCGTCACCTCGCCGCCCGTCGGGCGGTCGAGGCCGGCCAGGATGTGCATGAGCGTGGACTTCCCGGAGCCCGAGGGCCCCATGACCGCGAGCAGCTCGCCCTTGCGCACGTTGAGGGAGATACCCCGCAGGGCGTCGACCGCGGTGTCGCCTTCGCCGTAACGCCGGGTCAGGTCACGTGCCGATACGACCGCTTCCGAGTCGGTCGCTGCGGCCGTCGGGGCGGTCGTGGTCGTCGTCTCGCTCATGCTCCCCTCCAGGTCGATGGCACAAGTTTCCCACCCCTGCCAAGCCGATGGGGTACGGCTAACCGGCCTCTTTGCTCAACGGTCACCCAGGTGAAAGCAGAGGGCCGCGAACGCGACGTAGACGCCGATCAGGAGGAGGCCTTCCCAGCGCCTCGAGCGGCCGTCGCGGATCACGAAGCCCACGAAGAGGGCCGCCGCTCCCATCCCGAGCAGCTCAACCGGACGGAAAGCGAGCGTCAGGGGGTGTGCGAACGCGAACGAGAGGAGGAGCACGACCGGCAGGACGAACAGGGCTACCTGGGCGCTGGAGGTGATCGCGATCTGCGTCGCCAGCTTCATCTTCCCGCGGCGGGCGATGACGACGGCGCCGCCGTGCTCGGCTGCGTTCCCGACGACGGCGACGATGACGATCGAGATGAAGAACTGGGAGAGGCCGGCTGCCTTGGCGAAGTCCTGCAGCGAGTGCACGAGGATCTCGCTCGTGACGGCCGTCGCGGCCGTCGCGAGCCCCAGCGCAACCAGGGACGAGCGGAGGCTCCAGCCGGGGTCGCCCGGTCCCTCGTCGCGCTCCCGTCGCCGAAGCCCGACGACCGTGACGAACAAGTAGAGGGCCAGCAGCGCGACGGCCGGGCCGATGCTGAGCAGGGCGAGGGAATGCCGGTTCGGGTCGCCGTGGAAGCCCGGAACCGATGGAATCAGCAGCAGCACTACCGCGATGGCGACGAGCCCGAGCTGCCAAAGGAGCGAGCGGCGCTGCAGCTCCGCGCGATCCGGTCCGATCGTCATCGCGGCGCCCAGCACGAGCAGGATGTTCGAGATGACGCTTCCCGCCAGCGATCCGCGCACCACGTTCGGCAGGTTGTCCGCGATCGCCAGTAGGGCGATGATCAGCTCGGGCGCGTTGCCGAAGCTGGCATTGAGGAGCCCGCCGATGCGTGCGCCCGTGTGCTCGCCCGCGTGCTCGGTCGCCTCGCCGATCAGCCACGCGAGCGGGATCAGCGACATTGCCGAGAGCACGAAGAGCGTCGTCTTGCCCGGGTGGGCAACGGCGTCGACGATCCACGTGAGCGGTGCGAGCGCAAGCGAGGCCCACAGGAGTCGTCGCGCCACGCGGCCTTAGCTTATAGAGCGGCGCTCTGTCAAGTCTTGCGGCGCGCGGTTTTGGGCATGAAACTTCCGTCATGAGACCACCGCCGCAGGGCGCAGCGACCGCGACGGAGCTTCCGCTCCGGCCGCAGGACGAGCTCGAATGCAGGCGCTGTGAGGTTCATTGCGAGAAGGTGGTCTATCCGTCTGCATGCGTCGACCGCGCATGTCCCTTCGTCTATGCGTTCCAGGAGTTCGGTCACACCTACATCGGCTGCATGCAGAAGGTGTACGGCGTCGAGATCGACCTGGAGATGCTGCGCGAGGCGGAGGCACGGCGGGAAGGCTTCGGCGGGATGCGTGCGACGCGCGCGCCGCTGCCGATGTGCAGGGTGGAGGTCGAGGAGTGCTACGGGAGCGCGCGCTCGGGCGAGCTCGGCTGCGTCAACCCCGAGTTCCACGAGCTGCCCGTCGGCCGGCCGACGTTCAAGGTCTTCGCTCAGCTAGCGGACTGAGCAGCGCGTAGCCGACAAGCGGGCTGACCGCCGCGAGCGCGAACGCAAGGCGCCATGACGCGTGGTGCACGACGGCGGCAAACGCGATGGGCGCGACGAGCCCGCCGGCGGCGAGGAACGTCTGCTGCAATCCGATTGCCGCGCCGCTGCGCGCCGGCCCGGCCGTTTCCGCCGTCGCGGTGAACGAGAGGCCGTTCCACGACAGCCCGAACGTCGCCGCGATCATAAGCGCCGGAACCACGATCCAGGGCGAAGCGTTCAGCAGGATCGTCAACGCCGCGACCGACACCGTGATGCCCAGGCCGACCCAACGCAGCGGCGCGATGCGCATGCGCAGGTGGTCAGACCAGCGGCCGAGGGCGATCCGGGAGATTCCGCCGAGGACCTGCGTCACGGCGAGCGCTGCCGCGGCGACGGCCGTCGAAACGCCCCGGTAATCGTGCAGGAACAGCACGAAGAAGCCGAGCAGGCTCAGCTGCGTCGTGACGAAGAACGTGCTGCCGGCGCAGATGAGCCAGACGCGCCCGTCGCGGAGCGGCCGTGCGAGCGCCGATCGATCTTCCATGGCCGGCTCGACGCGGATGAGGACGAAGGCGACGACAGCGCCGATCGCGGACGCGACGGCCAGCCCGAGAAAGGCCGCTCGGAGGCTGAAGTGCTGCTCGAGGAACGGCAGCGTCAGCGCGCCGATTGCGCCGCCGAGCGGAACAGCCATCTGCCGGATTCCGAGAGCCAGCCCGCGCTCGTCGGCCCCAAACCACTGCATCACCGCGCGTCCGGTCGCCGAGTTGACGCCGGCCGCCACGCCGCCGGCAACCGCCAGCGCGGCCACGAGCATCGCGAACGAGGAAGCGTACGCGGCCCAGACGAGTGCTCCGGCCGCCGCGGCGAGCCCGGCGGACATGACGATCCGCTCACCGATGCGGTCGGCGACGAGCCCCCAGACGAGCAGCGTCGGCACAGAGCCGAGGAAGCTCGCTGCGAGGACGACGCCGGTCTGCGTGAGTGTCAGTCCGAAGTCGCGGCGGATCGCCGGCGCGATCGCCGGAAGGCCGAGCCCCGTCGTCGCGTACGACGCCTGCGCGACGACACCCGCGGCAAGCACGGTCCAGCGGTAGCGGCTACGAGGTTGCGCGGGCGTGGAGCTCACGCAGCTTCTGGATCTCTTCGGCATTCGGGCCGTGGCCGTCCGCCCCCGGAACCTCGAGGACGACCGGCAGGTCCTGCACCGCCGCGTGTGCGAGGAACACGCCGATGCCGTCGCCCATCAGGCCGTCGCCGATGTTGTCGTGGCGGTCGCGGTTCGAGCCCAGCGGCGCCTTCGCGTCGTTCGCGTGCAACGCGCGCAATCGGTCGAGGCCGATCCGCTCGTCCACCTCCCGCAGGCACGCGTCCCAGGCGTGCGCGTCCGTCACGTCGACGCCCGAGACGTAGAGGTGGCACGAGTCGAGGCAGATGCCGAGCCGCTCGTGCCGGTCGAGCGCGTCGAAGAGGATCCCGAGCTCCTCGACGGAACGGCCGATCGTGCCGCCCGCGCCGGCCGAGTTCTCCATCAGCAGCCACGTCCGGTCGCCGCAGCGCTCGAGCACCTGCGCGAGTGCAGGGACCACGCGCTCGAGCCCGGCGTCCAGCCCGGCGCCGAGGTGCGAGCCGACGTGGAAGACGACGCCGTCTGCGTCGATCTTGCATGCCGTGTCCATCGTCGATCGCATCGTGTCGACGCTCTTCCGATAGATCTCGTCGTCGGGCGCGGCCAGGTTCACGAGGTAGAGGCTGTGGACGAGCACCGGCATTTCCAGCTCCGTGCT
>DATIDT010000028.1:0-9995 GCA_035456125.1 Gaiellaceae bacterium
GGTCTGGCGCATGAGCAGGCCGGCCTTGACCGTGAACGAGAGATCGAGAACGGAGTGGTACGCCTCCGTCATGTGCTGGCCCTTCAGGGGTGCGTACGGCCCGTGGTAGACGACGTCCTTGGTGCTGTCGCGGTAGAAGAGGGCGAGGTACGTGCCGGTCGCGACGAGGACGACGAACGCGTACAGCGCGACCTCGCCGAGGAGGAACGACCAGTGATCGGGGAAGAGGTACCGCAGCGTCTTTCGCAGCAGCGGCGCCGTGCCGCTCCGGCGATCGACGAAGCCGACGAGCTTCCGGATCACGCGCCGCTCCCGTTCTCCGGCTTGCGCATGCGCACGCCCCACCACGACGGCCCGACCGGTTCGTTGAAGTTGCCGCCCGCGCGCAGCTCGTCGTTGTCCCCGATGTAGATCGGCAGCATCGGCAGGCTTCGCCCGGCCGGGCCGGACACGACGTCACCGCCGGTCGCGACGTCGAACGTCGAGTAGTGGCACGGACACACGAGCGCCGGCTTCGGCTCGACCGGCTCGAAGAGCGGCGTCCGGTAGAGGTTGATCGCGCACCCGGCATGCGTGCAGATCTTCGAGTACGCGACGATGCCCTTCGCGGGATAGTGCGCCAGCTGCGCCGGCAGGCGCAGCTCCTGCTCGGGCAGGCGCACCAGGACGAGCGATGCCGAGAGCTCCTCCTTGTCGGCATGCTCCGCGAACGCCGTGTAGAAGGTGTCCTGCTCGATGTCGGAGGCGCGCCACGGCCGCCCTTTCTCGTCGACGAGCCGCCGGCCGCGCCTCCACGGCGTCCGAACGAACGCATCCATGTCGATGCCCGGCCCGAGGGAGGCCACCGGCGTCAGGGCGGCGAGCCCGATCGCGCCGCCGGCGGCGCCGAGACCGAGCTTGAACAGCCGTCGCCGTGTCAGCCGGCTGCCGCTCTCTTCGACGACCTGCGCGATCGTCTCCTGCTCCTCGGGATGCTCGATCACCGGGTAGTCGTCCTCGAGCTCCTCCGTGACGATCAGGTGCTTGGCGGTGACGATCAGCGCCGCGGCGAGGAACACGAACGCGAGCCCGAGCGACAGCCCGAGCCACTGCGTCTGGTGCGACAGGCGGTCGAGAACGTAGACGACGATGAAGCCGACGGCGCAGGCCGCGGTCAGGAGCAGCAGGAACAGCGCGACCAGCTCCCAGCCCGGGCTCGACGGCGCGGCCGGGACAACACGCTCTCGGCCGTCGAGGCTCGGCTTTCGCCGCAGTCGCGAGACGAGGAGCACCGCGCCGGAGAGCAGGATGTCCCTCGCCCTACTCACTCTTCAGCCTCTTGCCGATCACGATGCAGATGGCGACCAGAGCGGCGGCCGCGAGGAACCACGTGACCAGCCCCTCCGGCACCGGGCCGAGGTGGCCGATCGCCCAGCCGCCGCGATCGTCCGGGTGCTTCGCGTACTGGACGTAGCGGATGATCGAATCGAGCTCGCGGTCGGAGATCTGCTTGTCCGAGAACCGCGGCATCACGTAGGGGCCGATGCGCACCGCCTGGGCGATCTGCACGGCGGTGCTTTCCTCGAGCGGCGGCGGAACCGCTCCCGTCACGTAGCCACCCTCGGCGACGACCTGGTGGCAGCCGGCGCAGTGTTCCGTGAACAGCTTCATCCCCTCGGAGAGGTTCCCCCGCTCGGGACGCGGCTGCGGGATCGGCGGCCCGTCGCCGAGCGACGCGACATAGGCGACGAGCGCGCGGATCTGATCCTCGCTGAAGAGGACGCGGGTGCGGCGTGGCTGCATGCCTGCCTCCCGCAGTGGCATGTACCCGGTGCGCAGGTAGAAGTCGGCAGCGAGAGCACCGACGCCCTGCAGCGACGGTCCGAGCGCCTTCTGCTGGTTCTGCGCGCGCTGCGGCGCGGCGCCGACGCGACTCGGGACGGGCTGCTGGATGCCACGGCCGTTCGCTCCGTGACAGGCGATGCAGTACTGCCCGTAGAGGTGGTACCCACGTGCGACGAGGTCCTGCGACCGTGCGGCCGAGCCGGCGCCGGGAAGAGCCAGCGCGACGAGCATGGACGCCAGAGCCACCTTCACGACTGCCGGCACTCCACGTTGAAGATCGCGGCGAAGCCGTCGAGGAGGACGATCATCAGGAAGATCGCGTTGGCCGTCATCGCGGCGATGGCGAAGAACCGGATACGGCCGGCGGGCGGCTCCGCCTCGTAGCTCGACGAGCGCGTCGCGAGGAAGACCGTCAGCGCCGCAGCCTCGGCGCCGAGGATGACGACCACCGCAACCGCCATCAACGATGCCTGCCAGACGTCGTGGCTGATGCCGAACTGCGCCGAGCCGGCGCCGCACGCCGCTTCGGTGACGCCGTAGCCGACGACGTGCTGCGCCGTCCAGACGAGGGCGCCGGCGAGCAGCCCGACCCACTGCAGGATCTCGAGGCGCCGCCTGCTCATGCCCGCGCCGAGAGGAGAGTGCCGATGACGACGACGGTGAGCACGTTGACGGCGTGCCAGTACCACGTGACCGCCTGCACGGCATTGACGCGGTACGTGGTAAGCCCACGGGCGAGCTTCCACAGCAGCCAGAAGTTGAAGAGGATCCCGAGCAGCACGTGCCCGTGGTCGGCGCCGAGCAGCGTGTAGTAGATCGAGGTGTACGCGTCGCGCGTGATGTCGAAGCGATGTAGCTGGTCGCGGAAGTCGTGGACCTCGTAGGCGAAGTACCCGGATTGCAGGACGAGCGCCACGACGAGGGAGAGCCGTGTGCGGGCGAGCCGTCCGGCGCGCGCCGCGCGCGAGGCGATCTGCATCGGGACGCTGCTGAGGACGAGGACGCCGAGGAGGATCAGCGGCACGACGACGTCGGGCCTCGGGATCCCGTCAGGCGGCCAGGCGACCGTGTTGAAGCGGAGGTAGTAGTACGTGCCGACGAACGCCCCGAAGAGCGTCGCCTCGGCCGCGATCAGGATGATCATCCCCCACCACGCGGCCGGCTTCGACACAGGTTGCGAGGCGACAGCGGCGTAATCCGTCACGACTCCTGCGGCTCCTTCGAATGCCATCCGAGCAAGGCGAGAAGGCAGAGGACGCCCATGATCCCCGCGGCGCCGTACTTGTGGATCACCAGCATCACGAAGACGAGCGAGAGCGTGAACGCGAGTACGATCGGCCACGGCGACTCGTGCGGCATCTCGACGATCTCGGCGAAACGGGCGTCGACGGGCGTGACCGCGGGCTGCTCGTGCCCCCGCTGGAGCACGAGCAGGCCGGCATCCAGGTGGCGCCGATCCGCCTCCCGGTCGGCGGCGTCCCAGTTCGGGTACGGGCTCGTCACCTTCGGGACGACGGCGAAGTTGTACTCGGGCGGGGGCGACGAGATCGTCCACTCGAGCGTTGGCCCGTGCCACGGATCGGGCCCCGCCGGCTCACCGCGGAAGAAGCTAACGACGAGGTTCCCGAGCAGGAGCAGGATCCCGACGAGCGTGAGATAGCCGCCGATCGTCTCGGCGAGGTTGTACGCCGTCCAGCCGATGCCGTCGGGGTACGTGTACACGCGGCGCGGCATGCCGAGCAGCCCGACGATGTGCATCGGGAAGAAGAGCAGGTTGGTGCCGGCGAAGAGCACCCAGAAGCTGATCTGTCCGGGCAGCTCGAAGTACAGCTTCCCGGTGACCTTCGGGAACCAGTAGTACATCCCGCCGAAGATCGGGAAGACCGCCGCGCCGAAGATGATGTAGTGGAAGTGGGCGACGACGAAGTACGTGTCCGTGACCTGCTGGTCGAACGGGATCGCGATGAACATGATCCCGGTGAGCCCTCCGGTGACGAACATGAAGATGAAGCCGGCGATGAAGAGCAGCGGCGTCTTGAACCGCGCGAGCCCGAGCACGAACGACATGCACCACGCGAACACCTGGATCGTGCTCGGGATGACGACCAGCGCCGTCGCAGCCGCGAAGAAGACGAGCGTGATCGTCGGCAGCCCCGTCGCGAACATGTGGTGCGCCCAGACGCCGAAGCCGATGAAGACGACGAGGATCTCGGCGATCGCGACGAGCGGAAACGCGACCAGCCGCCGCTGCGTGAACGCCGGGATGATCGAAGTCGCGATCCCGAACGCGGGGACGATGAGGATGTACACCTCGGGATGGCCGAAGATCCAGAACAGGTGCTGCCAGAGCAGCGTCTCGCCGCCGCGCGACGGGTCGAAGAAGTGCGTGCCCACATTGCGGTCGAGAAAGAGGAAGATCGTGTCCGCGCTCAGCGCGGGCAGGGCGAACAGCAGTCCGAAAGCCGCGGCCAACTGGGCCCAGCAGAACAGCGGCATGCGATTGAACGACATGCCGGGGGCACGCGACTTGAACATGGTCACGATGAACTGCCCGGCGGTGAGCATCGACGCGATCGAGTTGAAGATGATCCCGAGGCAGTAGAAGTCGATGTTGCTGCCGGGGTTGAACTGCCGGTTCGCGAGCGGGACGTAGTCGAACCAGCCCGCGTTCGGCGCCATGCCCATGAAGAGGCTCGTGTAGAGGAAGATCGCCGACGCGAGGAAGATCCAGTAGCTCAGTGCGTTCATGCGCGGGAACGCCATGTCGCGCGCGCCGATCATCAACGGGAGCAGGTAGTTCCCGAACGCACCGGTCGTCATCGGGATGATGAAGAAGAAGATCATCGTCATCCCGTGCAAGGTGAAGAGCTCGTCGTAGGTGCTCGGAGAGACGAGATCCTGGTTCGGCGCGATCAGCTGCGTGCGGATCAGCAGCGCCTCGATCCCCCCGGCGCCGAAGAGCACGAGCGTCGTCCAGAAGTAGAGCAGCCCGATCCGTTTGTGATCGGTTGTCGTCAGCCAGCCGAGAACGCCGGGGCGGCTCTGCCACATCCGCTCGAGCCGTTCCATGGTCT
Organism: Gaiellaceae bacterium; assembly: GCA_035456125.1. GTDB lineage: Bacteria > Actinomycetota > Thermoleophilia > Gaiellales > Gaiellaceae > 3-1-20CM-4-69-9. Next base: position 4,899 of record DATIDT010000028.1, read on the forward strand.
CGGCCGCGGCGGGAGACGGAGGTGTCGCGATCGCCACTACTTCAGCTCCTCGAGATACGCCGTCAGCTCCCGGATCCGTGTCGGCCCGAGCGGGAACGCCGGCATCTGGTTCCCCGGCTTGAGGTGCTGCGCGTCGCGGATCCATGCCGCGAGCGTCTCCGGCGTGTTGAGGACCGTCAGGGCTCCGAGCGTGTTGCGGCTCGCGACGTGCGTGAGGTCAGGTCCGACGTAGCCCTGGGCGTCCGTCCCGCGGATCGCGTGGCAGCTGGAGCACAACCCGTTCATGAAGAGCCGCTCTCCGCGCTGCGCGTCCGCGGAGCTCGGCGCGGCCGCCGGACGCGCCTGCCGGGCGAGCCAGCGCCGAAATGCCGCCTCGGGCTGCGCGACCACCACGAGCCCCATGTGCGCGTGCTGCACCCCGCAGAACTCCGCGCAGTCGCCGCGGTAATGGCCTGCGACGTCGGCCGTCAGCTCCACCACGTTCGTCCGCCCCGGAATCGCGTCCATCTTCCGGTTGAGCTCCGGCGCCCAGAAGCTGTGGATGACGTCAGCGCTCTGCACCTCGACCCGCACGCGCTGGTGCACCGGAATGTGGATCTCGTTCGCCGTGACGGCGGCCGTGCCCGGATAGCGCGCCTCCCACCACCACTGGTGGCCGATCACGCGAATCGCCAGGCTCGTCGAGGAGCTCGCGGGCGCCTGCGTCGTTCGGATCACGAACAGGTCGCCGACGATGAAGACCGTCGAGACGACGATGATCGGCAGGACGATCCCGCCTCCGACGACGACGAACCAGCCGAGCCGCTCGCCGGGCTTGTCACCTTCGTTGTCGCTGCCCCAGCCGCGACGCTTGCGGCGGAGCCAGGACAGGAGGAGCAGGGCGACGACGATGCCGAGCCCGATCCAGGCGCCGCCCATCATCCACCAGAACAGGCTGGCGATGTCGCGAGCCTGATGGCTTTTCGGTGCCAGCGCGTTCTGCGTGCGCCCGCAACCAGCGAGCAGCAGCACGCCCACGCACACAGGCGTCGCCCTCCATCGCGCGACTCGGTCTCTCAACGTCTCGCCACGCCGCTCGTCTCCCGCCGGCCGCCGAAAAAACATCGTATTCCGGCGTTGTCCAAACGCTAAACGGCGTTTATCTCCAAGAACATCGCGGAAGTAGCGGAATACGATGTATGCTTCCCTCAATGGCGCCCTCGTGTTGCTGCTGCCGCTCGGCGTCGCCTGTCTGATGGTCCTCGAGGGCGTCGGCAGCGACGTGCTCCGCTGCAGTTGCCGAGATTGAGGTGCCGCCCCGGCACGCGAGCGAGAATGACGGCCTGCGGTCGCCCGGAGAAGAACGGATGGTGAGGAAAGCCCGGCCGGACACGGAGGACGTCGTGCACGTCGCCGCGTTCCGGGCCGCGCTCAGAACCTTCCTCAACGACAGCGAGCGGATCGCCCGGGCGAACGGCCTCACGCCGCAGCGGTACCTCCTCCTGCTGATGATCAAGGGCGCTCCCGACGGCAGCGAGCAGTCGACGATCACCGAGCTCACCGACCGCATGAAGCTCGCGCAGAGCACGGTGACGGAACTGGTCAGCCGCGCCGAGGACGCGGGCCTGATCGAGCGCGAGCAGTCGGAGGTCGATGCGCGGATCGCGCACCTCCACCTGACGACGGAGGGTGAGCGACGCCTGGCGCAGGTCTTCACGCATCTCGACGTCGAGCGCGAGCAGCTTCGCGACGTCTTCGTCGAGCTCGGTCTGTAGAGCGCTAGAGCGACGACATCTGGCCGACGTCGTAGCCGCGCCGCCGCAGTTCCCTGACCGCTGAGCGGCCCTGACGAGCAGCAGGCCCGAGTCTCGCCACGTTGAACGCCTTGGCTGCCTTCGGCAGGCTCTCCCGGCGCGCCTCCTTGACGAGCTCGAGCGCATCTGCGAGATCGTGGAAGCCGTCGGCGAGGCGCTCGTTTGGGCCCTGCGCGTCGACCGGCGGCTTCACGCCGTTCAGTTCCTTCGAGGCGGTCTTCAGGTGGTCCTGAAACGTCGTGATGTCCTCGTTGAAGGACGCGATGTCGAGGTGCTGGCCGATCTGCGAGCCCGTCCTGACGAGATCCGCGCCGAGCCGCTGCAGCTGCTGCTCGTACTGGGCTTTCGTGACCGGCTTCGGTTTGCTGCCGCAGCCGACGAGCAACATCGCGCACACGACGACGAGAAGAGACGCCCGCAACACAGTGGCGGGTACGCTACCCGCGCCCTTGCAGGAGACGCCCAGTTGGGGAATTGAGCCGGTACCCGAGCGCCTCCGCGTGCTCGGGACGCTCGACACGACGCTGCTTTGGACGAACCTCGGTGTCTCGCTGCTGGTGCTCGTCCTGCCGGCCTACTTCGACCTGCCGCTAAGCAAGGCGCTCGCGGCGACCGTCGTCGGCGCCGTGATCGGGAACAGCATGCTCGCCGTCGCCGGGCTCATCGGCGCCGACGCGCGCGTTCCGACAATGGTGCTGCAACGCGCGCCGCTCGGCAGGCGCGGCTCGTACGTCGCGACGGCGCTCAACATTCTCCAGTGCCTCGGCTGGGCCGTGTTCGAGCTGATCGTGATCGCGACGGCGGCCGGGCTGCTGTGCGACAGGCTCTTCGGCTTCGAGGCGGTCTGGTTCTGGAAGCTGCTCTTCGGCGGCGTCGCGGCGATGCTCGCGTTGCTCGGACCGATCGGGTTCGTGCGCAGGTTCGTCCGTAAGTTCGCGATCTGGGCCGTCCTGGCGTCGGTGGTCTATCTCGCGTGGTGGATCGTCGACGGCGCGAATCTACACGCGATCTGGTCGCAGCCCGGGCACCACGGCTCGTTCTGGCTCGCCGTCGACACGGTCGTGGCGGTGACGGTTTCGTGGGCACCGCTGGTCGCGGACTACACGCGCTTCTCGCGCGACCGGCGGAGCGCGTTCTTCGGCGTCGGCGTCGGCTATTTCCTGCCGACGCTGTTCCAGTTCGGCTTCGGATCGATCCTCGTGCTGTCGCGCGGGGTCGATCCGAACCACCCGGAGCTGATCCTCACCGCCATTGCCGGCGGCGGCGCAGCTGCCGCGCTTGCGCTGCTCGCGCTCACCGTCGACGAGACGGATGAGGCGTTCGCGAACGTGTACTCGACTGCCGTGTCGATGCAGAACCTCGTGCCGCAGATCCGGCAGCGCGCGCTCATCGTCGGCGTTGCCGTGCTCGCCACAGCCGGCGCGCTGGCGATCGACATGCGCAGCTACCAGCGCTTCCTCCTTCTCCTCGGCGCGGTGTTCGTCCCACTGCTGGGCGTGCTCGTCGCCGACTGGCTTCTGCGCGGCATGCACTACACGCGCGACGACGTCTTCACGGCGCCCGCGCTGCGGCCCGGCTCAATCGTCGCGTGGCTTGCGGGGTTCTTCGTGTACGAGTGGCTGTACCAACCCACGGATCTCGGTTTCTGGTCACGCTGGCTGGGCGAGCTCTGGACACCGCACTACGAGATCGGCGCGTCGGTGCCGTCGTTCGTCGTCGCGTTCCTTCTGACGGCGGCGGCCGGGTGGTTAGGCTCGGCGCGTGCCGCGGCTCGCGCTCGTCGGGAACCTCTCCCGGGACGTCGTTGACGGCGCCCCACCGCGCGTCGGCGGCGGCGCCTACTACGCCGCCCGTGCGTGGCGCGCGCTCGGCGCGCGCGCGACCATCTACACGCGCTGCGGCCCGGACGAACGCGTTGCCTACTCGCGGCGCCTAAGCTCGGTCGGCCTCCCTGTCGTGATGCTGCCGGGCAGCGCCACGACCGCGTTTTCCTTTTACTACGTGGACAGCGTGCGAGTGATGACGGTGGAGCACACCGGCGATTCTTGGACGCCCGCCGACGTGCGACGCGTCGCGCCGGGAGCGTGGGTGCACGTCGCGCCGCTGCTGCGGTCGGAGTTCCCGACGGAGACCGTCGCCGCGCTTGCGCGCGGCCGCCGGGTCTCGTTCGACGGGCAAGGCCTCGTGCGCGCGGCGGAGTTGGGGCCGCTGCGGCTCGATGCCCAGTTCGACCGCGCGCTGCTGCGACACGTTCAGATCCTCAAGCTCGCCGAGGAGGAAGCGGAGATCATCGGCGCCGTCGACCGGCTCGGCGTTCCGGAGGTGCTCGTCACGTACGGGCCGAAGGGCTCGCGCGTCCTCTACGAAGGACGCTGGGAGCGCGTCGGCGCCTGGCCGGTCGCCTCCGACCCGACGGGCTCGGGCGACGCGTTCTCCGCCGCATATCTCGCGGGCAGGTCCGTGGGTCTGGCGCCGATCTCCGCAGCGCGGCGCGCGACGGCCGTCGTGAGCGCGATGCTGCTCAGGAGGGTGTCGTGACCGCGTCGGTGCGCACCGCCGAGGGGACGTTCGCCGTCGACCTCGAGGAAGAGGAGGTCATCGGCGAGACCGAAGACTTCGAGCCCGTCCAGGTCAGCGTTTCACTCCCGCGCGTCGTCGCTGCCGCGGCAGCCGGGGCGACGCTCGTCGCCGTCCTCGACCGCCGTCCCCCGCTCGCGATCTCGAACGACGCCGGCAGTACGTGGCGCGAGGCAGGCGGCGGGCTCCCGGCCGGCTTTGCCATCGCCGTCGACGACGACAACCCCGACCGCATGCTGTTCGCCGCGCGCAACCGCCTCTACCTCTCGGAGAACGGCGGCGTCTTCTGGCGGGCCCTCGTCCCAGAGCTCCCGGACATCCTCGCCGTCCGGTTCGACCAGGTCAGCAGGTACTGAGGTCCGCGCAAAAGAGTCGAGCTAGCCGTACAGACAGCCTGCGTAGCTCGGCCACGATGCCCACAAATGAGCCTTCTGATCGAACACAACCCGGCCGCGCACGCGCTGTTCATCGGCACCGTCGTCGTCGCCGCGGGCGCGGAGGTCGCGGCCACGTACCTGGGGCAGGCACGAAACGGAGAACGGCGTCTCGGTGGCAGCGTCGCCGAGGCGCTCTTCCTGCGGAAGCGCTCCGGCGGGTCCGCCGCGGACCGCTGGACGAAGCAGGTGCTCGTCGCAACCGTCATGGCGGGTCTCCTCGCCGCCTACCTGCTTGCGTCCCGCGACCGCGGCATCCGCGCATACGCCGACGGCTGGACGACGCTGGCTCT
>DATIDT010000029.1:0-94895 GCA_035456125.1 Gaiellaceae bacterium
CGTCCCAGACGATCACGTCCGCCTCCTCCTCAGCGCGGTGCAGGATCGCCTCGTAGTCGACGCCCGCGTACATCACCATCCCCATCCGCACGGGCGCTTCGTACTCCTCGCGCTCCTCGATCGTCGGGAGCGAACGGTCGATGTCCTCCAGCGTCGCGAAGCGCTGGACGCGCATCGCCTCGAGATCGCCGTACGGCATCGGATGCCGCACGAGCGCGACCTTGTAGCCGCTCTCGAGCAGGATCTGGCCGACACGGCGGCTGGTCTGGCTCTTCCCGCATCCGGTGCGGACGGCCGTCACCGCGACGACCGGCTTGCGGCTCGGCAGCATCGTCTCCTTCGGCCCGAGGAGCGTGAAGCTCGCGCCGGCGGCGAGCGCCGTCGAGGCCTTGTGCATCACGTCCTCGTGCGACAGGTCGGAGTAGGCGAGCACGACCTCGTCGACGTGGTGGCGGCGGATCAGCTCCGCGAGCTCCTCCTCGGGCCTGATCGGAATCCCGAGCGGATACCGCGCGCCGGCGAGCGACGTCGGATAGACGCGATCGTCGATCCCGGGAATCTGCGCCGCCGTGAACGCGACGACCTCCGTCTGGATGTCATTGCGATACCGAACGTTGTAGTTGTGGAAGTCGCGGCCCCCCGCTCCCACGATGATCACCTTGCGCATCACTCCTCCTTTCGTTCTCCCAGGCCTCGGGAACGTGCAGCGACGCGCGGCTCTGGCGCCACTTCAGCGCGACGTAGACCGGGATCCCGAAGAGCAGCAGCATGAAGCCCTTCGCCAGCCACTCTTCGCCCGAGCCCCAGATCGCCCACACCGAGTAGGCGAACGCGAGGCTCGCGATGGTCGTGTCGCGAACGAGCCGTAGCCTCGAGAACAGCTCTCGCTCGCGGAAGAAGAGGACGACTTCAGACGCCGCCGCATACGCATAGGCGATGAGCGTCATCCAGGTCGCCAACAGAACGATGTCCGTGAACCGCTGCGCGAAGCTGTCGTTCCATCCGTACAGCAGCAGGGCCGAGACGAGCGCTGAGGAAGCGACGAGCCCGAAGACGGGCGTCTTGCGCTCCCCGTGCAGCCGCGCGAACGGCCGTGGGAACAGAGCGTCGTCGGCGGCCGCGAGTGAGACGCGAGCCGTCAACAGGATCCAGCCGTTCAGCGCCCCCAACGTGGCCGCGATCGCTACGAGCGCGATCCACTTGCCCCAGGCCATGCCGAGGAACGTGCCGGCCCACATCGAGTTCGCTGCATCGGCGAACGGCGCGGACGAGCTGTTGAGCACGGCCGGAGAGAGAACGCCGACGACCGCGACGAGCGCGACGACATAGAGCACCGTCGTCGCGAGCGTCCCGTAGATCGTCGCTCGCGGGATGTTGCGCTCCGCGTCCTTGACCTCTTCCGCCGGAACGGTCGCCGACTCGAGCCCGATGAAGGCCCACAACGCCAGCGTCGCCGCCGCGTTGATGTGCCAGTCGAACCCGCCGGAGACGGTGAACGGCGTGAAGCGGCCCGTGTCGACGTAGAACAGTCCGACGATCCCGATGAGCGCGAGCGGCACGAACTTCAGGACCGTCGTCACGACCTGCGCGATACCGGTCTGACGGGCGCCCGCGATGTTCACGAGCGTGAAGAACCACGTCGCGGCGATTGCCACGACGGCCGTCAGCCAGTGCTTCGCCGTCACGTCGCCCCAGAACACCGCGAGATATCCGGCGAATGCGACAGCGATGGCGGCGTTGCCCACCCACGCGGCGATCCAGTACGCCCAGGCGGTCTGGAACCCGACGAAGTCGCCGAACGCGCGTCGCGCGTAGTGGTAGGGGCCGCCGGTTCTCGGATACGTGCGCCCGAGATTGGCGAACACCAGCGCCAGCAGCATGGCGCCGACGCCGGTGAAGACGAGCGCGACGATCGACGCCGGCCCGGCTTCGCCCGAAAGCACGGATGGCAGCGTGAAGATGCCGGAGCCGACCATGTTCCCGATCACCAGGGCCGTCGCCATCCAGAGGCCGAGCGAGCGCTTCAGGCGAGGTTTCGCCGCCGGCGCCGTCGGCACCGTGTCGGTGACGGATGACATGACTCCTCCTTTCTCAGACGCCGGAGGCGTCTGCGTTCACCGCAAACGGCCGCTGAATCGCGACCTTGTGCGGCGGCGGCGCCCCGCCTTCGAAGCGCGGCGCGTGCAACTGCAGCTCCTCGCGCAGATACGTCGCCGTCAAGCGGCCTGCGTCCGCGTCGGCGGGGAGCTCGAGACGCTCCTCGAGCCGATCGCGCATGCGAAAGCCGCCGAGGTCGCCGCGGGAGCGGTCGCCGCGAACCGTGACGACGTGGTCGAAGACCTCGACGTCGAGATCGCGGACCGCGTAGCCCGGAACGGCCAGGTGAACGATGTACTCGGCCGGGAGCTCCTCGACACACGCGTCTGCCGGAGGGGTCGGAGGGCGTCCCGTACTGGTCAGCACAGTCATGGCACACCTCCTTTCTCGCTGCCCCGATCGTTGCGCCTGCACGCGGGCGCGAGCATCGGTGCGCCTGCCGATTGGACGTACGCGATTCCGCTGATCTACGCGACGTTCATGCAGGCGCCTTGTGTGCTCGGCGCGCCTTCTTCCGAGGCCAAGTGAGCTTGGACTCGACCGACACGACGCCGGGGATCCGGCCGACGTAGTCGACGATCGCCTCGGCGAGATCCTGAGTGTCGACCCGCCCCTCGAGCGAGACGTTTCCCTGCTCGACGTCGAGGATGACAGAGGACGGCCCGACCCAGAACCTCCTCAGCAGTCCCTGCTCGCGGATCTCGTCGGCGATGACGTCGTCGCTGCGCGTGAACGCGCGCACGAGGTCCGTCCGCGTGACGATTCCGACGAGCTGGCCGCTGTCCACGACGGGCAAGCGGTCGATTCGCAGGTCGAGCATCAGAGTCGCGGCGTCTTCCACCGAGCGTCCCGACGGGACCGTCACGGCGGGCGTCGTCATGGCGTCGCCGGCCGTCCGCGCATCGAGCTTCGCCAGCGGTGGGTCTTCGCCGTAGTGGACGAGCCAGTCCACGAGCCCCGCCCGGTCCGGCGCCGTGCGCTCCTTGAACAGGATGTCCGTCTCCGAGACGACTCCCAGCACGTGATCCTCTCCCTCGACGACCGGCATCCCGGAGATGCCGTACTCGAGCATGCGTGTGGCGACGACCTTCAGCGGCGTGTCCGGCGTCACCGTGAAGACGTTCTCCGTCATGACATCTCTGATCAACATCGTCTTCCTCCTTTGCTCGCGCAACTAGACGAGCGCCGGCGCAGCCGGCTGCCTCGTTCGGATCTTCAGCTCGACCTCGATGGGAACCTTCAAAGCGTCATTCACGATGCACCCGTGCCGTGCGAGCTCCGCCACGTGCTCGACGTCCGTCTCGTGACCCTCTTCGGTCGTGATCTCGACGGCGAGCTCGACGACGATGAAGCCGAAGATGTTGTCGGCCCTGCGGGAGACGTGGCCGACGCCGAACACCGAGAGATCCCCGATCGGAATCGACCGTCGCTCGGCGATCGCCGACAACGTGAGGGCGTAGCAGGTCGAAGTGGCGGCTACGAGCAGGTCCTCGGGCGACCAGACGTCGGCGATGCCGTCTCGGAACTCGGGCGGCGTCGCGACCTCGATTCGCGGCTTGTTCCCCGACTCGATCGTGACGAGGCGACCCGTCGCGTGCTTCGTCTGGACGGTGAAGCGATAGTCCTTGAGCATCACACACCTCCTGTCGTTCCGATCCAAGCCTCACGCCGTGGTTGGGCACGCGCATCGGGGCGAGAGCGGAACGGCCCTGCGGCTTTCCCGTAGGCGCTACCAGGTCTTGGTGCGCGCCGCGCGAAGCGGTGCGGCGACACGAACGCGTGCATCGACGGCCACCGCGCCCTGCGGCGCGGCGATGACGGGGTTCAGGTCGAGCTCGGCAACCTCGGGGAGGTCGTCGGCGAGCTGCCCGACGCGCAGAAGCAGGTCGGCGACCGCCGCGACGTCGGCCGCAGGAGCGCCGCGGAAGCCGGCCAAGAGCTTCCCGACCTTTCCGTTGTGCACAAGCTCCGTCGTGTCTGCGTCCGTCAGCGGTGCCAGCCGGAAGCTCGCGTCGCCGATGAGCTCCGCGAACGTCCCGCCCGGCCCGACGGCGACGAGCGGCCCGAACACGGGATCCTGAACCGCGCCGACGAGCAGCTCCGCGCCGCCGCGCACGAGCGGCTGCACGATGAACGGCGGCCCGATCCGCACGGCGGCCTCGCGGACGGCCTCCGCATCGCGGAGGTCGAGCGCAACACCGCCACGTTCGGTCTTGTGCACACCGGCGAGCGCGGTCTTGAGCACGACGGGGTAGCCGAGCCCCTCCGCCGCCTCGACCGCGGCCTCCACCGTTTCGGCGCTCTGCTCCGCGACGACGGGGATGCCGTAGCTCTGCATCAGCTCGCGCGCCTCGGCCGGCTCGAGCCAGCGGTCGCCGCCGACCTGTACGACGGCCTTCGCGCGCGCCGGATCGAGACCGGCAAGATCGGGAATGCGACCCTGCGGCGCGCGCAGCCATTCGGCGCGGTCGGCCGCCCGCCCGAGCGCGCGTGCCGCGGACTCGGGGAAAGAGAACGCCGCCAGCGGCGCCGACAGCAACCGCTCCGGAATCCCGTCGGCGCTGATGACACATGCGAGCACCGGCTTCTCGCGGTCGCGCGTGTTCGCTACCGCGCGCGCGATTGCGCCCGCAACCTCCTCGGCACCCGCCACGACCGGCGGCACGAACAGCACGATCGCGCTGTCGATGCCCGGATCGCGGAGCAGGATCGGCAACACCTGCTCGTAGGTGGCGCCGACGGCCGACCCGAGCATGTCGACCGGGTTGCTGGTGCTCGCCTCCGGCGGGAGCACGGCGCGAAGCTCTGCCACCGTCGCGTCGCTCAGCGGCGGCAGCGTCAGCCTCGCGCTCTCGCACGCGTCGGCACAGAGAATCCCGAGCCCCCCGGCGTTGGTCAGCACGGCGACGCGGCGCCCGCGCGGGAGCGGCTGCGCTGCGAGCAGGCTCGTCACGTCGAGCAGCTCGTCGAGCGTGTCGACGCGGAGGACGCCCGCCTCGTGGAAGAGTGCGTCGACGGCTGCCTCCGACCCGGCCAGCGCCGCGGTGTGCGAGCTCGCCGCTCGCGCGCCCGCGCTCGTGCGTCCGGCCTTCATCGCGACGATCGGCTTCTTGCGAGCGACGCGGCGCGCGACGCGCGCGAACTTCCGGGGGTTGCCGAAGGACTCGAGGTAGAGCAGCACGACGTCTGTCGCCGGATCGTCTTCCCAGTACTCGAGCAGGTCGTTCGACGAGATGTCCGCCTTGTTGCCGATCGAGACGAACGACGAGAGCCCGAGGCGTCGCTCGGCCGCGCGCTCGAGCACGGCGAGGCCGAGCGCGCCGCTCTGGGACGAGAAGCCGACCTTCCCCGGCGGCAACGCGCGAGGGCCGAAGGTTGCGTTCAGCCGCGGGGCCGAGACCGCGATTCCGAGACAGTTCGGGCCTAGGAGGCGCGCGCCGTGACCGCGCACGAGCGCGAGCAGCTCCTCTTGCCGCGCCACACCCTCGGGACCTGTCTCCGCAAACCCGGCCGAGATGACGCAGAGCGCATGCACGCCGGCGTCGAGCGCCTCCGCGGCGGCCTCGATCACCGCCGGCCCCGGCAGGCAGATGACGGCGAGGTCGATCGACTCGCCGATCTCGGCGACGCTCCCGTACGCCCGCACGCCGGCAACCGCGGCGGCGGAGCGATTGACGGGATAGGCCACGCCGTCGTACTCGGCCCGCAAGACGTTCCGGAAGAGCTCCCCGCCGATCGACCCGGCGCGAGAGGAGGCGCCGACGACGGCGAGCGTCTTCGGCTCGAAGAGCGGCGCGAGTGACGTCACGACGCCGATGTGGTCGCGCTCGTCGACGCGTCCGCGCAACGTCTCCGTCGGGCCTAACGCAAGCCTCACCTCGGTCGTGCCGAGCACGGTCTGCCTCGTCGTCTCGAAGCCGGCATCCGTGAACACTCGCAGCATCGCGCGGTTGTCGGGCATCACTTCCGCGACGAACTCCTCGATGCCGGCACCGGTTGCCGCCGTAGCGAGCTGCTCGAGCAAGCGGGTTCCGACGCCGCGGCCCTGGAAGTCGTCGGCGACCGCGAATGCGACCTCCGCCGTCCGGACATCACGAAGGCGCACGTAGTTCGCGACGGCGACGACACGCTCCCCGTGCTCGCCGACGAGCGCGCCGCGCTCCGCCCAGTCCGGATCGAGCACGGGCTCGACGAGATGAGCGTCGACGCGCGGGTGTCCGTGAAACCGCAGGTAGAGGCTCTGCTCGGAGAGTTGCTCGAAGAAGCTCAAGAGGGCGTCGCCGTCGGCTCGCGTAGGGACGCGCAGCCGCATCGTCGACCCGTCGCGCAGGACGACGTCGGCAGGTCCGGACGGCGTCTTCACCAGGACATCCATAGACGAAGTGTCGAGGGCGCGGCCCGGCGACGCCATCCGGACAGGGCCGTACGTGTATTGCGGCTTCGCCGCAGGATCGAGCCGTCTTGCTGCGGATGCGGCGTAACCCGCGAACGCCGACACTGTGGGAGACGAACGAGGAGGCTGCTATGCGAGACGAATTCGAGACCAGAGAGATCGTCATCGGCACCGACGGGTCTGCGGGCGCAGCGCTCGCTGTCGAGCAAGGCGTGTGGCTGGCGAAGATGCTCGGCGCGCAGGCGACGTTCGTCGCGGTCGCGCGGGCTCCGTCCCTCGTGCTGGGCGAGCCGTACTACCAGCGGGCCCTCGGCGCCGATCTCGCCAAGGCGCGCGCGGCGATCGCCGACGCGGTCCTCTTTGCGGAGGAGCGCGAGGTGCCTTACGAGACCGAGATCATCGAAGGCTCCCCCGCCGAGAAGATCCTCGAGGTCGCGCGAACACGCGGAGCCGAGCTGATCGTGGTCGGCTGCCGCGGGCGCGGCGCCGTCACCGGTGCCGTGCTCGGGAGTGTCTCGAGCGACGTCGTTCATCGAGCCGACCGGCCGGTGCTCGTTGCACGCCCGACTGCGCGCGTTCGGGCCGACACCACCCCGTTAACCTTCGCCGTCTGAGGCCAGCACGGCGCGGGTGGCGCGGGCGGCGACGAGCTCCTCGCGCGCGCGGACGATGTGCACGCTGACGGCTGAGCCGTCCCGCGACACGACGCAGTCCGGGACCGCTTCGCGATTTCGCCTCTCGTCGAGCTCGACGCCGAGAAAGCGCAGCCTCTCGGCCACGGCGGCACGGACGTCCGGCCGGTTCTCGCCGATCCCGGCGGTGAAGACGAGGGCGTCGAGCCCACCCGCGGCCGCCGCCATCGCGGCCGCCGACTGCGCGACGCGGTGGGCGAAGACCGCGAATCCCAGCTCGCCGTCGAGCCCACCGAGCGCGGCGAGGCCGGATTCCTCTTCGAGCCGGCGGTCGAGGTCGTCCACGGCCTCGCGCCGCGTGAGGTAGAGCAGCGCGCCGGGGTCGACGGATCCGGACCGCGTTGCTCCGGGTAAGCCCTCGAGCGGCGTCCAACCCATTGTCGTGTCGACGGAGCGCCCGTCGCGGACGGCGGTGACCGAGCAGCCGCCGCCCAGATGACACACGACGAGGCGCGGTGCAGACGCGACGGCTGCCGCCCACTCGACCGAGAGGCCGTGGAAGCCGTGGCGCACGATCTCGTGCCGCTCGCGCAGATCGCGCGGGATCGCGTATTCCTTCGCCGCCTCCGGCAGCGTCCGGTGGAAGTACGAGTCCGAGACGGCGACGTGTGGAACGTCCGGGAGCGCACGCCGTGCATCTCTCAGCGCCTGCAGGGCGGGGCGGTTGTGGAGCGGCGCGATCTCGGCGCCCTCCTCGATGTGCCGCAGCAGCGGGTCGTCGACGACGGCCGCGCGGATCTGCAGGCCGCCCATGTGCACGATCCGGTGCGCGACCGCATCCGCGGGCACGAAGTCGTCGACCGCGTGCGACTCGTCGCCTTCGACCAGGCTGAGCTTCAGGCTGGTCGAGCCGGCGTTGACGACGAGGATCAGCCGGGCCAGGTCCAGTCCCGGATCTCGGGCGGATCCTCCCCCTGGCTGCGGCCGTAGGCGCGCGCGCGCAGCCGGCTGTCGACCATCTGCTGCCGGAGGTGATCCGCCTCGCCGGCGAGCTGCGGGAGCCGGTCGATCACGTCGATCACCAGGTGGAAGCGATCGAGGTCGTTGAGCATCACCATGTCGAAGGGCGTCGTCGTCGTTCCTTCTTCCTTGTACCCGCGCACGTGCAGATTCGCGTGGTTCGTACGCCGGTACGTGAGGCGATGGATGAGCCACGGATAGCCGTGGTAGGCGAACACGACCGGTCGGTCGGTCGTGAAGAGCGAGTCGAACTCCTTGTCCGACAGGCCGTGCGGGTGCTCGGTGTCAGGCTGCAGGCGCATCAGGTCGACGACGTTCACAACGCGGACGCGCAGGTGCGGCAGCCGTTCGCGCAGGATCGCTGCCGCGGCCAGCGTCTCGAGTGTCGGCGCGTCGCCGCAGCAGCCGAGGACGACGTCCGGCTGGCCGCCGGCGTCGCTGGACGCCCACTCCCAGATGCCGATCCCCCGGGTGCAATGGAGGACGGCGTCCTCCATCGACAGGTACTGCAAGGCAGGTTGCTTGCCAGCGACGATGACGTTGACGTAGTCGCGGCTGCGCAGGCAGTGGTCGGCGACGGACAGCAGCGTGTTCGCATCCGGCGGCAGGTAGACGCGGATGATCTCGGCCTTCTTGTTGACGACGTGGTCGATGAAGCCGGGATCCTGATGCGAGAAGCCGTTGTGATCCTGTCGCCAGACATGCGAGCTGAGCAGGTAGTTCAGCGACGCGATCGGCCGGCGCCACGGAAGCGCACGCGTCACCTTCAGCCACTTCGCATGCTGGTTGAACATCGAGTCCACGATGTGGATGAACGCCTCGTAGCAGTTGAAGAGGCCGTGCCGGCCGGTCAGCAGGTAGCCCTCGAGCCAGCCCTGGCAGAGGTGCTCCGAAAGGACCTCCATGACGCGACCGTCCGATGCGAGGTCGGCGTCCGTCGGCTCTCGCTCCGCGTCCCAGGCGCGAGCGGTCGCCTCGAAGACGTCACCGAGCCGGTTCGACGCCGTCTCATCGGGGCCGAACAGCCGGAAGTTGCCGGGATTCCGGCGGATCACGTCGCGCAAGAACGTGCCCAGGACGCGCGTCGACTCCGCGAGCGCACGTCCCGGCTCCTGCACATCGAACGCGTAGTCGCGGAAATCCGGAAGGTCGAGGTCGCGCAGAAGCAGACCGCCGTTCGCCTGCGGGACGGCGCTCATGCGGCGTTCGCCGGTCGGAGGAAGCTTCATGAGCTCGGGCCGCAGGCGCCCGTCCTCGTCGAACAGCTCGTCCGGGTGGTAGCTGCGCATCCACTCCTCCAGCAGGCGGAGGTGGTCGGCGTTCGTTCGCACATCCGTCATCGGCACCTGATGCGACCGCCACGTGCCTTCCATGGGCAAGCCGTCGACCTCGCGCGGCCCGGTCCAGCCTTTCGGCGAGCGCAGCACGATCATCGGCCACGTCGGTCGTTCGACGGTGCCCTTCCCGCGCGCGCGCGTCTGGATCTCGGCAATGCGGTCGAGCGCTCGGCCGAGGACGTCGGCGAAGCGGCGATGCACGTCGAGGTGGTCGTCCTCTGCGTCGATCGAGACGAACAGCGGCTCGTGGCCGTAGCCGCGCATGAGCGCCGCAAGCTCCTGCTCCGGGATGCGCGCGAGGATCGTCGGGTTCGCGATCTTGTAGCCGTTCAGGTGCAGGATCGGGAGAACGGCCCCGTCGGCCTGGGGACTCAGCAGCTTGTTCGCGTGCCAGCTCGCTGCGAGCGGGCCCGTCTCTGCCTCACCGTCGCCGACGACACAGGCGACGAGCAGCTCGGGGTTGTCGAATGCCGCGCCGTACGCGTGCGTGAGCGCGTACCCGAGCTCCCCGCCCTCGTGAATCGAGCCGGGCGTCTCCGGAGCGACGTGGCTCGGTATGCCGCCGGGGAACGAGAACTGCCGGAACAGCTTCCGCAGCCCTTCCTCGTCTCGCCCGATGTGTGGATACACCTCGCTGTACGTCCCCTCGAGGTACGCGTTCGCGACGATGCCGGGCCCGCCGTGCCCGGGCCCGGTCACGTAGAGAACCCGGAGGTCGCGCTCTCTGATCGCCTGATTCAGGTGCGCGTAGATCAGGTTGAGACCGGGCGTCGTCCCGAAGTGACCGAGCAGCCGGGGCTTCACGTGCTCGGGCCGGAGCGGTTCGCGCAGCAACGGGTTGTCGAGCAGGTAGATCTGGCCGACGGACAGGTAGTTCGCCGCCCGCCAGTGGGCATCGAGCAGCTCGGCCTCGACCGCCGTCAGGGGCTCGCTGCGCAGAGTCGTCTCGGCCACTCAGTGGAACGCTAGTCGCTCACGGCCGGGACGAAACGTCTCCGGCACGATCTCCGCGAACACCATCCAGACCATTGCGCCTCCCGCGAAGCCGAGGCCGACCGGCAGCGCGGCACTGAAGGCTTCGACGAACAGGAATGCCGGCAGCGCCAGCAGCGGCTGCGGAACGCTCGAGAAGATGCTCCAGAGAGCGGAGCGCCAGACCGTGACGCCGCGCGGCACGAGCACGAGGCTGATCGCGAGACCCTCGGGGATGTTGTGCACCGCGATGGCGGCTGCCGTCGCCAGGCCGACCGAGGAGCCACCACCGAACGAGACGCCGACCCCGATTCCTTCGGCCATGGAGTGAACCGTCATCACGCCGACGATGATCAGCGCGCTGCGCGCGTGTGCGCCGCGGAGCGTGTCGAAACGCCAGTCGGCACGCGACCGCAGCCAGCGGGTCGAGAGCACGATCGCGACAATGCCGGCGACCGCTCCGACAGACGTCTTCGGGAGCGACTTCACGACCCCCTCGTAGAACAGCAGGCCGCTCGCAAGCAGCATCAGCGCCGCAGCAGCCCCGTTCGCGCCGCGCAGCCACGTTTCGGTCTTGCCGTCCGCGAACGCGAGCGGAATCGCACCGAGACCGGTTGCGAGCGCGGTGACCAGAGCCGCCGCGGTGACCGTCAGCGCGGTTGCGTCCACGCGCGGCACACCTTCCGATCAGGCACGGATCTTCTCGGCAGCCCCCGTCCCGTTCTTCACCGCCGCGTCCTCACCGCGGACGACGAGCACCGGGCAGTGTGCGTGGTGGAGGACACCGGTCGAGACGCTGCCGAAGAGCGTGCGTCGAACGATGCCCCAGCCGTGCGAGCCGATGACGAGGAAGCGCGGGTCGAACGTCTGGGCCGCCGTGCAGAGCTCCTGCACGGTGATCCCTCGCAGGATGACCGTGCGTGTCTCGACACCCGCCTCCTCGGCGCGCGCCGCCGCCCCGGCAGCAACCTTTCGCGCGTCCTCCTCGCCCAGCTGAGCGAGCTCGCCGGTGACCGGCGCCGGTGCGAGCCCGACGGTGGTGTACGGGATCTCCCAGACGGTCACGACGACGAGATCCGTGCCGAGCGCCTTGGCGAGCTCGATCGCGGTCGCGGTCGCGTGCTCCGCCGTGGGCGATCCGTCCGTGGCAAGCATGATCGGCTTCATCGTTTCCTCCCTTCTAGACATCCTTGCCGAGCCGGTGCGCGAACTCGCGATGCGCCGCCTCGACATCGTCTCTCTCACGCGCGCCCTCGAGCCGCTCGCGCACGCTGACGAGGTACTCGGCCAGACCCGGCCGCTCGAGATCGACCGCAAGCCGTTCGAGCACGCAGGTGCCGGCGACGACGGCTCCGCCCGGCTCCCAGAACGCGCAGCGGTCGCCTGAGCACGACTCGGCGCAGCCGCGCGCCGCGAGCTGCAGCCTGCAGATCTTCGGCTCGTTCCCTGTCACGTCTTAAGTGTCCGCGTGGCGCGAAGCGTGGACATCGGGCGCCGCACTGATTGCGGTGCGGCGTTCTACGGAGGGCGCCTATGCCGTTCGGCGGCGCAGCGTCGCGGCGCCCAGCGCGAGCGCCGCGCCGATCGCCGTCAAGACGAGCACGACGTCCAGGAGCCCCGCTGCGCCGAGGGTGCCGTCGTGCGTGATGCGGTCGAGTGCGTCGTACGCGTAGGTCAGCGGGAAGCAGTACGAGAGCAGCTCGAGCGGGCGCGCCATCGCCGCCCGCGGCGCCAGCAGGCCGCACAGGATCAACTGCGGGAAGACGACGGCCGGCATGAACTCGACCGCCTGGAACTCGGTGCGCGCAAAGGCGCTCAGGAGCAGGCCGAGCGACATCCCGAGCAGGGCGTTCGTCACGGCCAGCGCGCCGACAGCCCACGCCGGCCCAGCGACATGGAGGTCGAGCGCGCCCAGGGCGAGCGCCGAGACGACGGTTGCCTGCACCGCCCCGATCAGACCGAACGCCACGCCATATCCGATCAGCAGGTCGAGCTTGTGCAGCGGCAGGGTCATCAGCCGCTCGAGCGTGCCGCTCGTGCGCTCGCGCAGCATCGTGATCGACGCGACGAGGAACATCATGCTGAACGGAAAGAGGCCCAGCAGCGGCCCGCCGATGCGGTCGAAGATCGCCGGCTGCCCGACGAACACGTACTTCAGCAGCGTCACGAGCAGGCACGGGACTGCGAGCAGCAGGGCGATCGTCCGCGGATCGCGCCGCAACTGCATGAGCACACGCACCGACGTGCCGCCGGCAGCCGCGAGGCTCATCGTCCGTCCACCGCCGACAGGGCCAGCAGCGCCGCGTCGAGGTCGTCCTCGCCGGTCTGGCGGCGCAACGCGCCGACGGTGGTGGCCGCGAGCAGGGCCCCTTCACGCAGGAGCACCAGGTCGTCGCAGCGCTCCGCCTCGTCCATGACATGGCTGGAGACGATCAGCGTCGCGCCTCGCGCGGCGAGTTCGGCCAGGTGCGCCCAGAGGTCGCGGCGCAGGACGGGGTCGAGGCCGACGGTCGGCTCGTCGAGCACGAGCACCTCGGGGCTCCCGATCAACGCGGTTGCGAGAGCCGCACGCGCACGCTGGCCGCCGGAGAGCCGGTTGACGACGCGGTCGGCATCCTCCGCGAGCCCGACCGTCTCGATCACATCGTCGACCTGCGCGTCACCGGCGCGGAGCAGGCGCGCAAAGTACCTCAGGTTCTCGCGGACGGTCAGATCGCCGTAGACGGACGGCGCCTGTGTCGTGTACGCGACCCGCGAGCGGAGCTCCGGCGCGCCGGCGGGCAGCCCGAGGACGCTGACGGCGCCGCGCTCGATCCTTTGGACGCCGACGATCGACCGCATCAACGTGCTCTTGCCGCTGCCGTTCGGACCGAGCAAGCCGGTGATCGCGCCGCGGCGGACTTCGACGTCCAGGTCCGCAAGTGCGAGGCGGCCGCCGCGAACGACTCGCAGCCGCTCGACGACGACGGCGCTCTGCATGGGACTAGCCGGCGGCGGCGGCGGCTACGGCAGCGGCGACGCGGGGCGCAACGTCTCGGTTGAAGACGCTCGGGATGATGTAGTCGGCGCTCAGCTCGTCGAGCTGGATCGCGCCCGCGATGGCCTCGGCGGCCGCAACCTTCATCTCCTCCGTGATATCGGAGGCCCGCGCGTCCAGCGCGCCGCGGAAGATGCCGGGGAAGGCGAGGACGTTGTTGATCTGGTTCGGGTAGTCGGAGCGCCCGGTCGCGATGACGGCGGCGCGCCCCTGGATCTCCTCGGGCAAGACCTCGGGCGTCGGGTTGGCCATCGCGAAGACGATCGCGTCGCCGGCCATCCGCGCGATCCCGCGCGCGCTCACCGCGCCGGGCGCGGAGAGGCCGATGTACACATCCGCGCCTGCGAGCACGTCGTCGCCGGTGCCGCGCTCCCGGTTGGGATTCGTCTTCGCGGCGAATTCGGCCTTGATCCCGCTGAGGGCCGGATCGCCCGCCGAGAGCGCACCGTGCCGGTCGACGCCGACGATGTTGGTGACGCCGGCCGCGAGCAGAATGTTCGCCGTCGCGATGCCGGCGGCGCCGACGCCGGTGATGACGACCTTGACGTCCTCGGCGCCCTTGTCGACGACGCGCAAGGCGTTCAGGAACGCCGCGAGGACGACGACTGCCGTCCCGTGCTGGTCGTCGTGGAAGACGGGGATGTCGAGCACATCGCGCAGCTCCCGCTCGATCGTGAAGCAGCGCGGCGCCGAGATGTCCTCGAGGTTGATCCCGCCGAACACAGGGGCGATCGCGCGGACGGCGGCGACGATCTCGGCCTCGTCTTTCGTCGCGAGGCAGAGCGGCCATGCGTCTACGCCGCCGAACTCCTTGAACAGCAGCGCCTTGCCCTCCATCACCGGCAGCGCCGCCTCCGGGCCGATGTCGCCCAGGCCGAGCACGGCGGTGCCGTCGGTGACGATCGCGACGGCGTTCCGCTTGACGGTCAGGTTCCAGACGAGCTCCGGGTCCTCTGCGATGGCCGAGCAGACCCGCGCAACGCCCGGCGTGTAGGCCATCGAGAGGTCGTCCCGCGTCTTCAGCGGCACCTTCCCGTTGACCTCGATCTTGCCGCCGAGGTGCATGAGGTACGTCCGGTCGGACACGTGCTCGACTTCCACGCCGGGAACGGAGCGCGCCGCGGCGACGATGCGCTCGAGATGGTCGGCATCCCCGGCGAACACCGTCACGTCGCGCACCTTCTTGCCGGTCTCGACGCGCACGAGGTCGATCGCCCCGAGCGAGCCGCCGGCGTCGCCGATCGCGCGCGCGAGGTCGGCGAACGCTCCCGGCCGGTCGTCGAGGTGCGCGCGCAGCGTCGCGCTGAACGAGGCGGATGGATGAATCGCAACCATGCTCCAACGATCGCGGTACGGGGTGCATGCGCCATCGGTGAGAAGCCGCACGTCCGCTCCGAGATTGCCCCGATGCCCGCGGGGCGCCGGAGCGACAAGCTCGAACCAAATACCCGAAGGAGGCGACCATGGTCAAGCAAGTGGCGACACCACCTCGGGCTGCTCCCGGCGACGTGCTCGTGATCGCCGGACACCACGTCGGCGAGGCGCCGCAGCTCGCCGAGATCCTGGAGGTCATCGGCGAGCCCGGTCGCGGCGAGCACTTCCGCGTGCGGTGGGAAAGCGGGCGCGAGACGACGATCTACCCCGGCAGCGACGCCGTCGTGCGGCACGCGGGGTCGGCGAAAGGAGAGGCGATGATCACCGCGTTCGTCGACGAGCTGAGCGCGAAGCACGTCGACTACACCGTCGTGCCTCACCCGCGGACGGAGACCGCGCGGGCCGAGGCGAAAGCCGTCGGAGTCGCACCGCACGAGGTGGCGAAGACCGTCGTCGTCGTGACGGACGACGGGTTCATCCGTGCGGTGGTGCCGGCGTCACAGCGACTCGACCTGCACAAGCTCCGGATGGCGGTCGGCACGGTCGACAAGCCGCGGCTGGCCACCGAGGCCGAGCTGAGCGCCGCCTATCCGGGCTTCGAGCTCGGCGCGGTGCCGCCGTTCGGCGGCCCGTCCGGCGATCGCGTCGTCGTCGACAACCGCCTCGCCTGGGAAGACGAGGTCGTGCTGGAGGCCGGCACGCACTCCCAGTCGATCAAGCTGCACACGCGCGATCTGCTCGAGCTGTCAGGCGCTGACGTGGCGGACATCTCCGCCGACTGAGCTCCCGCGAAGCCCGAGCCCGGCGGCGGCGTCGAGGTAGACGTCGCCGCCGGGCAGCGCATACCGCCCGTCGAACTCGGCGGCGCCGTTCAGTTCGATCACGGTGTAGGCATCCCCCTCCAACGGCAGCAGGTCGACCCCGACGAGATCCATGCCGACCGCGGCAGCGGCGGCGAGTGCGAGCGCTCGTGCGGTGCGGTCGAGCTCGACGGGAGACAATTCGCCGCCGAGCGAGACGTTCGTCCGCCACTCGCCGGTCGCAGCCCGGCGGCGGGCGGCGCCGACGATGCGCCCACCGCCGACGATCACGCGCACATCGTGGAAACGCGGCGGCACGAGCGCTTGCACCAGCGCACCGTCGCGCCTGAACCAGCGCCGCGCCCACACGTCCGCCAGGCACTCGTCCAGCTCGCTCGCGTCGCGGCACAGAAAGACGTCCCTCCCCCAGCTCCCGAAGCGGGGCTTCACGACGAGCGGCGGCGCGAGCGGGACGGGCTCGTGAGCCGTCCGCACGTGGAACGTCTGCGGATGGGGCACATGCGCTCGCCGCAACAGGTCCGCGGTCTCGAGCTTGTCATGAGCGGCGAGCAACGCCGCCCCCGGATTGAGGACACGGACGCCGCGCTTCGAGAGGAGGTCGAGCACGTGGATGCCCGGCTCGACGCCGTCGAGCGTCGGGAGCACGTCGAGACGGCCGACCGCGACGTCACCCGCGTCGAGGAGGCGTGACGCTTCTTCGGGCGTGACGACGAGCGCGTCGATTCCGGCGGCCCGCCACGCACGGGCGAGCGACCGACTCGTGACCTGCGCTTCCGATCCGATCACGCCGACGCGCATGACCGCGCCTCAGCTCGCCGCGTCTGCCGCGCAACGACGTTGCAGCGCCTCCCAGTCGCCGGCGACCTGGTGCCTGACCTGTTCCAGCTGCCCCGCCGCCTCCGGCTTCAGCAGGTGGGCGAAGCGCTTCTGCGGCCCGAGCCAGTCCTCGAGCGGCCGGATCCGCTCGGGCACGTAGGTGAGGCGATAGCGTCCTTCCCTCACCTCGTACAGCGGCCAGAAGCAGCTGTCGACCGCAGCATTGAGGATGTCGAGCGTCTCGCGCGGCTCGTGGCCCCAGCCGACGGGGCAGTTGGTCAGCACGTTCAGGAACGCCGGCCCGTCGGCAGCCGCCGCGTTTTGCGCCTTCAGGCTGAGGTCGTGCCAGTGGACCGAAGCCGCCTGTGCGACGTACGGGACGTGATGGGCGACCGCGATCGCCGTCATGTCCTTGCGCATCTGCGCCTTGCCGAAGCTGTCGACGCCGGCGGGTGTCGTCGTGGTGCTCGCGCCGAACGGGGTCGCACCGGAGCGCTGCACGCCGGTGTTCATGTAGGCCTCGTTGTCGTAGCAGACGAAGACGAACCGGTGGCCGCGCTCGAGCGCGCCCGACAGCGCCTGCAGTCCGATGTCGTATGTGCCGCCGTCGCCGGCGAAGACGAGGAATGTCAGCGGCTCGTCGTCCGGAAGCGCTCCGCGCTTCACCAGCGCGCGGTAGGCCGTCTCGACGCCGCTCGCGACCGCAGCCGCGTTCTCGAACGCGACGTGCAGCCACGGGACGTTCCACGCAGTCGTCGGGAACCTGGTGGTCGCGACCTCGAGACAGCCGGTCGCGCTGACGACGACGGTCGGCGTCTCGATGCTGTCGACGATCGTGCGGACGACCATCGGGACGCCGCAGCCCTGGCAGAGGGCGTGACCGCCTCGCAGCGGCGGCACGCCGCCCTCGTTGCGGACGAGTGTCTTCAGGCGGGCCACGTCTCTCCTCTCAGGCCGACATAGGCGGGGGCGGCGTGGGGCTCCTGCAGCGCCGAGAACAGAGCCGGGACGTCCTCCGGATGAAGCTCGCGCCCCCCGAGCCCGTACACGAAGGAATGCAGGTGAACGTCGGTGTCCGCGAGAACCGCCGCAACGTCCGCGTAGAGCGGCGGCCGGCCGCCGGGCGAGTCCGCCCGGTCGAGCACGGCGATGTCGGCGACGTCGCACAGCGCGTCGCGCAGGGCGTCGACCGGGAGCGGGCGGAACGAGCGGAGCTCCAGCAGCCCCACGCGCTCGCCGTTTGCCCGCATCGCGTCGATCGCGTCCTTGATCGTCCCCGCCGTCGAGCCGAGACAGACGATCGCGCGATCCGCGTCCTCCAGCTCGTACGGCTCGACGGCGTGGTACGCCCGGCCGGAGAGCTCCGCATATGCATCGGCCACTTCGTCGAAGACGGCGAGCGCCGCCGCCATCGCCGCCACCTGCTGGTAGCGGACCTCGTAGTAGTAGTCGGGCATCGCGAACGGTCCGTGCGTCGCCGGGGCCCGCACGTCGAGCAGCGGGAAGGGAATCGCGTAGCCGCGCACGAAGCGGCGCGCGCGCCGGTCTGGGACCAGCTCGACGGGCTCGGCCGAATGCGTGATCGTAAAGCCGTCCTGGCAGACGAGCACGGGCAGGAGCACGTCGGGGTGCTCCGCAATCCGCGGCGCCATCAGCGTGAGGTCGTATGCCTCCTGCGCGTTCTCCGCGAAGAGCTGGATCGCGCCGGAGTCTCGAACGAGCATGCTGTCCGAGTGGTCGCAGTGGATGTTGATCGGGCCGGACAGCGCACGGTTCCCGAGGGCCATGACGATCGGTGCGCGCATCGCGGCGGCGATGTAGACGACCTCCGCCATCAACGCCAGCCCCTGTGACGACGTCGCCGTCATCGTCCGGGCGCCGGCGAGCGCCGAGCCGATCGCAGCGCTCATGGCGGAGTGCTCCGACTCGACGTTGACGATCTCCGTGTGTGCGCGACCGTCGGCGACGAACTTCGAGAACGTCTGGATGATCGGCGTCTGCGGCGTGATCGGATACACGGGGACGACGTCCGGATCCACCTGGCGCATTGCCTCGGCGACCGCTTCGCCGCCCGTCAGCACCGCAAGCGTGGGCTCAGTCGCCATCGCGCACCATCCTGATCGCGCCGGTCGGGCACACCGCCGCGCAGAGCTCACAACCCTTGCAGTAGTCGTCGTCGAAGCCGAGGAAGGTGGCGTCGTCGACGCGCACGGCTGAGTCGGGGCAGTAGAGCCAGCACAGCAGGCAGTTGACACAGGCGGAGAGATCGACCTCCGGCTTGAGACCCGTTCGCCAGCTGCCGGTTCGCGGCTGAACGGCCTCGCCCGGCAGCACGGTGCCGCCGACGCGGAGGTCACGCCACGCGCTCAGCTCAGACATGCGTACCCCTCCTCGACGGCGGCTCGCACCTTCGCCGCGGGCACCTTCTTGCCGAGCAGCTCGACAGCCGCGTCCGCGACGTCGCCGACGCCCGGCTCGCCGACGGCCGCTGCGAGCGCTCCGACCATGATCAGGTTCGCGAACTTGGAGCCGTGGCGCTCCGCCAACCGGGTGGCCGGGATGCAGATCACGTCCTCGCCGGCAAGCTCCTCGGGCACGGCATCCGCGTTCAGCAGCACGACACCGTCGCGCTCGAGCCCGTCCGTCACGTCGACCTCGTGGAGCAGCGACGGCTCGAGCACCACGACGACGTCGGGATGGGTGATCGCGTCGTGCCTGCGGATCCGGACGTCGTCGACGCGGGTGTACGCCCGCAACGGCGCGCCGCGCCGTTCAGGCCCGTACTCCGGGAACGCCTGGACGCTCTTGCCGGCACGCAGCGCAGCGGTCGCGTACAGCTGCGACGCAGTCTTCGCGCCTTGTCCCGCGCGGGCGTGCCAGCGAATCTCTCTCACGGCTCACGCCTCCCCACGAACGCGTCGACGCCCGCGGCCGCGATCTTCGCGGCGCGTACGGCCTCGACGACAGTCGCGCCGCCGTTCGCAACGTCCCCCGCGGCGAAGTACTTCGGATTTGTCGTCTGGCCCGTCTCGCGGTCGATCCTCGGCCGCCCGCGCTCGAGCTCGAGCCGATCGATCAGCTCGAAGAGCTCGGTGCGGTTGCGCTGACCGATCGCCTTCACGACCGTGTCCGCCGGAAGCACGAACTCGGTTCCGGGCAGCTCCTCGGGGCTGCGCCTGCCGCTCTCGTCGGGCTCGCCCAGGCGGCAGCGCCGGCACTCGACCCCGGTCAAGGACTCGCTGCCGAGGAAGCGCAACGGAACGGTCAACCACTCGATCTGGACGCCCTCGTCGAGCGCCTCTTCGATCTCGTGCGGATAGGCCGGCATCTCGGCTTGCGTGCGGCGGTAGAGCATCGTGACCGTGCCCGCGCCGAGGATCTGCGCCTCGCGCGCGACGTCGACGGCCGTGTTGCCGCCGCCGATCACCACGACCGACTCGCCGACGTCGGGCGGCGCGCCGTTCTTGATCGCGTCGATGAACGGCAGCGAGTTCCAAACCCCGGGAAGCGAGTCGCCGGGATACACAACGTCGGCGTCCGCGCCCATGCCGACCGCGAGCACGACGGCGTCGTTGAACGACTCGATGTACGCGAGAGCGTCGCGCGTGTCGATTGCGACGCCGAGCTCGAACTTCACGCCGAGATGCGTGAGCGCGCGGAGCTCCTCCGGCAGCGGCTCCTGCTGCAACCTGTACGGGGCGATCGCGAACCGCGCCAGCCCGCCGCCCTCGACGCGCTCGTCGTACACGGTGACGTCGAAGCCGCGGGCCGCAAGCTCACCGGCGCAGACGAGGCCGGCCGGGCCTGCGCCGATGACAGCCACGCTGTACCAGTTGCGCGGACACGCGCGGCGCAGCGGCCTGTCGGCGTCGAGCGCGGCGTCGGTCGCGAACCGCTGCAGCCGTGCGATCTCGAGAGGTCGCCGCCCCTCGTGCGCAAGCAGGCACGCCGCTTCGCAGAGCGTCTCGACCGGGCAGACCCGCGCGCACGTGCCGCCGAGCAGGTTCTCCGCGAAGATCGTTGCCGCGGCCGCCTGGCGGTCGCCGCGCGCGAGCGCCCCGACGAATGCGGGAACGTCGACGTTCGCAGGGCATGCCGTCACGCACGGCGCCGGTGCGTACGGGCCGCCGCACTCGAGGCAACGGTCGGCCTCGAGCAGCGCCTCGCCCTCGGTCAAGGGCGGGCGGAGCTCCTCGAAGACTGTTCGGTGGTCCGCGGTGGCGGTCATCGCTTCGAGTGTGGTCTCCGCGGAAGACCTGGACATCGGTAGGGCTACGGAGGGCTATCCGTGGAAAGGCGCAAGCTTTTCGCGACTCTGCGCGGCCCAGGAATAAGCCACGCGTGCGATCCGCGGCTGCTCCTCGACGATGTCTCGCCAGTCCTCGAAGGCCGCGTGGAGGTCCCAGTGGAACGGCTCGTCGACGAGCCCGTCGACGGTCCACTCGACCTCGTCGCCCTCGAAGACGAAAACGACCTCGCCGGCGGAGAGGAAGATCGTGTGGCGTCGCAATCCGATCGCTTCGGGATCGAACGGCGCGCCGCGTCCGATCAGCTCCGCGGCTCGTGGCTCCGCGCCCGGCTTCAAGCGGGCGACGATTGCAAGCTGATCCATGAGCTCCTCCTCGCTCTGCTCTGACGTTGGGATGGGAGACGCAGGGGAATGAGCAGCACCGGCGTCCGGCCGCGTTCGAGCAGCTCGTGCACGATCGGCGCGCGTCCGGCCGCCAGCTTCTGCGCCCACCCGATTGCGATCAGATCGGCCTTGGCCTCGGCGGCCGCCCGGAGGATCTCCTCCTCGCGGCGCCCCACGCGCACGTCGACCCTGACGCTGCCGATGCCCCAGGGGCAGTAGCGCGCCACGAACTCCTCACGCCATGCATCGGCTTCGTGCTGGGGCTGGTCGGTGAACAAGGGCAAGGTCGCCTCGTCGTGGACGTGCAGAACGACGACCTCGATCTGCGCGTCGTCGGCGAGCTGGATGAGCGTCTTGGGCGCGAGCGAGGTCAGCGGCGTCCCCTCGAGCGGCACGAGCACCCGCTCGAGCCTGCCGGGCCGCTCCGCGTCGGGCGGAACGACGACGACCGGCTTCGGTTGCGACGTGATCACCTCCAGCGCGGTCGAGCCGAGCTCGCGCCCGCTGGGAAGACCTCGAGCGCCGACGACGAGCACGACCGCGTCCTCCTTCGCTGCCGCGCCGGCGAGCGCCGGGACGACGTCGCCCTCGAGTCGCCGCAGCTCCAATCCGGCGGCCGCGGCCGCTGCGGCCGCAATGCGGTCTCCGTCCTCTCCGACGTGAACCGCGTCGATCTCGGCACCGAAGACCGAGCCGAGCTTCTGCGCCGTCGCAAGCACGGTGGCCGCGGCGGCACTGTTGTCGAGCGCTGCAATCACCTTTTTCATGGTCATGCTCCCTTCGAGAAGACTCTGTGCCGCGTGCCGAGGACCGACACCGGCACCTTCGGATCGGCGTCGACCGCGATCGCGTCGTGCTCGATCCGGATGCGGACGGGGAAACCGCGAAAGCTGAGCCGGACTTCGAGCGCATCCCACGCGTCCGGCAAGACGGGATCGACGGTGAGGCGGCGCGGGGTCGCACGCACGCCGGCGAAGCCGAAGACGAGCGCCTGCCAGACGCCGCCCATCGTCGCGAGGTGCACTCCACCCGACGTCGTGCCGGTCAGGTCGTCGACGTCGAGCCGGCACGAGAGCTTCAAAGCGTCGAGCGCGGCGCCCAGCCTGCGGGCGCGCGCGAACAGCGCAGCGTGAATCGCGGGCGAGAGCGAGCTCCCGTGCGCCGTCCGCGGCTCGTAGTGCGACAGGTTGGCCTCGAGCGACCCGGCTGCGACCTCCTCCGGCACGAGGTGGTGCAACATCAGCACGTCCGCCTGCTTCACGACCTGTGCGCGGGCGACTCGCTCGTGACCGAGCAGCAAGTCGGCGGCAAACGGCCGCCTGGCGAGGTCGGCCACGACCAGCGGCTCCAGCCGATGAAAGCCCGCGAACTGCTCGTAGATCTGGGTCGCGGGGTCGAAGCCGTCGACAAGCCGATCCGCAAGCTCCTGCCACAGGCGCCGTTCGTCCTCCGCGACGGCTCCCGCAGCGACGGCGGCTGCATGACGGAGGTTCCAGCGGGCCATGACGTTCGTGAACGCATTGTCGTCGACGGGCTCGTGGTATTCGTCCGGGCCGATCACGCGGTCGATGTGCGCGCGGCCGACGGCGTCCCGGCGAATCCTCGAGGCCCAGTAGCGAGCTGTCTCGACGAGGAGCTCCCGTCCAGGGCCGTGCGCAAACGCAGAGTCGTCGGTCCAGTCGACGTAGAAGCTGGCCGCCCAGGCGACGTCCGCGACGATGTGCTCTTCGAGCTCGCCGGTGCGAATCGGCACGTCGCGGCCCGCCTGGTCGAAGGCATGAGACGGCGTCACGTCCGCCCCCGACGCCGCAGACTCCCACGGAAACCGCGCACCGGCACGACCGAGACGCGCCGCGTTCGCACGCGCGGCATCGAGGCGACGCAGCCGGTACTCGAGCATCGCGCGTGCCGCCGGCGGGTGGGTCGCGGCCAGGAAAGGCAACACGAACACGTCGCTGTCCCAGAAGACATGCCCGCGGTACGCCGGGCCGCTCAACCCACGTGCGCCGACCGCGGCTTCGCCTGTGTCCGCCGCCGAGCTCATCAGGTGGAAGAGCGCGAAGCGCACGAGCCGCTGCAGCTCGTCGTCACCCTCGATGACGACATCGGCGGTGTGCCAGCGCTGTGCCCACCGCGCCCGGTGCTCGCCGAGCAGGCCGTCGAACCCAGCGAGTCGCGCGCCGGCGACGAGGTCGACTGCATCCTCGGGATCGGGAGCCGCCGTCGCGTCCACGACATATGCGGCAAACCTGTCGAGCACGCCGCCCTCCAGCCGATCGCGCGCCGCGGCGACGACGCCTCCGTCGCCGGCCTGCGCCCGCGCCCATTCGACACCGTCGACGACGCCGTCCTCGATCCCACTCTCGACCGCGCTCAGCGGGCGGTCGGACTCGAGCAGCTCGGGCAGGCCGCGCGCTCGCAGGACGGGCGTGCCCGGACGCGCGAGCGACGAGAAGAGGAGCGCATCGACCTCGCCGTTCCGTCCGAGCCGCTGGCGCAGCGTCCCGGTTCGAAGGTCGAGGCGGCGCTCGAACCACAATGGCTCGGGCAGCTCGCCGTCGAGGCGCGTCCAGACGGGACAAAGCGGAAGCTCGCTCTCCGCCCCTGCACCGGCGTACACGCCGGCGGCGAGCACCCGCGGCCGCGCGGCCGCGTGCTCGCCGACGGGGCTGCCGCTCGTCCCGATGACGCCGTCGGCGAGGGTCAGCAGCGCTGCGTGCGCGCGCTCGCGCTCCGGATCGAAGCCCCGGACCGTCACCGACCAGCGTTCGTCGTCGACGAGCTGCGGCAGCTCGCGCGCGCGCCGGCGAGCCAGCTGGTCCTCGAGGACGCCCGCGAAGGCGTCAGGGCCGCCGGGGAAAGCCACGACTCCCGGCGGCGTCCCGGTCGGCTCGCGACCGACCGAGAACGCGGTGGCGTCCCCGAGCAGCAGATACGAGTCACTGCCCGGGATCCCGCCCAGCGGCCCGAACTCGTCTCCCGCGACGAGCACCTGGGACGCAGCGACGCCGAGCCCCCAGAGCTCGGCGAGGACCCAGCGCGCGGAATCGGCCTTGTCCGTGAGTCCGATCTCGACGTGCTTCGCATCGCTCGTCACCTTGGCTGCAGGCAGGCCCGCCGCGGTTGCGGCGCCCTCTGCGATGGCGACAGCGTCCCGGAGACCGTCGAGGCCGGCCTGCCGCAGCCGCCCCTCGACGGCCGCCAGCAGCTCTGCGATCCGCGCCTTCGGCGGATCCGCCCACTCCGGCTCGGGAATGAGATCCACCTTCCGCCGGTTGAGCCGCTGCGAGACGACGGCCGCACGCACGCCTCGCGCGGCGAGCGCCGCGACCGTCGCCGCGGCGGCCGCGTCCAGCGCGGCGTCCTCTTCCGACGTCGCCTGACGGCGGAAGACGAGCTCCGCGCCATCGAGGCCGACGCGATACACCTCGGAGCCACGATTCAGGCACAGATAGAGCAGCCCAGGGCCGGAGGGCCTCGCCCTGAGCTGGCCGTCGACGTTGCCGACGTGCGTTCCCGTCACGACGGCGAGGTGGAGCCCCGCCCGCGAGAGCTGCTCGACGAGGTCGCGCACCTGTGACGCGTCCGCTTTGCGGTCGGGGACGGCAGTGCCGTCCCAGTCGAACACGATCGCCTCGAAGCGCCGCGCGAGCTCCTCGGGCAGGTTTCGACCGGGCGGGACGAGCGGCGGCGACTCGGCGACGGTCATCTCAAGCCCTCGAGGACGCCGCCTCCACCAGATCGAGGACGGAGATCACGCCCAGCGGCCGATACAGGCGGTCGACGGCAACGGCATGCGTCGACGCCGTCTCGTGCATCCGCGCGAGCGCGTCGTCCACCGTGTCCGAAAGCCTGACGAGCGGCGCGCTGCCCGCGATATCCCTGGCGCGAAGCGAGTCGAGACCTTCCGTGTACAGCGCCGATGCGATGTCCGAATCCGTCACGAGCCGGGGCACGTCACCGGCCGCGACGACGACGACGGCGTGAATCCGATGCGCGGCCATCATTCCCGCGACCTTCACCGCCGGCGTGTCCGGCGTGCAGGTGACGACGCCGCGATGCATCACGTCGCGAACGCGGTCCATGACTCCCACCTCCTCGCAGACGCTGTCGGCGCGATCATCGCTGCACACGTCGGATGCGCCATCCGCAGCGACGCGGAACCCGCGTGCGGCGAAGTACTAGGCCACGAGCTCGCGGCGGTCGAATGCCACTGGACCGAGGGCCGCAGCAACGGCGGCGATCCCGACGAGCACGGCGATGTGGCCGAGCGCGAGCCCGTGCCGGAGCGGATCGCTCGCCGTGTAGTGGTAGAAGGGCGACACCTTCTGCAGCGGCTCGAGCGCGTCGACCAGGGGCGCAAGGCCGTTCAGCACGTACGCCGCCACCGCGAGGGCGGCAGTGCCCGCGACCGCACGCGCGCGCCGCCCGGTGAGAGCGCCGAGCAGGAGCGCGATCGCCCCGAACCCCAGCGCAAGCACGACTGCGCTCGCGGTCGCGGCAGCGAGATGCGCAGCGGAGACGTCGAGACCGGCCGCGCGGCACCCGACCAGCAGCGCGACGAACAGCACGGCTCCGAGCGCGACCACCTCGAGCAGGAGAGCGGCGAGCTTCTCGCCGGCAACGCGCCGGCGCGAAACGGGATTCGCCAGCAGAAGGTCGGCCGTTCCCGCCTCCTCCTCCCCTGCCAGCGCACGTGCTCCGGCGCCGATCGCCGCAACCAGCAGGAGGAGGGGAACCATCAGCGCGAAGAGCTCGCTGCCGAGATACCCGGCGCCCGACGTGTAGTCGAGCTCGCCGCCGAAGGCGACGAAGCCCTTCAGGGCCTGCGGGTAGTCGTGGACGAGCTTGTTCAGCGCCGGGTTCCCGTGGACGGACGGGTAGACGGAGACCATCAGCGCGACGAGCCCGATCAGGCCGAGCGACCACCAGATCAGCGCGCGCGTCGAGTCGCGCAGCGTCTTCAGGAGGACGTTACGCAGCACGCCGCTCGTCACCGCGGTAGAGGGACAAGAAGACGTCCTCGAGATCGGCCTCGTGGCTGTTCAGCGCCACGACTCGATGCTGCGCGAGTGTCTTGACGAAGGCGTCGATCTCGCCGCGGACGTGAAACACGACCACCGCGCCGCGACGCTCGATTTCGCCAACGTGCTCGATGCCGTCGAAGGCCTGCAGCGGCGGCGGCGCCCCGAAGGTGACCTCGATGCGACTCAGCGCACGCGCGCGCAGACTGTCGACGTCGTCGACGAGCGCCAGGCGCCCGTCGCGGACGAGCGCGACGCGGTCGGCGACGTGCTGCACCTCCGACAGGACGTGCGACGAGAGAAAGACGGTTCGGCCGCTTGCGGCCGTCTCGCGCGCAAGGTCGTTGAACGTCTGCTGCACGAGCGGATCGAGGCCCGACGTCGGCTCGTCGAGGACGAGCAGGTCCGGCTCGTGCATGAACGCCTGCACCAGGCCGACCTTCTGCCGCGTTCCGCGCGACAACGCTGCGATCGGCCGGTCGACCGGGAGCTCGAATCGCTCTGCAAGACGTTCCGCGCCGGCCAGCGAGCGCAGCCCGCGCAGCCCGCCGAAGTAGCGAAACAGCTCGCGCGGCGTCAGGCGGCCGTAGAGGCGAAGGTCGCCCGGAACGTAGCCGAGGCGCCGCCGGACCGCGACGCCGTCACGCTGGGCGTCGAGGCCGAAGATCGTCACCCGCCCGGAGGTCGGGCGGATGAGGTCGAGCATCGTCCGGATCGTCGTCGTCTTCCCGGCCCCGTTCGGCCCGAGGAACCCGAAGACCTCCCCAGGCCGGACGGAGAGGTCGAGCTCGACGATGCCGCGCTCACGGCCGTACGACTTCGTCAGCTGCTCGAGCCGAACGACGTCCGTCATCAGACGCTGAGGCTAATCGCCCGCAGGAACGGGTGCTCGCACCGGCTGCACGACCAGCACGGGACGCCCGGCATGCGCGAGGACCTCCCGCGACGTGCTGCCCAGGAAGACACCTTTGAGCCGACCCAGCCCACGCGAGCCGACGACGATCAGGTCCGCTCCGAGCTCGGACGCGAGACGAATGATCTGCTTCGGCGGGTAGCCGACGAGCAGCTCGGACGTCGCCTCGACGCCGTGTGCGGCTGCGAGAGCGAGCGCATCCTGGAGAGCCGGATCGTCCTCCGCGCGCGGCAGGCGCTGCGGCCGCGCAGGCGCGCCTCCGTTCCCGTGCTCCGCGAAGTCGAGGATCGAGACGACGTGCACGACGACGATGCCGGCACCCTCGTCGGCCGCCAGCTCGACGCCGGCCTCTACCGCGGCCCGACCGGTGGGCGAGCCGTCGGTTGCGATCACGATCTTCCGCATTTCACACCTCCTTCCCGCCCACTGTGTGACGCCGGAGCCGCACCCGCATCGGCAGAGACCACGAAGTACGATCAGTACTTGTTCCGATGGCCGGGGCGTGGTGTGATGACACCATGAGGTCGGCTGCGGGAGGTGCAGGGACACGAGTCACGCCGCGTTGAAGGTCGTCGCCGCAGGAGCCGGCGTCGCGGGCCTCGAGCTCGCGCTGGCGCTTCGAGCGCTTGCTGAAGACGCCGTCACGGTCGAGCTCGTCGCCCCCGAGACCGAGTTCGTCTATCGGCCCCTGGCGGTGGCGGAGCCGTTCCGCACGGACGACGTCCGGCGGTTCGGGCTCGAGCGGCTCGTCGAGGCAGCGGGCGCTTCACTCCGACCGGGCCGCGTGACGCGTGTCGAACCCGAGCGGAAGCAGGCCGTTGTGGACGACGGCGAGGCCGTCGACTACGACGCATTCGTCCTCGCCGTCGGGGCAGGGACGCACGACGCGATCGACGGCGCGCTCACGTTCCGCGGCCCGCAAGACGACCCTGCGCTCGCAGGGCTGCTAGAGCGCGCGACCGACGGCGAGCTGCGGCGGATCGCGTTCGTCGTGCCTGCGGGCATCAGCTGGCCACTGCCGATGTACGAGCTCGCCCTCCAGACGGGCACGTACCTGAGCGACCACGTCACGCGCGGTGTCGAGCTCGTGCTAGTAACGGCGGAGGAGCATCCGCTCGGCGTGTTCGGCCGCGAGGCGAGCAGCGCGATCGCTGAGCTCCTCGAGATCCGCGGCATCGAGGTCGAGCCGGGGCTCGCGGCGATGGCCTGGCACGACGGCGTCCTCGCCGTGGCCGGCGACGTCTCGATCGAGGCGGACGCCGTCGTCGCGCTCCCGCAGCTCGTCGGCCCGGCGCTGCCGCGCCTGCCTCACGACCGACTCGGCTTCGTGCCGACAGACCTCGAAGGACGAGTTACCGGCTTGACGGATGTCTACGCCGCCGGCGACGCGACACAGTTCCGGCCGAAGCAGGGCGGCCTCGCGACGCAGCAGGCGGACGCCGTCGCCGCCGCGATCGCCCGCGATGCGGGCGCCGATGTCGCGCCGATGCCGTTCCGGCCGGTCCTGCGCGGCGTCCTCCTCACGGGCTTCGTCCCGCGGTTTCTGCGTGCGGACATTCGCGAGGGGACGTCCGTCGTGGACACCGAGGCGTTGTGGTGGCCGCCGGCCAAGATCGTCGGCCACTATCTGGCGCCGTTCCTGGCGGCGGAGCTCGGTCTGAGCTCGGAGTTGCCGGAGAGCGCCCGCCGAGGAGCCGTCGAGATCGAGGTCGAGCTCGACCCGCACAGCGCCTCCGCCCACACCGGCGTCTGACACGAAAAGACCGCCCCGGTGCGAGCGGCCTTCGAAAGGAAGGGGGCCGGCGCGTTACGCGGAAACCACCGGGCGCCGGCCCCGTGTCTCGACGCGATTACGCCTGCGCCGCAACCCGCCTGCGATGCAGCACTGCGAACGCCAGGATCACGAACCCGATCCCGGTCAGCAGCAGCGCCACTCCGACGACGATGCCGAACAGCCCCAGCCTGTCCGCCATGTAGGACGTGTTCAGCGCGGTCGTCAGCGCGGTCTCGGTCACCCAAAGGTCACGGGCGCCGTTTGCGACGGGCTGCCCAGTGGCCTTGTCGATCAGCGCCCACTGCGCGTTGTCCGTGCCTCCGCCGACGGCCAGCTGCGCCTTCGGCGCGTTGGGCTTCGCGGCGAAGCGGCCCATCTGCGCGTACGTGTAGCCACCCGTCGCCTCGAGGGCGTGGATGCGCATGTACCCAGCGAATGCGCGTGCCCGGTCGCCGCTGTTAATCGCCTTGCCGGCGACGGAAACGGTCGGCAGGCTGATCGCGTTCACGTCGAGCCCCGCCTTCTGCGCCTCGGTCTTGATCGTCGACGGCGTCATGTCGGAGCTGCCGACGATCTTCTCCTGCTTGAGGCTGTCGGACACGGTCGAGCGTCCCTGGAAGCCCATGAAGATCGCGACGACGCCGAAGGTGATGAGAACGGCGCCTGCCACGAAGCCGCCCCATTCCAGCACCTTGCGGAATGTGTCGTTCTTGACGGGAGCGTCCGTCTCTACCCGGTTTGCTGCGATGGTGCTCATCTTGAATCCTCCTTGGGTGGTGGTTCCGGGATTGCTCCGCAGTGAAGCCGCCGGCACGCGCGCCGCCATCCGCGAGCAGCCGCCGATCTGCTGGGGCTGAGCCGCGGAGTCGGTGCGGCTTTTCCGCAACGCCGTGCCGGGCAGAGACCGATGGCGGGCGGCCCGGGCGCGAGGAAGCTGAACGCATGGGCGTCGCAACGGAGACCGCAATCCGGCCGATCGCGGCCGTCGCCGGCGACCTCGGCCTGGACGACGAGCACGTCGAGCCGCACGGCCGCTACACAGCGAAGATCAATCTCGCGGCGCTCGGCGCCGCACCGCGCGACGGCAAGCTCGTCTGCGTCACCGCGGTCACCCCGACGAAGGCCGGCGAGGGCAAGACGACCACTGCCATCTCCCTGGCCGACGCGCTCGGACTGGGCGGCGACAACCCCGTCCTGTGCCTCCGGGAGCCGTCCCTCGGCCCGGTGTTCGGGCTGAAGGGCGGTGGGACGGGCGGCGGCCGCGCGCAGGTCTTCCCGCCGGAGCTCGTGAACCTCCACTTCACCGGCGACATTCACGCCATCGGCGCGGCCAACAACCTGCTGGCCGCGCTCGTCGAAGCGCATCTGCTGCACGGCAACGAGCTGCGCATCGATCCTCTGTCGATCAGCTGGCGGCGCTGCCTCGACATGGACGACCGCGCCCTGCGTCGCATCGTCGTCGGGCTCGGAGGCCGTGCGAACGGAGCGCCGCGCGAGACGGGCTTCGACATCACCGCCGCCTCCGAGGTGATGGCGATCGTCGCAGTGTCGCAAGACTACGACGACCTCCGTGCGCGGCTCGGCGCAATCACCGTCGCGCGCGACGCCGCAGGCGAGCGGGTGACCGCGGAGCAGCTGCGCGCCGCCGGTGCGATGGCGGCGCTTCTGGTCGACGCCCTCAAGCCGAATCTCATCCAGACGCTCGAGGGCGTGCCGGCACTCGTCCACTGCGGACCGTTCGCGAACATCGCCCACGGCAACAACTCGATCGTCGCCGACATGCTCGGGCTCGAGCTCGGCGACTACGTCGTCACCGAGAGCGGCTTCGGCGCGGAGATGGGCTTCGAAAAGTTCGTCGACATCGTTTGCGGCCTCGGAGACATGCGCCCGGCGGCGGTCGTCGTCGTCGCGACGACGCAGGCGCTCGAGCATCACGGTGCCGACGGCGCGAACCTGGAAGCGAACCTGCGCATCGTCCGCGAGGTCGGGATCGAGCCGGTCGTGGCGATCAACCGCTTCCCGACTGACACGCGAAGCAAGACGAACGCGCTCAGGAAGGTGGCCCTCGAGCTCGGCGCGTACGCGGCCGAGGTCAACGACGGCTACGAGCACGGCGGCGCGGGCGCGGCGGCGCTGGCCGAGGCGGTGAAGGCGGCCGCCGCGCGGCCCGCGGAGGTCCGCCCGCTCTACGCCGGCGGCGACCCGTTGCGGCGCAAGCTCGAGGCGGTCGCACGGAAGGCCTACGGTGCCGCCGACGTCGAGCTGGCCCCGGCGGCCGTGAAGCAGCTGAGACAGCTCGAGGCGGACGGCCTCGACCACCTGCCGGTGTGCATCGCGAAAACGCATCTGTCGCTCTCGCACGACCCGAACGCCCTCGGCGCGCCGCGTGGTTTCACACTCCCCGTCAGAGAGCTCAGGCCGTATACGGGCGCCGGCTGGATCGTCGCGCTGTGCGGCGACATGCAGACGATGCCGGGCCTGCCCTCGAAGGCCGCTGCCTTCGAGATCGACGTCGACGGTGAGACGATTCGCGGCTTGCGTTGAGCGCCGCCAGCGCAAGCGGTAACGTCGAGCTGCTGAGTGAGCGCCCGGACTCCGCGCTTGTCATCCCGCTCGACGGGCTGGACGAGCTTGTCACGGTTCTGCGAGAGCGCGGCTACCGCGTGATCGGGCCGAAGGCCCGCGACGGCGCGATCGTCTACGACGACATCGCCGGCGCGGCCGACCTCCCGGCCGGCTGGGGCGACGAGCAGGACGCCGGCTCGTACCGGCTCGTCCGCCGCGCCGACGACGCGCGCTTCGGGTACGCCGTCGGTCCGCATTCGTGGAAGCAGTTCCTCCAGCCGCCGCACGTCCGCCTCTGGCAGGCGGAGCACGACAGCGCGCTCGAGCAGGAACCGGAGCCCGACCGGCCGCTGGCGTTCGTCGGCGTGCGCGGGTGCGACCGGCACGCGATCGCGATCCAGGATCGCGTACTGCTCGGAGGGCGCTACGCCGACGACGACTACGCCGCGCGCCGCGACGGCGCGTTCGTCGTCGCCGTCGACTGCGCGGAGCCCGCCGGCACGTGCTTCTGCGTCTCCATGGACACCGGCCCCGGCGTCGAGGACGGTTTCGACCTCGCGCTGACGGAGCTGCTGGACGGCGAGCACCGCTTCCTCGTCCGCGTCGGCAGCGAACGGGGCGCCGACGTGCTGTCGGAGGTGTCCTCCCGCGCTGCCGAGCCCGACGAGCTCTCCGCGCGCGCGGGGATCGTCGAGCAGGCAGCCCAGCGGATGGGGCGCGAGCTGGACACGACAGGGCTGCGCGAGCTGCTGCAGGACGCGCTGGAGCATCCGCGCTGGGACGAGGTCGCCGAGCGCTGCCTCACGTGCGGGAACTGCACGATGGTCTGCCCCACCTGCTTCTGCACGACGGTCGAGGACGTGACGGATCTCGGCGGCGAGCACGCGGAGCGCTGGCGTTCGTGGGACACGTGCTTCTCGCTCGACCACTCGTACATGCACGGCGGCAGCGTGCGCGCGACCGGTCGCTCGCGTTACCGGCAGTGGCTGACGCACAAGCTCGGCACCTGGTGGGACCAGTTCGGGACGAGCGGCTGCGTCGGCTGCGGCCGGTGCATCGCGTGGTGCCCGGTCGGCATCGACATCACGGAGGAGGCGGCGGCGCTGCGGGCGTCGCCGGCAGGCGATGGCGCGCGGGCTTGACGCGGTCGTCCTCGACGCGCCGGTCTTCTCCGGTATCGGCGACGAGAATGCGGCGCAGCTCGCGGGTTGTGCCCGCACGACCGGCTGGGCCGACGGCGAGACGCTCTTCCGCGAGGGCGATTCCGCCGACACGTTCTACGTCGTCAGGCGCGGCCGCGTCGCGCTCGAGCTGTTCGTCCCGAACCGCGGGCC
Source organism: Gaiellaceae bacterium (assembly GCA_035456125.1). Classification (GTDB taxonomy): domain Bacteria; phylum Actinomycetota; class Thermoleophilia; order Gaiellales; family Gaiellaceae; genus 3-1-20CM-4-69-9. Next base: position 32,743 of record DATIDT010000029.1, read on the forward strand.
GCTGACGATCGAGACGATCGAGCCGGGCGAGGTGGTCGGCTGGTCGTGGTTGTTCCCGCCGTACCGCTGGCACTTCGACGGCCGCGCCGTCGGCGGGGTGCGAGCGATCCAGGTCGACGGCGCCTGCCTTCGGGACAAGTGCGACGCCGACCCGGTGCTCGGCTACGAGCTGATGCGGCGCTTCTCCCAGGTGATGCTCGAACGGCTCCAGGCGACGCGCCTGCGGCTCGCCGACGTCTACGCGGTTCCGCGATGAGCGTCATGACGCCGAGCACCTATCTGGTCAGCGGCCGGCGGCGCGAGACGGCGGACACGTTCACGCTCGAGCTCGAGCCGCGGAACGGCGGCATCCCCGCGCCGCAGCCGGGTCAGTTCACGATGCTGTACGCGTGGGGCGTCGGCGAGGTGCCGATCTCCGTGAGTGCGGTCGAGAACGACGGGAGGCTCGTCCAGACGATTCGCGACGTCGGGGCCGTCACGCACACGCTCTGCGCGCTCGAGCAGGGAACGACGCTCGGAGTGCGCGGGCCGCTCGGCCGCGGCTGGCCGGTCGAGGAGCTCGCAGGCGCGGACGTCGTGGTCGTCGCGGGCGGGCTCGGTCTCGCGCCGCTGCGGCCGGCGGTGCACGCGCTGATCACGAAGCGCGACCTGTTCGAGCGGCTCGTGCTGCTGTACGGAGCGCGCACGCCGGGCGACCTGCTCTTCCTCGATGAGCTGGAGCGCTGGGCGGAGGGCGGCTTCGACGTGCAGCTGACCGTCGACGCAGCCGATGCGGACTGGGACGGCCCCGTGGGCGTGGTCGGCAAGCTCGTGGCCCGCGGCGAGTTCGACCCGGCATCCGCCGCCGCGTTGATGTGCGGGCCGGAGGTGATGATGCGGTTCACCGCAGCGGCGCTCGCGGAGCGCGGGGTCGCTCCGGAGCGGACGTACGTCTCGCTCGAGCGGTCGATGAAATGTGGCGTCGGGCAGTGCGGCCATTGCCAGATCGGCCCGACGCTCGTGTGTGTCGACGGGCCCGTGTACTCGTGGGCAGAGATGGCTCGATGGCTGTCGGTGCGGGAGCTCTAGTGGGCGCGAAGCCGACGCTCGCCGTCTGGAAGTTCACGTCGTGCGACGGCTGCCAGCTCAGCCTGCTCGACCTCGAGGACGAGCTGCTCGCGATCGCCGGGGAGCTCGAGATCGCCCAGTTTCTCGAAGCGTCGAGCGCGACGGTCGCAGGGCCGTACGACGTGTCGCTCGTCGAGGGCTCGATCACGACGCCCCACGACCGCGAGCGGATCCGCGAGATCCGCGACGCGTCCGGGTTCCTGATCTCGATCGGCGCGTGCGCCACTTCCGGCGGGATCCAGGCGCTCCGCAACTTCGCCGACGTCGAAGGCTTTCTCAGCGCTGTGTATGCAACGCCCGAGTACGTCGCGACGCTCGACACGTCGACGCCGATCTCCGATCACGTCGCCGTCGACCTCGAGCTCCAGGGTTGCCCGATCAACAAGCGCCAGCTGCTCGAGGTGATCACCGCCTTCCTGCGCGGGCGACGGCCCAACGTCCCGGCGTACTCGGTGTGCGTCGAGTGCAAGCGCCGCGGGACGCCGTGCGTGATGGTGGCGCGGGGCGTCGCGTGCCTCGGGCCCGTCACGAACGCCGGCTGCGGCGCGCTCTGCCCGGCGTATGCCCGCGGCTGCTACGGCTGCTTCGGCCCGAAGGAGCAACCCAATCTCGCCTCCCTGACGGCGTGGTGGGTCGACGAGCTCGCCGTCGAGCCGCCGGCGGTCGATCGTGCGCTCCAGACGTTCAACGTCGAGAAGTTCAGGCGCACGGCATGACCACCACGCGCCGGACGATCCAGACGGACTATCTCGCGCGGGTCGAGGGCGAGGGCGCGATGACCGTCCGCCTGGTCGACGGCCAGGTGGAGGACGTCGAGCTCCGCATCTTCGAGCCGCCGAGGTTCTTCGAGGCGATGCTCCGCGGACGCTCGTTCCGCGAGGCTCCGGACATCACCGCGCGCATCTGCGGGATCTGCCCCGTCGCGTACCAGACGAGCGCCGTCAACGCGATGGAGGACGTCTGCGGCGTGACGGTGCCCGAGCCGATCCGGATGCTGCGGCGGCTCCTCTACTGCGGCGAGTGGATCGAGAGCCACGCGCTGCACGTCTACATGCTCCACGCACCCGACTTCCTGGGCTACGACGGCGCGGTGCAGATGGCACAGGAACATCCGCGCGAGGTGGAGCGCGGCCTCGCGCTGAAGAAAACGGGCAACGAGCTGATGGCTCTGATCGGAGGACGCGAGATCCATCCGATCAACGTCCGCGTCGGGGGCTTCTACCGCGCGCCGACGCAAGCCGAGCTCCGCACGCTCGTCGATCCGCTCGAGCGCGCGCGAGCGGCGGCGCTCGAGACCGTGCGCTGGACCGCGTCGTTCGGGTTCCCCGAGCGTGAGGTGCCCTGCGAGCTGGTCGCGCTCTCGGACCCGCGGGCCTACGCGATCGAGAACGGCCGCATCGTCTCCGACCGCGGCCTCGGAATCGGGCCCGGCGAGTACGACGGGCAGTTCGTCGAGGAGCACGTCGAGCGCTCGAACGCGCTCCATTCGCGGCGCACCGACGGGACGACGTACCTCTGCGGCCCGCTCGCGCGCTACACGCTCGGCTCCGACCGGCTGTCGCCGGCGGCGCGCGAGGCGGCACGCGCTGTCGGCCTCGGCGACGACTGCCGTGACGCCTTCCGCAGCATCGTCGTCCGCAGCGTCGAGCTCGTCTACGCGTGCGACGAAGCGCTGAGCCTGATCGCCGCCTACGAGGAGCCGGAGCAGCCCGCAGTCGACGTGGAGCCGGTGGCCGGCACCGGCTACGGCGTCAGCGAGGCACCGCGCGGGCTCCTGTACCACCGGTACCGCCTCGACGCCGACGGGACGATCCGCGATGCAAAGATCGTGCCGCCGACGTCGCAGAACCAGCTCGCGATCGAGGACGACCTGCGCGGCGTCGTCTCGAGCTACGCGGAGCTGCCGGACGACGACCTGCGGGACCTCTGCGAGCAGACGATCCGGAACTACGACCCGTGCATCTCGTGCGCGACGCACTTCCTCACGCTCGAGGTGGAGCGGCGGTGAGCATCGTCGTGATCGGCGTAGGCAACCGCCTGCGCGGCGACGATGCGGCCGGCCCGGCGGTCGCCGACCGCGTCCGCGCACAGGCGCCCGGCAACGTCGACGTGCGCATCTGCGAGCAGGAGCCGTCGCGGCTGCTCGATGCGCTCGCGGGCGCCGACGTCGCCTTCGTCGTCGACGCCGTCTCGACCGGTGCCGCCCCGGGCACGCTCCACCGGTTCGACGCGAGCACCGCGCCGGTCCCGAGTCGCGAGCTGCGCTCGTCCACGCATGCGCTCGGCGTCGGGGAGTCCCTCGAGCTGGCACGGGCGCTCGGGCGCCTGCCCCGGCGAACCGTCGTCTTCGGCATCGAAGGCCGTGCCTTCCTCGCCGGCGGCGAGCTGAGCCGGGCAGTAGAAGAGAGCGTGGAGCGCGCCGCCGCGTCTGTCCTCGAGGAGGTGGCGCAGTGCACGAACGAGCCGTGATGCGGCAGCTGGTGCGACGGGTGGTCGAAGTTGCGGGCGAGGAGAACGCCGACGCGGTGACAGCGATCCGGGTGCGCCTCGGAGCGCTGTCGCACTTCACGCCGGAGCATTTTCGCGAGCACTTCCTCGACGCAGCGCGCGGCACACCGGCGGAAGGCGCGGCCGTCGATGCCGTCGTCTCCACGGACCGAACTGCCGCGCACGCCGACGGCGTGGTGCTCGAGAACGTCGAACTGGAGGTGTCGCCCTGATGTGCATCGGATCGATCCAGGTGCTGGAGGACGCGTGGGAGGAGGGCGGCGCGCGCGTCGGTCGACTCGCAAACGGCACCCTCGTCACGCTCGCGTTCGTGCCTGCTGCAGAGCCCGGCGTGCACGTCATCGTGCATCTGGGCATTCCCGTCGAGGTGCTCTCGGCCGAAGAGGCCGAGACCGCGCCCGACCTCCATGCAGGAGCGCAGCTGTGAGCCGCCGCTCGACGGGAATCGCCATCGCGTTCGTGACCGCGTGCATCAGCGGCGTATCGATCTGGGTCAACTCCCACGCGGTCGCACGATTCGACGACGCCACCGTGTATACGACGGCGAAGAACGCCGTCGCCGGCCTGCTCCTGCTCGCGCTCGCGCTTCCACTCCTCCGTCGCGCCGGTAACGGTGCTGCAGCCGTCCCCTCACGCCTCAGGCCGGCGCTGCTTGCCGTCGCCGTCGTCGGCGGCAGCGTGCCGTTCGTCCTCTTCTTCGAGGGGCTCGCCCGTGCCGAGGCGACGCAGGCGGCATTCATCCAGAAGACACTCGTCGTCTGGGTGGCGTTGCTGGCGATCCCGCTGCGGCGCGAGCGGATCGGCATCGCCCACGTCGCCGCGATCGTGTTCGTGATCGCCGGACAGGCCGTGCTGGCGGGCAGCGCGGGCACGGTCGTCTTCGGGACGGGCGAGGCCATGATCCTCGCGGCGACACTGCTCTGGGCAGTCGAGGTCATGCTGGCGAAGCGACTGCTCGACGACGTCGCCGTACGCGTGTTGGCCGTGGCGCGGATGGTCCTGGGAACGGTCCTGCTGCTCGCGTGGCTCGTGGTGTCGGGGCGCGCGGACGACTTCGTCCGGCTCCCGGCGTCGCAATGGAGCTGGGCGCTGCTGACGGGCGTCCTGCTCGGCGCTTATGTCGCGACGTGGTACGCGGCGCTGGCGCGGGCTCAGTGCGTGGACGTGACCGCGGTGCTCGTCTTCGGGGCGGTCGTCACAGCGTTTCTCGCCCAGGCCGCCGACGGCGTGGCCTTCGACGCGCTCGGCGTCGTGCTCGTCACCGTCGGCGTCGCGCTCGCAGCCGTCGCCGGGAGCCGTCCGAGCTTGCGAACGGCATGACGCCCGGGCCGCTGCTCTTCGCGCGCTACGCGTACCCGCCGAACGCGCTCGGCCTTTGCGGCGCAGAGGAGTCCCGCACCCTGCTCGAGTACGGAACCGCCGGCGCTTCCGACGGCGGCCTCGCCGAGTTGGCGCAGGCCTTCGAGGGCGCCTGGCCGTACCTCACGCTCATCGCCGGCGCGAACGGCATCCACGACCCGCTCGACGCGCGCGTCGTCGAGGCGTACTGGGTCGGCAACGACCTGCTCGACCGCGTCTCCGGGCAGACGCTCGCGCGCCACATCGAGGACCGCTTCAGAGGGCGCGTAGGGCGCACCTGGGAGCGCATCGTCGAGGCGGTGGCGGCAGGGGCGGTGCCGCACCACACGTTCCACGTCTTCGCCGTGTACCCGTGGCTCGGGCTGCTCCGGACCGGCGAAGCCGCGCAACCGCTGCTCGTGCTCGACCGTTGCCGCATCACGCCGGCCCTCGTCCAGAGCGTGGAGGGCGAAACCGTGAAGGTTCTGGCCCCGGCGCTCGACTGGGACGGCAGCCGGCTCTCACTCGGCTGGTGGAAGCAGCGGACCGCACGCTTCAGCGAAGACGGGCTCGGGTTCGTCACGCCGGCGCCCGGCGACTGGGTATCGCTCCACTGGGATTTCGTCTGCGACCGCCTGACGCTCGCGCAGGCCACGAGCCTCTACCGGGCGACCGAGCGGGCGCTCGTGGCCGTGCACGGCTCTGCCGGGACGAAGCTCGTGCTCGGTTAGCCGCAGTACTTCTCCGAATGGCGAATCCGGAGCCGCACCGATGCGCAGCGGGCGGGTTGCGGCGACGTTGTGCTCGTGAGCCTGACCGCGTCTGCCCATTCGATTGCCGGAACGTCGAGGCAGAGCGTGCTGATCGACGGCAGGCACCACCTGCTCACGGACGAGCCGGAGCATCTGGGCGGCACCGACCTGGGCCCGTCGCCGCACGAGCTACTGCCGGCCGCACTCGCGGCGTGCATCTCGCTCACGCTCGTGACGTACGCACGGACGAAGAAATGGGACATCGGCGAGGTCACGGTCGACGTCGTGTACGACAGCAAGGCGGTGCCCCGCCGGTTCGACGTGGCGATCGACATCGAGCGGGACGTCGACGAAGCGCAGCTGGCGCGACTGGAGAAGGTGGCGGCGGCCTGCCCGTTGCGGCGCTCGCTCGAGACCGGCTTCGAGTTCCACGAGGTCGTCCGTCGCCGCGAGAGCATTGCGGCCTGAGGCGGACATGCCGATCGACACCCGCGACCTGCGCGAGGCGAAGAGCTGCACTCGAAGCAGATCCGGATCCGCAGAAACCCGCAGATCGTTCGCCGCCTCCCCCGATGTGGAACCGGAGCCGATGCGCGACGCTTCGTCTACCGAAACGGAGGTCCAGCGATGAGCATCACCGAACGACCACCGGCGAGCGCGCAGGCAGATGCGCTGCGCTCGGAGCACGAGCGCCTCGGCGAGCACGCAGAGGAGATTCGCGTCGCCGCGCTCGAGCTGCCCGTCCTGGCTCCGGAGGAGCGCCGCGTACTGGTCGATCGTATCGTCTCCTTCCTGAGCGGGCCTTTCGCGGCCTACGCCGAGAGCGAGGTGAGAGCCCTTTACCCGTATCTCGACCGCGTGCTGGACGATCCGCACGCCAGCGCGGGAATGCGCTACGACCTCGAGGCCGTCCGGCAGCTCACCGACCGCTTGCGTGAAGCCGACGTACGGAACACGCCGGGACTGCAGGAGCTCCTCTACGGGGTGCACGCGATCATCACGCTGCATCTCCGGAAGGAGGACGACCTGTACCTGCCGCGGCTGGCGCAGGAGCGGCCGGCACAGCTCGAGCACGTGCTGAGGGCGATGCGCGAGGTTCGGTTCGAGCACGACCATCCCGCGCGTGGCGACCTCTGAAGGGAGGAGGAATCATGCGCGACACACCTACGCACCCTCGTCGGCGAGTCGAGCACCTCATCGGGCGCGCGGATCGCCTCACGAGCTGGGCGCTCGCCCAGAGCTACCTGACAACACAGAAAGTCCCACCGAAACGACGGACACCGCCGTTCGTCGACGCTCGCGCACCGAGACGATGAGAGCGCCGCCGGCTGCACCCGACCGGCGCCTGGTCGAGCTGCCGCCTGACGCACCCGTCTGGGAGCGCGTCTTCACCGTTGCGCCACTCGTGCTGATCGGGACGAAGGAGGGCGACGGGTACGACGTCGCCCCGAAGCATCTCGCGTCCCCATTCGGCTGGGAGAACTCGTTCGGCTTCGTCTGCACGCCGCGGCACGCGACGTACCGCAACGTGGTCGAGCACCGGGCATTCACGGTGAGCTTCCCGCGCGCCGACCGCATCCTTCATGCGACGCTCGCCGCCGGCGGGAGACTGGACGACGGGTCGAAGCCGACGCTCGACGCGGTGCCGACGTTTCCGGCTCACCACATCGACGGTGTCTTCGTCGAAGGCTGTTACCTGTACCTCGAGTGCGAGCTCGACCGAGTCATCGGCGGGTTCGGCGACAACGGTCTCATCGTCGGACGGATCGTCGCGAGCAGCGCATGCCAGGAGTTCGTGCGCCGCATCGATCAGGACGATGCCGACGTGCTCGAACGGCTGAATCCGATCGTGTACGTCTCGCCCGGCCGATTCGGGATCGTGCGGGAGACGTATTCGTTCCCGTTCCCGATCGGCTTCAGCCGCTGAGCATGCCCCGAGCGCGTGCGGCAGAGCTGCTCGCCTGGCTCGAGGAGCACGAGCTCGACTTCGTCCGCCTCGTCGAGCGGCTTGCGCGCACGGAGTCGCCCTCGCTCGACGCGTCTGCGCAGGCGGCCGTCTTCGCGGCGCTCGCGACCGAGCTCGAGAGTGTCGGCTACCGCGTCCGCCGCGTCGATCGGCCGCGCGCCGGCCCGCATCTGTACGCCCGACCCGCAAGCCGGTGCCGGCACGCCCCGTTCCAGCTCGTCGTCGGTCACATGGACACCGTCTGGCCGGTCGGAACGCTCCGGCAGATGCCCGTCTACCGGGAAGGCGACATCCTCTTCGGCCCCGGCACGTGCGACATGAAGGCCGGCCTGGCGCAGCTCGTCTTTGCCGTGAAGGCACTGGACGCGTGCCGCCTCGTCCCGACCGTCACGCCGATCGTCGTCATCAACGCCGACGAGGAGATCGGCAGCCCGACCTCGGAGCGGATGATCGAGCGCTTCGCGCGGCTCGCCGAGCGGGCGTTCGTGCTGGAGGCGGGCGACGGGCCGGACGGCCGCCTGAAGATCGCCCGCAAAGGCGTCGGCCGCTATGAGCTCAAGGTCCGCGGCCGCGCGTCGCATGCCGGCACGAGCTTCGACGAGGGCGTCAGCGCGGTCCTCGAGCTCTCGCATCAGGTGCAGCGCCTGTTCGCGCTGAACGACCCGAGGCACGGTGTGACGGTCAACGTCGGGACTGTCGACGGCGGGATGCGTCCGAACGTCGTCGCGCCGGAAGCGAGCGCCGAGATCGGCGTTCGAGTGCCGACGGCTCGCGCCGCGCGCGACCTCGACCGCTCGCTGAGGAGCCTGCGGCCCGTCCTGCGCGGATCGATGCTCGAGCTGAGCGGCGGCATCGGGCGACCTCCGATGGAGGCAACGCCGCGAAATCGTGCGCTGTTCGCGGTCGCGCAGCGGCTCGGCCGCGACGTCGGGCTCTCGCTGGTCGACGCCGGGCTCGTCGGCGGCGGCTCCGATGCGAACACGACCAGCCGCTATACCGCGACGCTGGACGGCCTTGGCCCGATCGGCGACGGAGACCATGCGACGCACGAGCACATTCGGGTCCGCGCCACGACGCAGCGGACGGCGCTGCTCGCCCTGCTCCTGCTGGAGCCCGCCTTGCGCCCGGGGCGGCAGGCGCCGCCCCGGGCGGCAAGCGCTACGCCTTCGTGATCTCGACGGTCTTCGGCTCCAGGATCCTGGCCTTCGGCGCGTGCACCTCGAGCACGCCCTTCTCGAACGTGGCGCGCAGGTGCTCCGTGTCCGCCTCGGCCGGAAGCACGAAGCGGCGCTCGAACTCGCGCGCGAGCCGCTCGTGCAGACGGAAGGCCTTCTCGCCCTGATCCTTCGCGTCGGTGCGCCGACCCTTGATGGTGAGCTGGTGATCCGACACTTCGATGCCGAGCTCCTCGCGCTCGAAGCCGGGCACCTCGAGCTCGACGACGTACTCGTCGCCGGTCTCGTAGATGTCGGTTGCCGGGAGCACGGCAGGCGGGACGGTCAGACCGTCCAGCAGTCGAAGCATGCGGCGCTCCATCGTGTCGAAGTCACGAAGAGGCGACCACAGCTGCAGCGTGGTCATGTGTTCACCTCCCTTCGCGGACATGTTCATCCTCGCGCGCGCACACGCGTGTGGCATCGGTTCGGCCACAGATCAGCTGTGTGGAGAAGTACGGAGGCAAAAAGCGAAGGCGCGCCGATGCCGATTCACGTCTCCGCCGGCACGATGAGGACGAAGCCGCCGGGCCCGGCTTCAGCATGTGCGAAAGGAGGGTGAACGTGATGAGAGTCGAGGACGTGATGACCCGCGAGGTCGAGGTCGTCGAGAGGCGCACCGGCCTGAAGGACGTGGCGCATCTGCTGTCGATGCACGAGATCAGCGGCGTCCCCGTGGTCGAGCACGGCGTGCCCGTCGGCGTCGTCTCCGAGTCGGACCTCGTCGCCAAAGAGCAGGAGAGCGAGGCGGAGACGGTGCGGCAACGACGGCGCTTGCTGCGGCAGCCCCCGCGCGCGGACGCCGTCGTCGCCGCCGACGTCATGACCGCGCCGCCGGTGACCGTCACGCCGCAGACCTCGGCGGTCGGAGCTGCGTGGCTGATGACGGAGCACGACATCGACCGCCTGCTCGTGGTGCAGAACGACCGCCTGGTCGGAATCGTCACGCGCAGCGATCTGGTGCGGGCATTCGGGCGCTCGGACGAGCAGATTCGAGCCGAGATCGTCGGCGACGTCCTGCCTGCGCTCGGCGTTTCGGCGAACAACGTGTCCGTCGCCGTCGACGATGGAGTCGTGCTGCTCGCAGGAGAGGTCGAGGACGAGCTCGAGGCGCGCTGCCTGCCGCACGCGGTCCGCTCCGTGCTCGGCGTCGTCGAGGTGCGCTCCGAGCTGGCGGCGCGGCATCGGAAGCGGCCGCCGGTCGGCGTCTATACGTACTGATCCCGGCGCCGGCGACCGTTCAGTCGGCCGGCGGGCGCAGCACGAACTCGCCGTCGCGGAGTGCCGTCGGGACGAGCGGCCTGCGCTGCTCGGCCAGCCATGCGGTCACCGTGGCGCCGACCACGCACCTGGTGTCGAGGATCTCGACTGCCGTTCCGCGGCGCTGAGCGTGCAGCCCGAGGCCTTCGACGAAACCCTCGAAGTCGACGGCGTCCGTCTCACGCGCAAGCTCGATGGTTGTGCTTGACGACATGCATGCCTCCTCTCGAGCGAACCCTGGCAGCGACAGGCGGGGTCGACATCGGGAGAAGCGCGGAACGTCGCTGCGGGTTTCGCGCGTCTCGCCCCCACCCCGTCCGATTCTGCGAACATCATCTCGATGAACATGCTGCGGGAGACCGACCGTCTCCGAGCGCTGGTCGAGACCGGGATCGCAATCAACTCAGAGCTTTCGCTGGACGGCGTGCTCGAGCGCATCGTCGAGGCGGCGGCACGCGTGACCGGCGCCCGCTACGCGGCGCTCGGCGTGATCGACCCGACCGGAAGCGGGCTCGAGCGCTTCGTCACCTACGGCCTGACGCCCGACGTCGAGTCCCAGATCGGGCACCCCCCGCACGGCAGGGGCATCCTCGGCGTCCTCATCGAGGACGCGCGGCCGTTGCGGCTGCACGACCTGACGCAGGATCCGCGCTCGGTCGGGTTTCCGCCGGGCCATCCCGCGATGCACTCGTTCCTCGGCGTGCCGATCAAGCTGCGCGGCGTCGCCTTCGGGAACCTGTACATGACGGAGAAGGAGGGTGGCGACTTCACCGACGAGGACGCTGACCTCGTCTCGCTCCTCGCCGCGCAAGCAGCCGTGGCCGTTGAGAATGCGCGGCTCTACGAGGCTGCGACGGCATGGTCGAAGCAGCTCGAGTCGCTGAACGAGGTCGGCGCGGCGCTCGTCGGCGAGCTGGAGCTCGAGCCCTTGCTCGATCTCGTCGCCACGCGTCTGCGCGAGCTGATCGCGGCGCGCGTGGTCGCGATTGCGCTGCCCGCCGCAGGCGGGCTCCGGATGGCCGCCGCAGTCGGCGACGACGGCGACGTGATGACGGCGATCGGCAACCTTGCGGAATCGTCGAAGACGCAGCGCGTCCTGGAACGCGGCCAGAGCGAGCGAGTCGACTCGCTGTTCGAGGATCCGGAGGTGAACCAGGTCATTGCGCGGCGTCTCGGAGCGACCACGGGCCTGTACGTGCCGCTCCGCTCGCGCGAGCGCGCGATCGGCGTGCTCATCGCGCACGACAAGATCGGGCGGGACCAGCGCTTCACCAGCGGCGACCTGCGGCTCGCAGAGCAGTTCGCGCTCCGCGCGTCGATCGCGGTCGACCTCTCCCAGCGCGTCGCGCGCGACTCGCTGCGCCGGGTCGTCGCCGGCCAGGAGGTGGAGCGCCGCCGTCTCGCACGCGAGCTGCACGACGAGACCGGTCAGGCGCTCACGTCGATCCTGCTCGGCCTGCGCGCACTCGAGGAGGGCGGCGACTCGGGTGTCGACGCGCTCCGTGAGCTCGTCGTGTCGACGTTGCAGGACGTGCGACGCCTGGCCGTGCAGCTCAGGCCGAAGGCGCTCGACGACTTCGGCCTGGTGCCGGCACTCGAGCGCCTCGCACAGACGTTCTCCGAGTCGAGCGGCATCACGACCGATCTCGAGGCACGACTCGGCGAGGAGCGGCTCCCGGCCGACGTCGAGACGACCGTCTACCGCATCGTCCAGGAAGCGCTGACGAACGTCGTCAAGCACGCAGAGGCGAAGAACGTCAGCATCTTGCTCGTGCGACGCGGCTCGGTCGTCACCGCCGTCGTCGAGGACGACGGGCTCGGGTTCGACGCCCATGCGGTTCGCGACGACAATCTCGGACTCGAGGGGATGCGCGAGCGCGTCGAGCTGCACGACGGCCGTATGACGGTCGAGACGTCACCCGGTTCGGGCACGACGCTTCGCGTCGAGGTGCCGCTGTGACCAGCGTCGTGCTGGTCGACGACCACCACGTCGTGCGGTCCGGCCTGCGGCTGCTGCTCGACAGCCAGCAGGACATCGAGGTCGTGGGCGAGGCGGGGAATGCGAAGGACGCTGTGTTCCGCGCACGCTCGTTGAAGCCGGACGTGATCCTCCTCGACGTCGTCATGCCGGGGGAGAGCGGCATCGAGGTGCTGCCCAGGCTGCTCAAGGAGTCGCCGAGCACGAAGGTGCTCGTGCTCTCGATGCAGGACGACCCCAGCTACGTCCGCGAGGCGTTCGCGGCCGGAGCGAGCGGCTACGTGCTGAAGGAAGCAGCCGACGAGGAGGTCGTGTCCGCGGTGCGCGAGGTTGCGGCCGGCGGAAACTACGTCCATCCCGCGCTCGGTGCGCGGATGGTCGCAGCGGAGGCGAGGGAGCGCGCCGACGCGGAGGCCGACCCGCTCTCAGAGCGTGAGCGTGAGGTACTGCGGCTGCTCGCGCTCGGTCACACGAACCAGGAGATCGCGCAGCAGCTCTACATCTCGGTGCGCACGGCCGAATCGCACCGGGCGCACATCATGCAGAAGCTTCGTCTGACGACGCGCGCGGAGCTCGTGCGCTACGCGTTGACGCACGGCCTTCTCGCCGAAGAGCCCGACTAGAGCCCGAGTCCCAGCCCCAGCTTCTCCTCGCCGCGCTTCCAATGGTAGTGCTCGTGTGCGAGCCGCGGCGTACCGTCGATCAGCTTCTCCCACGGCGCGAAGAACACGGCGACCGACGGATCGTCGATGAGCTCGTTCACCTTCCACTCCACCTCCGGGGCGTCGAACACGAACACCACCTCAGAGGCGGTCAGGTAGGCCGAGTGTGCCTCCAGTCCCACCTCCTCGGGGTCGAAGGGTGGCCCCTCGAGCACCAGCGTCTTCGCCTCGTCGTATGCGTCGTCGCGCAGCCTTGCCACGATCATCAACCGGTCCATCGCTCCTCCTTCGTCTCCGCCTTTCGCCAAAGCCTCACGCCGGATGCAGCACGCGGCATCGGTGGATGGGCGCGACGCGCCTACGGATTTTCCGCAGGTTTGCGCTCGAAGATCACCAGCACGCTCAGGTGCTCGTACGCGGTGAAGCGGTGGTCGGCACCTGCCTCCACGAAGACCGCCGTTCCTTCCGCGACGGGGACGCTCGTGCCCTCGACCTCGAGCACACCGGTGCCCTCGAGCACGACGTAGATCTCGTCGTCCTCATGCGGTTGCTGGCGGTCGGGCTCCGGCGCGACCAGGACGTAGACACCGATCTCGAGACCTGCGGACTCGTGAACGACCTCATAGCCTCCGCCGACTTCGGCAAGCCGCTGCCTGACAGCGGCGATCTCGAACGCGTGCACGCCCGGACGCTACTTCACGCGTACCGTCAGGTGCAGCACGTTGTCCTTTCCGATCGTCTTCGCCATCGACTTCATCCACGGGTAGTCCTCGCCCGCCCTCGTCACGAAGCGATACGTGCCGGCGTGGCCGAACTTCACTGCCCTCGACGCGGACATGCGGTTCATGCCGGCGTGCCTCAGCGTGAGCTTCGGCCCGGCCTGCTGGATCAGACGGTGGGGCATGATGTCGTTGTTCACGAAGCGCAAGGTCGCACCGGCTCTGAGGGCGACCGTCAAGTTGACCTTCGGGTTCCCGTCGTTCAGCTGCCACAGGTGGCAGCCCTTCGTCTCATGGGTGATGGTGATCGTCCGTGCGCCGCCGGCGGGCGCCGCCGGAACGGCGATCGCTGCTGCAGCCGCGACGACCACGAGCGGGCTCTTGATCGACATGGTCCCTCCTTCGGACAGTGCGCGCAGTGTGGTCGCCCGCCGCTGGGGAGCCATCCGCGCGGCGCCCGATCGGGTGTGCGGCTTTCTTCGGATGCCGCCCTACCCGCAGGCAATCATTCTTTCCGCATGCGCCAGAAGACCTATGCGGTGTGGTGGCAGGAGCCCGAGGGGCCCCGACATGCAGGGAAGCTGCAGCTCGGGAGCCTTCATCTCCTTCTTTCCGGCAACGGGTCGGGTCGCATCGCCCTGCCCCTCGACCAGATCGTCTCGGTGGACTACCGCCGCGGCGAGCTGCACATCGAGCGCAAAGATGGCGCAGACCTTCAGATCGGCAACCTCGACGGCCCGGGGGCCTTGCTCGAGCTGAGCGAGGCGCTCGCGGCCTAGTCGTCCGAGCCTTCGTTCTCGACCGGGCCGCGCGTCGGCGGAACGACGTCGGCAGGGGCGGCCGGGAAGTGCACCACCGGCCGGAACTTGCCGACCGGATCGTTGCTGGACGAGCCGTAGCCGAGCAACGCGAGGTTCGCAGCGACCGCCGCGGCGGCCGCGAGCGCGACCAGCACCACCGTCAACAGCACACGCGTCACGCCGCCAACGCTAGCTCGCGCCGGAAGACGGCGATGTCGGCGGCTCGGTTCGCAGCGAGCGCTGCGACCAGCCTGTCCTCGCGACTGAGGTAGCGGGCGGTGAAGCTGTCGTCCGAGCCTTCGCATTCGACCCGTGCCGCTGCACGCGTGTCGCCGACGAGCTGGAGCCTCAAGCCGAACTGATCCGACCAGAAGAACGGCGGTTGCGCCGGAAGGGGATCGAGCCCGAGGATCCGACGGGCCGCGGCGACGCCGCCCGCGGCGGCGGACGTCCAATGGCCGGGGCCGCCGGCAACATCGCCGCACGCGGTGAAGCCCGCGCGCACGAGCTCGCGCGCAGGCTCGGCTCCGACGGACAGCAGCACGGCGTCGCAGGAGACGGCTGTGCCGTCGGCGACCGCAACTCGTGTCGGAGCGAGCGCCACTGCGGGCGCACCGGTGCGCAAGTCGACGCCGTTCGCCCGATAGCGACGGGCGAGGACGTCGCCGACCTCCACGCCGAGCGTTCCGGCGAACGGCGCCGCCCCCGCCTCGAGCATCGTCACGTCCACGCCGAGACGCCGGGCCGTGGAGGCAACCTCCGCGCCCACGAAGCCGCCGCCGACAACGACGAGGCGCCGCCCCGGCCGGAGCTGTTCCCGAAGCGCGACGGCGTCCCCGAGTGACCGCAAGACGTACACCGCCTCCGCGCCCGGGACGGGAATGCGACGCGCACGTGCACCGGTGGCGATGACGACCGCTTCGCCGGCACGGCGGCGGATCGCTTCCACGCGGCAGCCGAGCACGAGCTCGATCTCGTTCTCGTGCCAGTACTGCGGCGAGCGAAGGAGGAGCTCGCCGGCGGAACGCTCCCCGGCGAGGAACTCCTTCGAGAGCGCCGGACGTTCGTACGGGGCGGTCTGCTCCTCGCCGACCAGCCTGATCCGGCCGTCGTATCCCTCTGCGCGTAACGTCTCCGCGCACCGCGCACCGGCGAGCCCGGCGCCGACGATCAGCACTGACCATGGCCGCTTCATGCCGCCTGGATCTCGATCACGCTGATCGCTGCCATGGGACACGCCGCGGCTGCGTCGCGCACGCGCGGATCGCCGGACTCCCCGACGCGCACGGACGCTGTGCCGCCGGCGTCGAGCTCGAAGATCTCCGGTGCGAGGTCGGCGCAGGCGCCGAAGCCGCTACACAGGTTGCGGTCGATCTCGATTCGATACATGACTTCCTCCTTGGAGTGCTGGACGAACGGGACGCATCAGAACGCGCCAGGCAGTTGCGAAGACGACTGCCGCGACGGCAGCGAGGTAGAGCGTGAAGACCCACGGCCGCGACGTATCCGTGCCGGCCGCGAGACCGTGCACCGTCACGGCGGCGAAGACGACGTACGTGGCCCAGTGGAGGCGGCGCCAAAGGCGCGCACCGATTCGCCTGCGCAGGGAAAACGACAGGACGATGACGGCAGCGAGCTCGGCGGCGAGCACCCCGAGCGCCGTCGGGACCGGCCTGTACGGGCTCAGGCCTGGAACGAGCAACGCAGGCAGTCGGATCCGGACGGTCGAATCGAGCGTCAGCGCAAGCCCATGCACTGCGACCGCGCCGAGCGCAAGCACCGTCAGGAAGCGGTGGGTGTCGGTCGCGGCAGCCGCGCGGACGCGCGTTCCAAGCGGCCGCGACTTCACGACGAGCCCCGCGAGCATCGACAGCGTCAGCAGGACGTACGCGGTGAGGCCGCTCGCCCGCGCGAGGATCCAGAACGTCGGATCCTTCACGACGTCCGCGTCACGGTCAGGGGCGGCAAGGTCACGAAGCGCACCGACGGTGCCGCCGCGGGCTGCGCCCGCCGGGCTGCGATCTGAGCGTGTCGCTTCTTCAGCTCGGCGCGGTAAACCGCCCAGCGCTTCTGCACGATTCGGTGGACGACGAGGCTCTCGTGCCTGATCCGCTGCTCTCTCGCGGCGAGGGCCGCAACCCGCGGATCGGCCTTGGCGGCCGCCACCCAGGGGCGCGCGGCGAAGACGCTCCACGCGAGGAAGAAGACGAGCAGCGCGAGGGCGAGCGCGTAGAGCCGGCCGACGTGGCTAGTCATCGGACTCTCGCTCGTGCTCGGCTTCCGAGTTCGGGCGGTGCTTGACGACGACGAGCGGCGCGGGACGTCGATAGACGACCTGCGGCGGCGCTGGCGCCGCAGCACGCGCGGCCGGCAGCGCCGGCAGCGCAGGCGGCTTCGCGCGCAAGGCGTGGCGCAGCGACGCCTCGACGCGGTCGAGCCTGTGCGCACGGGCGGTCAGGGCCGCGGAGGAGGCGGAGGCCGCGCTTGCGTTGCCCGACCGCAACCCTGCTGTCTTCGTCGCGGCCAGGAAGCCGAAGACCGCCGACACGGCGAGGATCGCGGCGACTGTGAGTGCGTGGATCGTTTTCATGTTCCGACCGTACGACGTTCGCTGCCAGAGCCGGGACAGGCGCACGTAAGGCTTCGGAAGCCGACGGCAAAGATTTGGCAAAGGCCGCGCTGCGCGGTCGTGCTCGTGCGTCAGGATGCGAACGTGCGCGTGCTGATCGTCGAGGACGAGGACGCGATTGCAGAGCCACTTGCAGAGGGGCTTCGTCGCGAGGGATTCGACGTCACCCGCGCCGCCACCGGTGCCGAGGCGCTCGCTGCGACGGCCGCCGACGTGGTGCTGCTCGATCTTCGGCTGCCGGACCGAGACGGTTTCGACGTCTGCCGCGAGCTTCGCTCGCGCTCCGCTGTGCCGATCATCGTCGTCACCGCGCGCGGCGAGGAGGCCGACCGAGTCGCCGGCCTCGAGCTCGGCGCCGACGACTACGTCGTCAAGCCGTTCGGGCTCCGCGAGCTGATCGCGCGCATCCGCGCCGTCACGCGAAGGGCACGGGGTGACCACGCCGGCTCGACGACCCGCATCGGCGACCTCGAGGTCGACGTTCGCGCACGTCGCGCGACACTGGGCGGTCGCAGGCTCGAGCTGACGCAGAAAGAGTTCGACCTGCTTGCCGCGCTCGCGCGCGACCCGGGCGCAGTGCTGAGCCGCCGCCGGCTACTCGAGGACGTCTGGGACACGAGCTGGTACGGCTCGTCGAAGACGATCGACGTCCACGTCGCCGCGCTGCGCCGCAAGCTCGGCGACCCATCGTGGATCGAGACGGTGCGCGGCGTCGGCTTTCGCCTGCGAGCGTGAGCCGACGCATTCTCCTCGGGTACCTCGGCCTCGTGATCGTCGTGCTCGTGGCGCTCGAGGTGCCGCTCGGGATCCAGAACGCGCGCACCGAACGGCGCGATCTCGAGGCGAAGGTCGAGCGGGATGCGACTGCGCTGGCGTCCGTCTCGCAGGATGCCCTCCGCTCGGGTGGCAACCGGAACCTTCGCGCACTCGGGGCCGTCGCGTACGGCTATGACCGTGCGACAGGCGGCCGGGTCGTGATCGTCAACCGTCGCGGGATCGCCGTCGTCGACACGCGCCCGCGCGGCAGCGGAGCGGAGAGCTTTGCCTCGCGGCCGGAGATTGCGGCGGCGCTTCGCGGGCGCGTGGCGGTCGGCACGCGTCACTCTGCAACCCTCGCCCGGACGCTGCTGTACGTCGCGGTTCCTGCCGCAGCCGCGGGACGTGTCGCCGGTGCGGTGCGAATCACCTATCCGACGTCGGCCGTCGACGCGCGCGTGCGGCGGTACTGGCTCGTGCTCGGAGCCATCGCGGCGATCGCCCTGGCGGGGGCGGCAGTCGTCGGGTTCCTGCTGGCCCGTTTCGTCTCGCGCCCGCTCGCCCGGCTCGAAGACGCCGCGGCCGCCGTCGGTCGCGGCGACCTCGGCGCCCGCGCGCCGGAGGACCTCGGGCCGCCGGAGGTGCGGTCGCTCGCAGCGGTCTTCAACGAGACCAACGCGAAGCTCGAGCAGCTGCTCAAGTCCCACGAAGAGTTCGTGGCCGATGCGTCGCACCAGCTGCGCACGCCGCTGACGGCAGTGCGCCTGCGGCTGGAGAACCTGGAGCGCGACGTCGACCCTGCCGGGCAGCGGGAGCTCGACGGCGCGATCGGGGAGGTCGAACGGCTCGGTGTGCTCGTCGACGGGCTGCTCGCCCTCTCGCGCGCGGCCGCCGAAGCCGCGCCCGCGGAGGCCGTCGACGTCGAGAGCGCTGTCCGCGAGCGTGTGGAGGCGTGGTCGGCGCTCGCGCAGGAGCGCGGCCTGAAGCTCGTGACGACAATGGACGAAGGGGCGGGGCGTGTGCGCGCAGCGCCGGAACGTCTCCGGCAGGTTCTCGACAACCTGATCGAGAACGCGTTCGAGGTGTCGAGCACAGGCGGCAGCGTCACGGTCGCCGCGCGCACGGCGCCGCCGTGGATCGAGCTGCGCGTCCAGGACGAGGGGCCCGGGCTCGACGCCGAGGGCCGGCGGCGAGCCTTCGACCGTTTCTGGCGCGGGCGCACGGGCGAGGGAAGCGGTCTCGGCCTCGCAATCGCACGGCGTCTCGTCGAGGCCGACGCAGGAGAGATCGAGCTCGTGCCCTCACCGAACGGAGGGCTCGAAGCGGTCGTCCGGCTGCGGCCCGCTTAAGCCTGGCCCGACTTATTGGCCCAGTCGGCTTTCGCGTCTTCCTCCATCCGCTCGAGCCGCTCGTAGTAGTCCGGGAACTCCTTCATGTGCGCGAGCGCGATCTTGCCGGTGACGATCGGATCGTCACCCGTCACGTCCGTCTGAGGATCGTGACTCCCGTGCTCGTACTCGATGTCCATGCCGGCGCGAAACTGCTCGAGATCGAACCTGCTCCAGTCGATGCCGATCGCGTCGCCGACGCGACGCGCTTCCTCCACGCTTGTCCGACGCGTCTCCGTCATGCGGGCCTCCTAGTGGTCGATGTGGTGCGTGTACAGAGCGAACGCGAGCAGGAGCAGCAGGCATGCAGCGAGGGCGACCATCAGGCTGAGAGGCACAACGTGCATGATCCCTCCTTTCGTCGAGCTCATGATCGTGGACGTGCGCGTCCCGGCCATCGGCAATGTGACGCGATCCCCCGGTCGGTTTCCCGCAGCCCGTTTCAGTGCATCCGCGGATGTGCCTCGACCGGCTCGACGGAAGACTCGGAGCCATGGATACCTCAATCGCAATCAACGGCTTCGGTCGCGTCGGACGCGCCGCCTTCCGCGCTGCGCACGAGCGCGGGCTCGAGCTCGAATGGGTGGGCATCAACGATCTCGCCGATGCGGAGACGCTCGCACACCTCCTGAAGTACGACTCTGTCTACGGCCGCTTCCCCGGCAGCGTTGTCGCCGGGCCCGACTACATCGACGTCGACGGCAAACGGATCCGCGTCTTCAACGAAGCGGAGCCGACGCGCCTCGACTGGGGCGACCCGGGTGTCGAGGTCGTGCTCGAGTCCACCGGGCGCTTTCGGACGCGCGCGGCGGCCGCAGGACACCTCGAGGCCGGGGCACGCAAGGTGATCGTGTCGGCGCCGATGAAGGATGCGGATGCGACCGTCGTCCTCGGCGTCAACTACGACGACGCGTACGACCCCGCGGAGCATCACGTCATCTCGAACGCGTCGTGCACGACCAACTGCCTGGCCCCCGTGGCGTCCCTCATCCACGAGGCGGTGGGGATCCGCCACGGGCTGATGACCACGATTCACGCGTACACGGCGGACCAGCGGCTGATCGACCTTCCGCACAAGGACCTCAGGCGTGGGCGTGCGGCGGCGCTCAACCTCGTCCCCACCTCGACGGGCGCTGCGAAGGCCATCGGGCTCGTCATTCCGGAGCTGGCCGGGAAGCTGCACGGCTTCGCGGTGCGAGCTCCGATCCCGACGGGATCGATCGTCGACCTGACCCTCGAGACGGAACGCGCGACCGACGTGGAAGAGATCACCTCGCTCTTCCGGGAGCGTTGCGACGTCGACGAGCTCAGCGGGATCCTCGCGTACAGCGACGAGCCGCTCGTCTCGTCCGACATCGTCAAGTCGACGTACTCCGCCGTCTTCGACGCGCCTCTGACGAGCGTGGTGGACGGGACACAACTGAAGGTCGTCGCCTGGTACGACAACGAGTGGGGGTACTCGAACAGGCTGGTCGAGCTCGCCGCGCGTGTTGTGAGCGCCGAGCGCGTCCCGGCCTAGGACGCGACAGCGCTCGCCGCTCGCCCGCAGCCCCGAGCTGCCCGTGCTCTCGGGGCTGCTCGCACGTGCGGTGGAGCTTGCGCAGAGAGATCAGGGTGCGGGATCAGGGTTGCACCCCGATGTCGGCGCCGCCGTCGAGGAGCATGCTCCGTCGGCACAGCTCACGAGCAACGAGAAGAGGTGAGGAAGATGTCGACGCGCGTCGCGGCAACCGGAAGCTTCGACACGCTTTACGGGCTCTGGGTCAGGAGCTGGGAAACGGCGCTCGCGGCCCTCGCAACGGCGACGCAGACGCGGATCCTCGCTCCGGGCACGGCAGCGGGACACGCGGCCGCGATCGCGTCCGAGCGCAAGCTCGTCGTCAACGAGCTCACGCTGCTTTCGGGTCAGGCCTTGGCCGTAGGGACAGAGGAACCGTCATGAGCACGGTCACTCGGCCGTCGAAGGCCTAGCGCCGGCGGAACAAGCGGCGGCCGCCGTCCTCCGCGACCTCGGGCTCGTCGCCCTCGCCGACTTCCTCGGCCTCTGCCGTCACCGGCGCATCGAAGCCCCGCTCCCACGGGTCGCCGTCGCCCTGCGAGAGCACGCGCACGTGGCGCGGCGGCTCGGCGTCCGGTGACTCTGCCGTGTCCTCGTCGGGCTCGGAACCGCGGCGCCACCAGCGGCGCTTCGACTCCACCGCCGACTGCTCCTCGGCTGCGGGCGGCAACTCCGGCTCCGGCTCGCTCTCCGGCTCCGGCTCCGGCTCGGGCTCTTCGTGCTCGATCACGTCGGCGACGGGCTCGTCTTCTTCGCGCGGCGCGTCGCCGATCATCGTCATCGCGTCCGAGGGCTCCTGCGCCTCCTCGAACGCGGTCCAGCCGAGCGCGTCGTGCTCCTCCGTGTCCTCTGCCCGCTGCGCCTCCACGACGGGATGCGAGGGTGCGGTGGACGCGGGCTGCGCGAAGGTCAGCTCGTCGCGGCCTGCCGCCCATTCGATCGCGCAGACGATCAGAAGCGCCCCGGCCATCGCGAGCAGGATCGTCCACCACGCCAGGTTCGCGAGCCCGAGGGCGACGGCGACGGCGATGAGGAACGCCACCTCGCCCGCGACGCGCCAGACGACCGGAGACACGCCCTCCCGCGGGCCGCGGGCACCGTAGCCGTATGCCGGCGGCGAGCTCGGCCACGACTGCTGCGTCCACCCGGCCGAGCGCAGGTGCCGCAGGTCGGCGCGGAGCGCCGCCGCGTGCCGGTGGAACGAATCGACCGACTCGAGCGTCCGCAGCGCGGCGTCGAGCTGCGCCGCATGGCGGTAGAACGCGTCGAACGCGGCTCGAACGCTCTCCTGCTCGTAGCCCTGGTCGGCGAGCGGCAGGTCCTCGACGCGCGGCAGCGGCTCGCGCGACGGAGTCTGCGGAGTGGGCCAGGCCTCGTTCTCCATCACCGAATTATGCGCAGAGGCGTCGACTTTGGCGGCGCCGGAGAAAGGCCGCGCGAGCCTTGCTCGTGCGGCCGTCTAACCCCGATTGCTTGGTGTCGTGCCAGATGAGCCCTCCGATGGCGCTCTGTCGAGTTCCTTCAGGCCGCAGCCTCGGCGCGCCAGAGGCCGCGGATCGCCCAGACGCCGAAGCAGATGAGCAGGAGGAACAGGATGGCAAATGCCAGCAGCGTCTTGTCCGGCGAGCCGGAGATCAATCCCCGTCCCTCCTCGAGCAGCGGGGTGATCGGGTTGACGCGGGCAACGGCGTGCAGCCAGCCCTGCAGCAGCCCGAGCGGGACGTAGACAGGGGCGAAGAAGAGCAGGATGAAGACCGGCATCTGGATGACCGGAAACGCCTGCTGCGTGCGGAGGCGCATGGCCACGCCTGCGGACCACAACGTCCCGACGATGCTGAGCAGGAAGCCGAGCGCGTACAGCGCAAAGAGGTCGGCGCCGTCACCGCCGACTCTCATCTGCGCGGCGAAGGCGACTCCGGTGACGACGACGATCACGGTGATCCAGCGAACGAGGCCGGCGATCGCGTAGCCGATCACGATTCCGACGCGATTCGGCGCGGCGAGCATCAGCCGCCGCATGAAGCCCGTCTCCCAGTCGCGTGCGATCCCGAAGCCGGTGAAGACGCCGGAGAAGGCCGCCGACTGCAGCAGCACGAAGACGAACTGGAACGCCGTGTACCCCTGCGGGAAGTCGAACCCGGGCACCTCGGTGATCCGGGACAGCCCACCGACGAACGCCGTGAAGAAGAAGAGCGGGAACAGGAGCGACGGCAGCAGGAACGACGGGTTCGTGAAGAAGTTGTGCGCCTGCCGCCACGCCACGCCCTTCGCAACGTTGAACGTATCTGTCACGAGGATGTCTTCTTCAATTCCAGCCTTGGCTCGCCCGACGGCGGGCGTCGGACGGCTCCACGAGCAAAGCTCGCAGAGCCTCTAGACGGCATCGCAGGACGATGCCTCAGGAACGGGCCATCCTCTGGATCAGCGCGTGCGCGGCAAGCGTGAAGCCGATCAGGCACATCGCGAGCGCGACCGCGAACCCGAGCAGGATCGGCTCCCAGTGCCAGTCGTAGATGACGAGCGCGCGCACCGCCTCGATCAGGTACGAGACCGGGTTGACCGTCGCGACCCAGCGGAACCAGTCCGTCTCGATCAGGTTGCGCGGGATGTTCATCGAGGACAGGAACAGGAAGACGAAGAAGACGGGAAAGAGCCCCTGCACCGCCTCGGTCGAGCCCGTGCGCAACGCGGCCCACGTCCCGAACGACGCGAACGCGAGCGCGATCACGGCCTCGAGGACGAGCAGCATCACCGCACCGGGCGGGCCTGTCTCCAGACGCACGCCGAACGCGTAGCCGACGACGAGATAGAAGACCGCCTGTACGAGCGCGATGGTGAGAAGGCCGCCGAGCTGCCCGACCAGGAGGACCATGCCGCGCACCGGCGTCAGCGCGAGGCGATTGAGGAAGCCAGTCTGGATGTCGCGCGCGAACTCGACATTCGCATTCACCGTCGCGAGCAGCGCGCCCTGGATGAACGGCACCGCGATCGCGAAGGCGACGAACGAGTCGGTCGGGAACCCCGGCAGCTCCGTCTCGGATCGGAGCCCGCCCGAGTTCACCGCGAACAGCAGCATCGGGAAGATGAGCGGAAAGACGACGTTCGCCGGTTGACGGGCCGTGCGGATGACGGCACGGCGGCCGAGCGTGGCGGCTTGCAACACAGCCATCTCCATCAGCCGATCCCCGCCTCCTCTTGCTCGCGCTCACCGGCGCCTTCAAGGTGGCGCCCGGTCTTCGCGAGGAAGACGTCGTCGAGCGTCGGCTCGTGGATCTGCAGCTGCGAGATGCGGAGGTTCTCGGAGTCGAGCGCGCGGACGATCTGCGCGACATCCCCGTCATTCGACGCGAGCTGCACCGCGACCCCCTGCGGGCCGAACCCGGGCGTCGGCGTGCCGAAGCGCTCGAGCACCGCGGCGACCGCCCCCTTCTGCCCGAGATCCGCTGGCACCGCCTCGATCGTCGAGCGCGAGATGTCGGCCTTGAGCTGCTCGGGCGTCCCCTCGGCGACGATGTGACCGTGGTCGATGATGCCGACGCGATCGGCGAGAACGTCGGCCTCTTCCAAATACTGCGTCGTGAGGAAGACGGTGACGCCGTCCTCTTTCGCGAGGCGTCCGACCTCTTCCCACAGTGCGGTGCGGCTCTGGATGTCGAGGCCGGTCGTCGGCTCGTCCAGGAAGAGGATGCGAGGATGGTGGACGAGCGCCAGAGCGAGATCGAGGCGGCGCTTCATCCCGCCGGAGTAGGTGCGGATCTTCCGGTCGGCTGCCTCCGTGAGGCCGACCCGCTGCAGCAGCTCGGCGCTGCGCTCCGTGCGCTCCTCACCCGTGATGCCGTGCATCGTCGCCTGCAGCCGCAGGTGCTCGCGACCGGTCAGGTAGGGGTCGAGCGCGGCTTCCTGGAGCGCCGCGCCGATCGTCTTGCGCACCTGCGGGCCTTCGTGGACGACGTCGTAGCCGCCGACGGTCGCCGTGCCGGCGGTCGGCGGGAGCAGCGTCGTGAGCATGTGCACCGTCGTCGACTTGCCGGCGCCGTTCGGGCCGAGGAAGCCGTAGATCTCGCCGGCGTCGACGTGCAGGTCGATGCCGTCGACGGCGCGCGGGCCTTTCTTGAAGTCACGGACGAGCCCGTGAGCTTCGATGCTGTTCTCGCGAGGGGCCAACCCCCTCGGAGGCTACCCGTGCGGCGACTCGCGCCGAAGCACCGATGCGACGGCCGTCAACGCGACGCGCGTCTCGTGCAGCTCCGGCTCGCGCGTCGTGATGCGCTGCAGCCCGAGGCCCGGCAACAACACGATGCGGGCAAGCCGGCGCGAGCCCTGCACGAGCAGCCACAGCTCCATCGTCAGCGCGAGCGCAAGGACGGAGACGACGAGCGGTGTGAACGCCGTCGCCGGGAGCGGCCAGACGCGGCCGCCGAGCACGGCCACCGGCATCAGCAGCGCGGCGAAGTTGGTGCCGCAGCGGAGCGAGAAGCGCGACGGCCGCGCGAGGCCGTCCCACGTGTCGACCAGGCGCCGTTCCTCGGCCGCGGCGATGGCGCGGTGCTCGGCGCCGTGGAGGTACAGCGTGCGGCCGCGCAGGAGCCAGCCGAGCAAGGCGAACGTGATCACGACTCCGACGGGGAGGCCGACCCAGTGCGGCGCGAAGACGAGCGCGAGCGGGGCGAAGATCGCGGCGAGCAGGAAGAGGCGCTCGCGACCGCGCGCGACGCCCGTGCGCCTGAAGAGCGGCGACAGCGACGCGGCGAGCCGAACGAGGCCGCGGGCAAACGGAACGGCGCGCAGCGCCCGCGGCGCCTGCGGCATCGTCCCTTCCCGCAGGCTGCCGTCCACGCCCGCGTACGCCCAGTAGCGCTGGCTGACGATCACGACGCCGTGCGAGCGGGCCATCCCGCCGAGGCGCGGCGAGGAGGTCGCATCGGCCAGCTCGAGCTGGCGGAGGACGGCGGCGTGGTCCACCCAGCCATGATTGCCGCACGACGGCCGCCCGGCAAGTGCCGGGCGGCCCATCCTGCAGAAGTTCCGGTCCTAGTGGGTTACCCCTAGTGGGTTACCAGTAGCCGCGCGAGAAGAAGCCTAGGAGCGCGAGCACGAGGACCACGATGAGGATGATCCAGAGAATGCCCATGCGTTCTCTTGCCTCCCTTTAGGTTAGTCGACCTGGCGGAGTACGTCTCCGCACGGGTTGAACGGCGAACCCCGGGCTTTCGTTACGGCCCACCCCCTGCGGGTGACGGCATCAGCTACCCCGGTCCGTCACAAGTCTGTAACCCACATGCCCAAGTCCGTACGAGAAGATGGATCGGTGGCGCGCGCCATGACGGCCTCCGTGACCGACGAGGCGCGACTGCTCAACCGGGAGTTGTCCTGGCTGGATTACGACGCACGCGTCCTGGCGCGGGCGGCGGATCCCTCGCTCCCGGTCCTCGAGCGGTCGCGCAGCTGCGCCTACTTCTCGTCCAACCTCGACGAGTTCTTCCAGGTGCGCGTGGCCGGCCTGATGGGCCAGGAGGAGTCGGGGCTGCTCGTGCGCTCGCCCGACGGACGAACGCCGCACGAGACGCTCGCGGCGATTCGCGAGCGAACACTCGAGCTCACCGCCGAGCAGGCGAAGCTCTGGAAGCGCGACCTTCGGCCCGCCCTCGAGGAGGCCGGCATCATCGTCGGCGACGTCGCCGATGCGACGAAGAAAGAGCTCGAGGAGCTCGAGGACCGCTTCGAGCGCGACATCTTTCCGATCCTGACGCCGCTCGCCGTCGGCCCCGGCCAGCCCTTCCCGTACATCTCGCCGCTCTCGCTCAGCCTCGGCATCTTCGTTCGCGACCAGGAAACGGCGGAAGAGCGCTTCGCGCGGGTCAAGGTCCCGGAGCTGCTCCCGCGCTTCCTCTCCATCGGCGAGCGCGGCCTGTTTCTGCCGCTCGAGCGCGTCATCCGGCACTACCTGCCGCGCCTCTTCAACGGCATGGAGATCGCCGAGTGCTGCACGTTCCGTGTCACGCGCGACGCGGACTTCGAGGTTTCGGACGAGGCCGACGACCTGCTCGAGGCCGTGGAGGACGAGCTCCGCCGCCGCCGGTTCGGCGACGTCGTCCGCGTGGAAGTCTCCGGTTCCGTGTCGAACCGCATGCTCGACCGCCTCAAGCGCGGCCTGCGGGCGGCGGACGATCAGATCTATCTGATCGCGGGACTGCTCGACCTCGCGGAGCTGCAGGAGCTCGTACGGCTCGACCGCCCGGACCTCAAGGACGAGCCGTGGTATCCCGTCGTGCACCCGCGCTTCACGGCGGCCGCCGAGGCAGAGGATCTGTTCGCCGAGATCAAGCGCGGCGACATCCTCGTGCACCACCCGTTCGATTCGTTCGTCTCGAGCTTCGAGTCGTTCCTCAAAGCGACTGCCGCCGACCCCTCGGTGGTCGCGCTGAAGACAGCGCTCTACCGGACGAGCGAGGACTCGCCGGTCGTGCCGGCGCTCATCGACGCCGCCGAAGACGGCAAGCAGAGCGTGTCGCTGATCGAGCTCAAGGCGCGCTTCGACGAGCGCCGCAACATCGGCTGGTCACGCTCGCTCGAGCAGTCGGGCGTCCACGTCGTCTACGGCTTCCCGCATCTCAAGATTCACGCAAAGACGACACTCGTCGTGCGGCGCGAGGGCGACGAGCTACGCCGGTACGTCCACCTCGGCACCGGCAACTACAACATCCTGACCGCCCGCACGTACGAGGACTACGGCCTGTTCACGGCCGACCCCGAGATCGGCGCCGACGTCGCCGACCTGTTCAACTTCCTCACGGGCTTCTCGCGCCCGCAGCCGTTCCGCAAGCTGCTCGTCGCCCCGTTCACGCTGCGCGAGGGTCTCGTGGAGCAGATCCGCGCCGTCCGGCGCGCGGCCGCCGCAGGCGAACAGGCACGCATCCGCATCAAGGTGAACAACCTCAACGACGAGGAGATCATCAGCGAGCTGTACCGCGCGTCTCAGGAAGGCGCAAAAATCGACATCGTCGCGCGCAGCATCTGCACGTTGCGACCCGGCGTGCCCGGTCTGAGCGAAGCGATCCGCGTCCGTAGCATCCTCGGACGGTTCCTGGAGCACAGCCGTCTGTTCGTCTTCGACGCAGGGAAGACGTCGACGTACTGGCTCGGGAGTGCCGACCTGATGCCGCGGAACCTCGACCACCGCATCGAGCTCGTCACACCCGTGGAGGACGCACGAGCGCAGAACGACATCGTGCGCGCGTTCGACGTCATGCTCGCCGACAACGCGACGGCGTGGGAGCTCAGTCCGGACGGCCGTTGGATGAAGATGCGGCCGCGAAAGGGCGATCGCGGACGCGCTGCGCAGCTGGTGTTCATGCGCAGCGCGAGGGCCCGCGCCAGCCGGCGCGCGTCGAACGTACGAACGCGCTGATCACCCGGATCCTGCGACGCCTGACGGCGTCAGGTTTGACAACCGACGCGTCGGCCAGAATCGCTGGCGTGAGAGTGGGAATCGTCGACGTCGGCGCGAACACCGTGCGCCTCCTCGTGGCAACACACGACGACGCGCGCCTCGTTGCGGTGCGTGAGGAGCGAGCCCAGCTGGGTCTCGGCGAGGAGATCGAACGCAACGGCCGTATCTCGGACGAGCAGCTCGACGAGGCCGCCGCCACCGCCGCGACCTGTGTGCGACGGGCGCGAAAGCTCGGCAGCGCGGCCGTCGAGATCCTCGTGACCTCTCCCGGCCGACAGGCGGACAACGGCGCCGAGCTCGTGTCGCGGCTCGCCGCCGCTACGCGTGCACCGACGCGCGTCCTCAGCGCCGAAGAAGAAGCCGAGCTGGCGTGGCGCGGGGCGGTCCGCGCCGCGGACGACACTCCCCCCACCGTCGCCGTTTGCGACGTCGGCGGCGGCTCCGCGCAGATCGCCGTCGGCTCGAAGGCGACTGGGCCGACGTGGGTTCGCTCGGTCGACATCGGCTCGCTCCGCTTGACCGAGCGCGCTCTTCGCGACGACCCGCCGACCCCCGGCGACATCGCGCGTGCCACGCGCGCGATCGCGGAGGCATTCGACGACGTCAGGCCGCCGCGTCCGGACGGCGCGCTCGCCGTCGGCGGAACTGCCCGCGCACTGCGGCGTGTCGCAGGCGAGCCGCTCTCCGAGCACGACCTCGCCGACGCGCTCGACGAGTTGAGCTTGCTGCCGTCACGGCAGATCGCGAAGACGTACAAGCTCGACCGCCGGCGCGCCCGCACGATCACGGCAGGAGCGCTCATTCTCGGCGAGATCCAGCGGCGTCTCGACGTGTCGCTCGAAGTCGGCCGCGGCGGCCTCAGGGAAGGCGCCGCTCTGCAGCTGCTCGACGCGAACGTCGCAGCGACCGCGTAGTCAGACGCGAAAGCGCCGCACAACGCGGCCGCCCGCGCCGACGACGAGCGTCTCTGCCTTCTTCAGCCGCTCGCCGAAGGCCACGTCGCTCAGGCCGCCGTGCACGCAGAGCACGACGGGGTCGCCCGCGAGCGAACGCGCGAGCTCGACACCGTCGCCACGCCCTTCGCCGAGCTCGTCGCGCAGCTCGAGCTCGATTTCGCGGCTCGCCGCAAGCGGCTCGACCGTCTGCACGCACCGCACGTACGGGCTCGAGAGGATGCGCTCGATCGCGAACGGCTCGAGTGCCTCGAGGAGCGAGCGCGCTTGTGCCCGACCCCGTTTGTCGAGCGGCCGCAGGCGGTCGTCCCCATGCCACGCGGATCTGTCGCCGGCCCGCGCATGGCGGACGACGAGCAGCTCAGCCCCAGATCTTCGTCGCGCGCCGCTCGAGGTGCTTCCACGCCTCCGGCAGGCCGGCACGCGCCTCCACGCGCCGTGCACGTTCACGTTCGATCAGGCGGCCGGCGGCGATACCGGCGCCGACGCCGCGGCTACGGCGCACGGCATGACGGATGTACTGCTCCGCGACGACTGCGTCCTGATGCGCGCCGACAACGTCCTGGAATGTCTTCGCCGCCGACACGACGCCGTCGCCCTTCTTGCCGAGCAACTGAGACGACAGCTCGGTGGCATACCGCAGCCGCTTGGCCTGGATGCGTGCGCGGTGGAGCGCGTCGTTCGACGCGGTCGGACCGAGAGTGTCGACCTGACGCTTCAGCTTCCTGAACTCGCGCCGGGTCAGGTCGGTGAGCGAGATGTCGCTCGTCGTCACCTGAGGCGTGTCCACGACCTGCCCGAGCAGCGCGAGCACGTTCGCGTAGCGCTCCGACTCGAGCGTCTCGAGCAGCTCGCGCTGTGCAGCCTCACGCTCCTGCTCGAGCTGCGCGACGATCTTGGTCGCCGGCACGGCATCCGGCCCGTCCAGCTCGGCGACCTCGCGGCGCAGGCGTGCGATCAGGACGTCGAGATCGCGCGCGGGGCCGAGCCGGCCGCCGAGCCACTCGAGCTCGTCTCGCAGCGTACGTCCCTGCTCGTCGCCGAGCAGCGCGCGCGCTTCGCGAAGCGCGGCTCGGGAGCGGCGGACGGCGACGCGCAGCTTGTGCAGGTCCTCGGCGTCCGAGCCGACGCGGACGGCCGGATCATGGCGCTCGATCGCCTCGAGCTGCGCCCGCAGGTAGGCGCGCAGATGCTCGACCGCAGGCGCACTCTTCGGCGGCGCCGCCTCCTGCGAGGGACGCTCGAGCGCCTCGGCGAGCGCCGCGTCCATGTCGTCGTAGCTCGCGAGCACGCGCTGGCCGTCGAGGAGCACGACGTCGTCCTCGCCGCGGCGCAGCCGCGCAACCTGCACGACGTCGTCACCGCGCAGGAGCGCAGCGAGGACGCGTTGCAGCTCGGCGGGCGGCTTCGCCGGACCGCCGGGCGCCGACACCGTCGTGTCGCCGATCCGGGCTTCCCAGGTGCTCTTGCCCTTCTCGACGCGCCGGCGCAGCGGAATTCCTGCGCGGGTCAGGCGCCGGTCGGGCGTGTCGAGGTAGGTGGCGGTGAAGGTCGGCTCCGATCCGCTCTCGATCGCCACGGTCCGGCGATCGTACCGGTCAGAAGATCGCTTGGATCGGCCAGTAGAACGCCGCTGCAACGAGTGCCGCCGCCGGGAGCGTGAGGATCCACGCGACGACGATGTTGCCCGCGACGCCCCAGCGCACAGCCGACAGCCGGCGTGTCGCGCCGGCGCCCATCACGGCACCCGAGACGACATGTGTCGTCGACAGCGGATACCCCAACTTCGTCGCGAGGTAGATGGTCGTCCCCGCCGTGGCCTGCGCGGCGAAGCCGCTCTCGGGCTCCATCTGGAAGACGCGTTGTCCGAGCGTGCGGATGATTCGCCAACCACCGACGTAGGTGCCGAGGCCGATCGCGGCACCGGCTGACACCTTCACCCACGTCGGGATCGTGAGATCGGCGACGTCACCGTTGTCGTGGAGGACGAGCGCCAGGGCGATCACCCCCATCGTCTTCTGCGCGTCGTTCGCCCCATGGGTGAACGCGACCCACGTTCCGGTTCCGAGCTGGCCCAGACGGAAGCCGCGTGCCGCGAATCCCGGGTTGAGCCAGCGAAAGAGCCAGTAGAGGAAGAGCAGGAGCAGAAAGGCCCCGGCAAACGCGATCGCAGGTGCGAAGAGCGCGGGGATCACGACCTTGTGCGCGACGCTATGCCACTCGACGCCCGCCTCGCCGGACTGAACGAGCGCGGCTCCGATGAGCCCGCCGATGAGCGCGTGCGACGAGCTCGACGGCAAGCCCAGCCGCCACGTCAACAGGTTCCAGGCGATCGCGCCGATGAGCGCCGCGAACAGCGTTCCCAGCGTCGCGAGATTGCCGTCGATGATGCCGGTCGCGATGTTCTTGGCCACCGCCGTCGTCACGAATGCGCCCGCGAGATTCGCGACCGCAGCGATCAGCACCGCCGCACGCGGCGAGAGCGCGCGCGTGCCCACCGACGTCGCGATCGCGTTGGCGGTGTCGTGAAAGCCGTTGGTGAAGTCGAACCCGAGCGCGATGACGACGACCAGGACGAACAGGACGTCGTTCACGCCCGCCTAACGGTTCTTGACGAGGATCGCTTCGAGCACGTCGGCGGCGTTCTCGCAGGCGTCGACGGCTTCCTCGAGCTGCTCGTGGATGTCCTTCCAGCGGATGATGGTGATCGCATCCGTTTCCGTCCTGAACAACTCCGACACGGCCTCGCGGTTCAGCCGGTCGCCCTCGTCCTCGAGATCGCGCAGCTCGTGCAGCTGGCGGTCGGCGTCCTTGAAGCCGTCGATCCGTTCGACGGCCTCGCAGAGCTTCTGCGTCGCGCGGAGGATGACGTGCGCCTGCTCCTTCGCCGCCGGTCGAATCTCAGCGATCCCGTAACCGGCGATCTTCCCGGCCGCCTCGTCGATGTGGTCACAGGTGTCGTCGAGCACGCTCGCAAGCTCGTACATGTCGTCGCGGTCGAACGGCGTGACGAACGTGCGGTTGAGCAGGTCCACGACCTCGCGCGTCAGCCGATCGCCTTCGTGCTCCAGCTCTTTGATGTCGCGGAGCCGCCCCTCGCTCGGGGGGAAATCCTCGAGTAGCTCGACCAGGAGGCGCGCGATCTCGACGGCATTTCGTGCCGCACGGCTGTAGAGCACGAAGAACTCGCGCTTCTGCGGGACGAGCGAGAGCCGGGCCACCGGCGGCGGAGTCTCGCAGGTCTAGCCGGACGCGGCCAGACGAAGGTTCTCGCGGACGTGGCGATGCACCAGGACCGGCACGAAGTCCACGACTCTCGCATTGCGCATCAGCTCGTCGGTCACGCGGACGAACTCGCGGTGCACCAGATCGCGATCCAACGCGACGAACTCGCGCGCAACCTCGGACTCGGCTTGCCGCATGCGCTGGTCGAAGTTCTCGTCGCGTTCAGTCACGAGGGACGCCGATCTTGACTTCGGTCGCGGACGGAGTCAAGACCCGCGCGCCGGCGGGTGCGTTGCGTCCGTGAACTCACGAAACTCCGCAGTGAGCAGGTAGGCGACCTGCTCCCCGATGTCGACCGCGTGGTCGCCGATGCGCTCCAGCGAGCGCGAGACGAGCACCATCCGGAGACCGTACTCGCGCATCGCCGCCGCTTCGCCGAGCTCGAGGATCCGCTCGACGACACGGCGGTTGGCGCGGTCGACGAGCTCGTCGAGCGCGACAAGCGACTCCGCAGCCTCGAGGTCGCGATTCGCGAACGAGTCGAGCGCGATCTTGATCATCTCCTCGCAGCGCGCACCCATCTCTTCGAAGCCCTCGATGAAGCGAGGCGACGGCTCGACGTCCGGCACGAGCTTCGACAGCTTCGCGATCGTGACGCAGTAATCGGCCATGCGCTCGAGATGCAGGTTGACGTGGAGGATGGCGAGCACGAGGCGGAGGTCGCTCGCGACTGGCGTCTGCCGCGCCAGCAGCGTCTGGATCCCCTCTTCGATCGCGATGTACCGCTGGTCGACGTCGTCGTCGAACGCGATCACCTCGTCTGCGAGCTCGTGGTCGCGCTGCTCGAGCGCGTTGAGCGCGCCGCGGAGCGCCCGCAGGACGAGGTCGCCCTCCTCGTGGAGCGTCGCCTCGAGCACATCCAGCTCATCCTGAAACGTCGTCCTCACGTCCTCCGCCGCCTTTCGCTCCCGCCCGGCGGAGCCGGGCTCCGCGAAAAGCTGCGGCCGCTGGCGCCGCGACCCTCTCCGGGCCCGTGCCGGTAAGCACTGTGCCCTCCGGGCTCCCGGCGCCCGCGGCCATTCGAGAACGTGAGCAAGCTCATCCGAACCGGCCGGTGACGTAGTCCTCCGTGCGCTGGTCGGCAGGGTTCGTGAAGAGCTTGTCCGTCTTGTCGTACTCCACCAGGATTCCCGAGCGCTTCCCGTCGTCGACCTGCAGCGAGAAGAACGCCGTCATGTCGGCGACGCGCGCGGCCTGCTGCATGTTGTGCGTGACGATCACGATCGTGTACTCGTTCTTGAGGTCGTGCATCAGCTCCTCGATCGCGGCCGTCGCGATCGGGTCGAGCGCCGACGCCGGCTCGTCGAGCAGCAGCACCTCCGGCTCGATCGCGATCGCGCGCGCGATGCAAAGCCGCTGCTGCTGGCCGCCTGACAGCGAGAGGGCGCTCTTCTTCAGCCGGTCCTTGACCTCGTCCCACAATGCTGCGCCGGTCAGCGCCTTCTCGACGCGCTCGTCGAGGCCCTTCTTCATCCCGAGCACCCGCGGGCCCCACGCGACGTTGTCGTAGATCGACTTCGGGAACGGATTCGCACGCTGGAACACCATCCCGATCCGCCGTCGCACCTCGACCGGATCGACGCCGTCGGCGTACATGTCCTGGCCGTGATAGAGCAGCTCCCCGTGGACGCGAGCTCCGGGAACGAGGTCGTTCATGCGGTTCAGGCAGCGAATGAAGGTGCTCTTGCCGCACCCCGACGGGCCGATGAACGCAGTGATGAGGTTGCCGTAGATCTCGAGGTTGACGCCGCTGATGGCGGTGACCGGCCCGTAGGTGACGGCGAGATCGTTGATGTCGAAGACGATCTCGCGCTGCATCGGTGCGGCCGGCGCGCGTTCTTGGGCGATCTCCACGTGCGCCACGTCGACGGGGATCGTAACGTCGTCGGTCATCATCGTCCGAGCTTCCTCCTGGAGCGGGCGAGCAGGGCCTTCGCGAGCAGGCTCGACACGAGCACGAACACCATCAGCACGAGCGCGGCGCCCCACGCCTGCTCGTGCAGCGCCTGGTCGGGCTGCTCGGAGTACGTGAAGATCAGGACGGGGATGTTCGGCATCGCCTTCGAGACGTCGGTCGTAACCGTGCCGAGCTGGAAGATCGAGCTCGTGAAGAGCAGCGGCGCGGTCTCGCCGGCGGCGCGCGCGACGGCGAGGACGGCGCCGGTGAGGATGCCGCCAACGGCAGTCGGCAGGATCACGCCCATGACGCTCCGCCAGCGGCTGACGCCGAGCGCGAGACTGGCCTCGCGCAGCGCCGACGGCACGAGCAGCAGCGTCTCCTGTGCCGCGC
Source organism: Gaiellaceae bacterium (assembly GCA_035456125.1). Taxonomy (GTDB): domain Bacteria; phylum Actinomycetota; class Thermoleophilia; order Gaiellales; family Gaiellaceae; genus 3-1-20CM-4-69-9. The sequence goes on from DATIDT010000029.1 coordinate 67,356, forward strand.
GGGCGACGAGCGGCAGCATCACGATCGCGAGTGCGAATGCGCCCGCGTACGCGCTCTGCCCGTTGCCGATGACGAGCAGGCCGTACACGAAGATGCCGGTGATGATCGTGGGCAGCCCGTTGAGGACGTCGAGCACGAGCTGAACCGGCTGAGCGACGGAGCGCGGCGCGAACTCCGTGAGGTAGATCCCGATCAGGACGCCGACCGGCAGCGCCAGCGCCGTCGCCATCGCGACGATGATCGCCGAGCCGACGATCGCGCTGGAGATGCCGCCGCCGGGCTGGCCGAAGAGCGCAGGGGGCTTCGTGAGGAAGTTCCAGCTCAGCGCCGGCCAGGCGCGCAGGAGCACGGAGACGATGACGACGAAGAGCACAGCGACCGCCGCCAGCGCTGCAGCCCAGCCGATGAACTCCATGATCTTGTTGACGATCTTCCGCCGCCGCAGACCGCCGGAGGCTTTGAGCGTGACGGCAGGAGTGACGGCCGACATCAATGGGCTCCCTTGAGCGGATCGAAGACGCGCACGATGACCTGCGCGGCAAGGTTCGTCAGCAGCCCGATCACCATCAGGATCGCGGCGAGGTAGAGCAGGGACGCCGCCTCGAGGCCTGAGGCCGCTCCCTGGTAGCTCGCGGCGATCTTGCTCGCGAGCGTATCGATCGGCCCGAAGACGTTCGCGGAGATCGTCGTCCCGCCGCCGATCACCTGCGTCACGGCGATGGCCTCTCCGAGCGCGCGACCCAGGCCGAGGATGATCGCTGCGGCGATCCCCGTCCTCGTCGACGGGATGATGACGCCGCGCACCATCTCCCAGCGCGTGGCGCCAAGGGCAAGCGCTCCTTCCTCGAGCTCGTTCGGGACCTGCAGGAACAGCTCGCGGCAGATGCTGGCGATGATCGGGACGATCATGATCGTCAGGATCAGGCCGGCGGTGAACAGCCCGGTTCCGGTCGCGGAAGGTGGGCCGAACAGCGGGATGAAGCCGAGATGGTCGTGCAGCCACGGTTCGAGGTGGTCCGCGAGGAACGGGCCGAGCACGAGGATCCCCCAGAGCCCGAGGACGACGCTCGGGATGGCAGCGAGCATCTCGACGAGCGACCCCACGACGCCGCGGACGCCGCCGGGCGCCAGCTCGCTCAACCAGAGCGCGATCGCGATCGAGAGGGGCGTCGCGATGACGAGTGCGATCAGCGAGCTCATCGCGGTGCCGTAGATGAACGGGAGCGCGCCGAAGACACCCTTGACGGGGTCCCACGTCTTGCCTGTGACGAAGCTCAGCCCGTAGTGCTGGATGGCCGGCCACGCCAGGTGGATGACCTTCCAGACGATCGCGCCGAGCAGGACCAGGGCCGCGAGCGCGGCGAGAGCCGTCACGACCCTGAGGGCGACGTCGCCGATCCGGTCGGTGAGTCGGCGGGTGCTGCTGCGGAGGGAGTACCCGGACGGCACGGCGCTCATCGGACGGCAACCCTAAACCGGAAGCCGCGCGACCAGACACCCGTTTACCAGCCTGTCACCACACCGTCACCTCGCGTCTGCCCACCCCTGCTCCGACGGGCGGCATGCTCGCCGCGATCGACTCCACGCCGACATACGGGAAGGAGGGCGACTTGAGCAGGAAAACCATCACGCTGCTGACGGGCGTCCTTGCGGCGCTCGCGGCAACTGCGATCGCCGGCTCCGCAGGAACGGCACAGGCTCGGCCGCAGGCGACCGAGTTGACGGGCGCCGGGAGCACGTTCGTCGCTCCGCTCGTCGCCGTCTGGACGCAGAAGGTCGACTCGCTCGGCCTCAAGGTCACGTACGGGCCGATCGGATCCGGCGGCGGGATCAACGCCGTCACGAGCCGGACCGTCGATTTCGGCGCGAGCGACGCGCCGCTGACCCCGGATCAGTTCGCCGCCTGCAAGGGTTGCGTGCAGATCCCCTGGGCGCTCTCCGCAACGGCGATCGCGTACAAGGGCGACGCGCTGCCGAACCATGTCCACCTGACAGGTCAGGTGCTCGCGAGCATCTTCGCCGGCCGGATCACGAGCTGGACCGACCCGGCGATCAAGAAGCTGAACAAGGGCAAGTCGCTCCCGAACCTGAAGATCACCGTGATCCACCGCTCCGACAACAGCGGCACGACCTACAACCTCACCGACTATCTGTCGCACGTCAGCCCGTCGTGGAAGAGCGCCCAGGGCAAGGGCGTCGCCGTCAACTGGCCGACCGGCATCGGCGCCCGCGGCAGCTCCGGCGTTGCGGCCGCGCTCAGCTCGACCGACGGCGGCATCACCTACGTCGACGTCGCGTACACGCTCAAGAACCACCTCAAGTTCGCGACCGTGAGGAACAGGGCCGGGACGTACGCGCTCCCCGGGCTGACGGGAATCAAATCGGCGGCCGCAACCATCAACCGCGTTGCCCCCGACAACGGCGGGATCTCGATCGTGAACCCGGCGAGAACGCAGAAGCTCGCCTACCCGATCTGCACGTTCACGTACGTGATCGTCCCCAAGCAGACGTCGAAGGCAGCCGACCTGAAGAAGTTCGTGAACTGGGCGTTGACGAAGGGCCAGGCCGACGCGCCGAAGCTGCTCTTCGTGCCGATCCCAAAGGTCGTGCTCAGGGCGTCACTCAAGACGACCGCTCTGATCCACGGCTAGCTTCGACGAGGCCCTACGGGGCGGGGAAGCTGCACACGACGCGCAGCCCCCGCCCCGGGCCGCCCGTCGCTTCCACCTGACCCCCCGCGGAGGCCACGACGTGCTTGACGATCGCGAGACCCAGCCCCGTCCCGCGCGAAGCACGCGCGCGGTCGCTGCGGTAGAACCGCTCGAACAACCGCGGCAGCTCCTCCTCGTCGACTCCGCGGCCGTCGTCCGAGACCTCGAGCAAGCCCGGCCGCGCAACGAGACGGAGGCTCGTGCCGGGGCCTGCGTACCGGATGGAGTTCAGCGCCAGGTTCTCGACGACGATCTGCAGCATGCGGCGGCGGAGCGGGATGACGACGTCAGGCGACGTGTCGATGAGGATCTCGACATCGGCACGCTCCGCGCTGTCCGCGAGCCGGTCACGTGTCTCCTCGAGTACCGGCAGCGCCGGCGTGCCCCCGAGCGAGACGACGAGGCGGCCGCTCTCGAGCTCGGACAGAAACAGCACGTCGTCGATCAGCTCGCGCATCTCCTCGACCTGCTCGCGCGCCTCGGCAAGCAGGGCGTCGCGGTCTGCTCCGGGCAGGTCGGCCGAGTCCAGGAGTGCCAGCAACCGCGCCAGCGGCGTCCGCAGCTCGTGCGAGACCGCAGCTGTAAAACCCACCCGGAGCTCCTCGTACGCCCGCGCGTCCTCCATCATTCGGAGCGAGTATGGCCAAAGTCCTGATCGTCGAAGACGACCGCGTCATCGCAGAGGGCATGGCGCGACACCTCTCCACCGCCGGCTTCGACCCGGTGGTCGTCGGCAAAGGCGAGCAGGGGCTTGCGCGCCTGCGCTTCGAGCGCCCGGACGTCGTCGTGCTCGACTTGATGCTTCCCGAGCGCGACGGCTGGAGCGTCATCCAGGAGGCACGGTCCGAGGGCATTGCGACGCCGATCGTCGTCGTCTCCGCGCGCGGCACCGAGCACGACCGCGTGCACGCGCTCGAGATCGGCGCGGACGACTACCTCGTCAAGCCGTTCTCGATGAAGGAGCTCGTTGCACGCGTCCGTGCGGCGACGCGCCGCGCGAACCGCCGCGACGACGCGCCACGCGGCGAGCCGATCGAAATCGAGGAGCTGCGCATCGACCCACGCGAAGTGCAGGCGTTCGTCGACGGCGAGAGCGCGGAGCTGACGCCGACCGAGTTCCGGCTCCTGTATCAGCTCGCGCTGGAGCGGGGCCGTGTCGTCACCCGTGACGAGCTGTTGCAGAAGATCTGGGGGCGCCGCGAGACGCATCGCGACCGCACCGTCGACGTGTTCGTGCGGCGGCTGCGCGACAAGATCGACCGTCGCGCCTCGCGGCACACGTTCATCCAGACGCGGTACGGCGTCGGTTACCGACTCGAACCAGCGGACAAAGACGGGGCGTGAGACCGCTCGTGCTCGTCGCCGGCGTCCTGCTGCTTGCAGGCTGCGGCGGCAAGGGCAAGAGCAGCGACTCGAGCTCCGGCGGCGCCCTCGTCGGCGCCGGCTCGACACTCGTCTTCCCTCTCGTCGCGAAGTGGATTCCGGACTATGCGAAGACGCACGGCGTCGCGATCACGTACGGGCCGATCGGCAGCGGCGGCGGCATTCGGCAACTGACGAACCGCGCCGTCGACTTCGGGGCGAGCGATGCACCACTGACGGCGAATGAGCAGAGCGCGTGCAAGGGCTGCGTCGAGATCCCCTGGGCGCTCGCCGGTACCGCGATCACGTACAACGTGCCGGGCGCGCCGAAGCACCTCAGGCTGACGGGCCCCGTCATCGCCGACATGTTCCTCGGGAAGATCACGTCATGGAACGACGCGGCGATTGCCAAGCTGAACCCCGGCGCCAAGCTCTCGACCATCCCGGTGACCCCGATCTTCCGGAGGGACTCGAGCGGCACGACGTACACCTTCACCGACTTCCTGTCGCGCGTGAGCCCGACGTGGAAGCGCCGTCTGGGTACGGGCACGTCCGTCGAGTTCCCGACGGGCGCGGGCGGCGAAGGAAGCTCCGGAGTCGCGGCCGCGCTCTCCCGTGCGCGCGGGGCGATCGGCTATCTCGACGCGGCCTACGCGATCGAGAACGGCCTCTCGTCCGCGGCCGTCCGGAACCGCGCCGGGAACTACGTCCTCCCGGTCCGCCGCGCGGTGAGCGCAGCTGCAGCGACCGTCACGAGCGTACGGCCCGGGAAGGCGGTCTCGATCGTCGACCCCCCTGCGTCGGCCGCAGCCGCCTACCCGATCTCGACGTTCACCTACGCCGTCGTCCCGCAGAAGTCGGCGAAGGCGAATCTGCTCAGTCCGTTCCTGACGTACGCCATCGGCCCCGGCCAGCGATTCGCCGCCGCGCTGCAGTTCGCGGTGCTCCCGCCGAAGATCCTCGCCGCCGACAAGGCGACGATCGCGAAGCTTCGAACGTCTTGAAGGCTGGGTCAGACCCCTGCGGGGTCAGACCCCGGGGTAAGCGTCGCGACGGTCCGTCGGCCGTTGAGCTCGTAGATCACGTCGACGTTCTCATGCTTCCGGTAGGTGCCAGCGATACCGAGCAGCATCGACAGCCAGCGGATCGGGCCGAGCCGCCCCTCCTGCGCGAGCGGCCGCCGGAAGACGAGCTCGTCCCCGAGGCGGTCGAAGTCGCGGCCGGGCTGCTGCGGGACGCCGTTCACGTACACCTCGTAACGATCTCCGACGCCCGGCGGTAGATGTACACGCGAGCCCGCCATCGGCTCCTAAGGCGCCGCTTGCGGCGCCGCCTCCAGTCCGAAATCGCTGACCGACTCAACTGAACTCACGCGCGACCATCTCCTAAGGCGCCGCTTGCGGCGCCTTCTCCAGTCCGTGCGGGCTCAGCCCGCATGGACGTCGGAAATCGCTGACCGACTCAATCGAACTCACACGCGACCATCTCGTAGGATGCCAGCGCCGGTGAGGCGCAAGACCTTCGTCCTGATGCTTGCTCTCGGCGCCGCGCTGGCGTGCGCTGCCGTCGCCTACGGCGGCAATGCCGGGTTCGCCCCGGCGACCCCGCATTCGCCGAACGCCCAGGACATCAACGCCTCGTACAAGTGGATCGCCCTCTACACGGGCGTGATCTTCGTCGTCGTCGAAGGAACGCTCCTGGCGTTCATCTACCGCTACCGGCGGCGTCGGCGTGCGCGGACGGCGGAAGGACCGCAGATCCACGGCGCGACCCGTCTCGAGCTGATCTGGACGGCGATTCCCGTCTTGATCCTGGCGGCGATCGCCGGCTTCATCCTCTACAAGCTGCCGGGGATCAGGGACGTCCCCGCCGCGAAGGCGCAGGGCGGGCCGCTGATGATCCGCGTCGACGCGCACCAGTTCTACTGGCAGTTCACATACCCGGACGGCGAGATCTCGATCAACGAGCTGCACGTCCCCGTGCACCGCGTCGTGCAGGTCAACATCTTTTCGCACGACGTCGTCCACAGCTGGTGGATCCCGGAGCTCGGCGGGAAGTTCGACGCCGTACCGGGTCGCCAGAACCACACCTGGTTCCAGGCGAACCAGATCGGGACGTTTCGCGGTCGCTGCGGGGAGTTTTGCGGCGTCTTCCATGCCGAGATGAAGGCGCGCGTCCAGGCCGAGTCGCCGGCCGACTACCGAGCGTGGCTCGCGAGCGCGGCCTCGCAGCTGGGTCAGAACGAGTGGGCCGGCGTCTGCGCGCAGTGCCACGGCCTGCAGGGACAAGGCGGCTACGGGCCGGCGATCGCCACGAGCACGCTCCTCACGACACCGCAGAGCCTGCACTCGCTGCTCGTCAACGGCCAGAACCGGCTCAAGCCGACAGAGACCTATATGCCTCCGGTCGGGAGTGGGTGGACGAACGAGCAGTTCGCAGCGCTCAACGCCTACTTGAAGCAGAACATCGTCAAGGGAGCACCGAGTGGCGGTTAGAACAGAGACGTATCGAGCGGACTGGCGCCGCGGCCGTGTTGCGTCCTGGGTGACGACGACCGACCACAAGCGGATCGGCCTGCTCTACATCGGGACGTCCCTCGCGTTCTTCACCGCCGGCGGGATCCTCGCAGTGCTGATGCGGGCGCAGCTCGCTCAGGCGAACGAGCACTTCATCACCCGGAACTCGTACAACGAGCTGTTCACGATCCACGGGACGACGATGATCTTCTTCTTCATCGTCCCGTTCTGGGCCGGGCTCGCGAACTACCTCGTCCCGCTGATGATCGGAGCGCGCGACATGGCGTTCCCGCGGCTGAACGCGTTGTCGTACTGGCTGTTCCTGTTCGGCGGCCTGACGATGTTCCTGAGCTTCCTCGCGAACGGCGGCGCCGCCAAGTCCGGCTGGTACGGGTACCCCCCGCTGTCGGAGAACTTCTTCTCGCCTGGGCACGGCCAGGATCTCTGGATCCTGTCGCTGCACCTGGTCAGCGTTTCGTCGCTGGTCGGCGCGATCAACTTTCTCGTGACCATCCACAACATGCGTGCTCCCGGCATGAGCTGGATGCGGCTGCCGCTGTTCCTCTGGACGATCGAGATCTACTCGGTGCTGCTCCTCGCGGTGATCCCGGTGATCGCCGTGGCGCTGACGTTCCTGCTCCTGGACCGGCAGGCAGGCACGCACTTCTTCCTGCCCGACCAGGGCGGCAGCGCCGTGCTCTATCAGCACCTGTTCTGGTTCTTCGGCCACCCGGAGGTCTACATCATCATCCTGCCGGGGATGGGCGTGATCTCCGAGGTCATCCCCGTCTTTTCGCGCAAGCCGATCTTCGGTTACAAGGCCGTCGCGTTCTCGACCGTCGCGATCGGCTTCTACTCGATGCTCGTCTGGGCCCACCACATGTTCAGCGTCGGGCTGCCGAACTTCCTCAACGTCTTCTTCATGCTCTCGTCGATGGTCATCGCGGTGCCAACGGGTGTGAAGATCTTCAACTGGATCGCGACGACGTGGCGCGGCAACCTGATCTTCGACACGGCGCTGCTGTGGGCGCTCGGCTTCGTCGCGGTCTTCACGATCGGGGGCCTCTCGGGAATCTTCCTGGCGTCCTTCCCGGTCGACTGGCAGGTGACGGACACGTATTACGTCGTCGCGCACATGCACTACGTCATGTTCGGCGGCGGCGTGTTCGCCGTCTTCGCCGGGCTCTACTACTGGTGGCCGAAGCTCTTCGGCAGGTTGCTCGACGAGCGGCTCGGGAAAATCCACTTCTGGCTCGTGTTCATCGGCTTCAACCTGACCTTCTTCCCGCAGCACATGCTCGGGCTGATGGGGATGCCGCGGCGCAACTTCACGTACAGCGAGCACGGCTTGACGCAGGCGTACAACCTTCTCTCCACGATCGGCTCCGCGGTCATGACGATCGGCTTCCTCGTCTTCTTCTGGAACGTCGTGAAGACGTCGCGGGCGGGCGTCCGGGCCGCGAACGACCCGTGGCTCGCCGACACGCTCGAGTGGTACACGACCTCGCCGCCGCCGGAATGGAACTTCGAACGCATCCCCTACGTCACCAGCGCGCGGCCGCTGCGTGACCTGCGCAGGAGACTCGAGCTTGTCTGACCGCAGCCGTACTTCCAGCCGCGTCTCGACCATCGATGTGGATGAGACGGTCGCCGCCGAGTCGGCGCCCTGGTCCAGACCCGGCCCCTGGCTCCACCTGACGGCGCTGTTCGCGTCGGCGGCCGTGCTGCTCGCAGTGGTGAGCGGGGCCGCCTCGCTCGGCGCAGCACACCGTGTGCTCGCCGCGCTCGCGCTGCCGCCCCTCGTCGCGCTGGTCGTCGCCGCGTGGATCGCCCACCGCCGCCTGCTTGTGCCCGCCTCGAGCGCCCTCGTGCTGTTCGGGATCGCGGCGCTCGTGACGCTGTCGGGACTGCATCTCGCGCTCGCAGCGATCGCCTTCGCGGCGACGCTCGTCCTCACGGTCGCCACGTATCGCGGCGAACGTGCGCCGCCTGCGCCGTGGCGCGACTACGTGACGCTGACGAAGCCGCGGATCATGTCGCTGCTCCTCGTCACCGGCCTGTGCGCGATGTTCGTCGGCGCAGGCGGCGCGCCGGCAGCGTGGCTCGTCGTCGTGACCATGACGGGCCTCGCGCTTGCCTGCGGCGGCGCGTCGGCGCTGAACCACGTCCTCGACCGCGACATCGACAAGCTGATGGGCAAGCGCACACGCGCGCGCCCGCTCGCCGCCGAGCGGATGCCGCCGACCTGCGCGCTCGAGTTCGGCCTGACGCTGTCGGCGTTCTCGTTCGTCCTGCTCGCATCGCTCGTGAACGTCCTGACAGCGACGCTCGCGCTGGTCGGGAACCTGTTCTACGTCCTCGTCTACACGCGCTGGCTGAAGCGCTCGACGCCGCAGAACATCGTCATCGGCGGCGCGGCGGGCGCCGTGCCGCCGCTGGTCGGGTGGGCCGCCGTGACCGGGAACCTGACGCTGCCGGCGCTCTGGCTCTTCCTGATCGTCTTCTTCTGGACGCCGCCGCACTTCTGGGCGCTCGCGCTGCTGATCCGCCGCGACTACGAGGCAGCGCGGATCCCGATGCTGCCCGTCGTGCGGGGCGCGCGCGAGACGACGCGGCAGATCGTGCTGTACGCGCTGGTGCTCGTCGCGGTGACGGCCGTGCCGTTCGTCTGGGGGACGCTCGGCGTCCTCTATCTCGTCGCGGCGCTCACGCTCGGCGCGGTCTTCCTCTGGCTCGCGCTGCGGCTTCGACGCGACACGACGCCCCGCCGGGCTGCCCTGCTCTTCCACTTCTCGCTGCTCTACCTGGCGCTGCTGTTCGTCGCGATGGCGGTTGATCCGGTACTCGGATGAGCGAGCCGCTGCCCCAGCCGCGGCCGCCGCGGACGACGAACGAGCCGGTGGAAGTCACGCCGGAGCTCGCGCACAGGAACGTCCTCATGGGCTGGGCCCTTTTCGCGATCGCGCTTCTGATCGCAGGCGGCGCGGTCGCGGTCTCTTTCATTTACCTGCATTTCGACTAAAGGAAGGTCTCTCGGGGGCCGATCTGGCCTCTGATGCGGTCTCTTCGCGGTCTCGCTGCGCTTGGGCTGATGCTGCTCGGACTGACGGTCGTCGTGCCGAGCGCGTCGGCGACCGACCCGTTCCCGATCGACGGGATCGTGACGCTGTCGAACGCCAACTTCACCGTCCACTACAACGGCGGCGACACCAGCGCGAACTGCCCGAACCACATCACCGAGGAGAAGGCCGGCGACATCCTGGGCATGCTCGACCGCGCGCGCACCTTCTATGCAGGCATGGGCTGGCCCGTGCCGGCGCCCGGCGTCAACGTCTCGATCGACGACTTCGCCGCCGCCGGAGCCTGTGCCCCGTACGGCAACGGGCTGCCGTTCGGTATCGGCCCACTCGACCGCTGGGACGCGTTCATCGAGAGCGGGAATGTCCATCTCGACGCGCACAGCGGCCTTGCGTATCCCATCATCGCCCACGAGGTCTTCCACCTCGTCGAGGACACGATGGTCCCCGGCGTCGACCAGTGGCTGCAGGAAGGCACGGCCGAGTGGGCCGCCGTCCGTGCGAGCAAGGCCGAAGGCGGCGAAGAGCAGAACCCTGACCGCACCCTCGACTGCGTCGGCTCGCGCTGCGGCGACACGGACTTCGACAAGAACGGCTATCCCGGGTGGATGCTGTTCGAGTATCTGGCCGAGCGCTATGGCGACGGCGACGTCAGGGCGGTTTGGGATCAGGCGGTCGCGAACCCGGGCGCACCGGGCACGACCGATCTCGCGAATGTGCTGCCGGCCGGCACCTCGCTCGCCTCGTTCTTCAACGACTACACGACGGCCCGCATGACGGGGAGCTTCACGATCTCCTCGCTCGCAGGGACACGGCCGGAGGCGTTCGCGACGATCCCCGTCGGGACGTCGTCCGGTGCGCTCCCGGACACGCCGGTCGCGGTAAACCACCTCGCCGTGCGCTACGTGACGTTCGCCCACGGCTCCGACCCGACGGCTCCGTGCTACGCGGCGACGTTGACGCTGAACGTCGCGATCCCGATCGGCGTCGTCTCGACCCCGACGTACTACGCCAACACGAAAGGCACAGCACCGCAGCCGTTGACCGTCTCCGGCTCGACCGCGTCGATCACGGTGCCCTGGAACACGTGCGCCGGGAGCCCCCTCGCCTACCTCTCGCTGCCGAACGACAGCCTCGGCGCCGACGGCCGCGAGTTCACTGTCAGCGGCTCGGTCAGCGTCGACTCCAACACCCCGGCGGCCCCCACCGATCCGCCCCCCGGCGTCCACGTGATCGGCACGCCCGTCTGGGCCCCCACGAGCGATCCGGCGCCGACGCTGAACGTCTACGCACCCGAAGTCATCAAGGTCTCGAGCAAGACGCGGCTGCTGCGCTTCGTCGTGTTCTCGAGCGGTGACGGCAAGCTCGGCGCAGTGCTCGGCTCGGTCGGCCTCGGCTCCGCATCGCTTCGCGCCGGCAACAACGACGTCCGCTTCGTCCTACCGACGCGGCTGTTCCAGTCGCTGCGAACAAAGAGCGTGTCGAACGTCCTGCAGCTCACGAGCATGTCCCCGGCCGGGACGAAGGGCGCAACCTTCACGCGCCACGTGATCGTGCAGAAGCCGCCGAAGAAGAAGCCGGCGAAGAAGAAGCACTAGAGTCGCCGGCGTGGCGATCTTTCTGGCGCGGCCGGACGCGCCGGTCGACGGCATCCCGCTGGCCGTCAAGGACCTGCTCGACACCGCCGGGTTGACGACGACCTACGGCTCCGCCGTCTTCGCCGACCACGTTCCGGCGCAGTCGGCCGAGGCGGTGGTGCGGCTCGAGGCGGCGGGGTACGCGAACGTCGGCAAGACGAACCTGCACGAGTTCGCGTACGGGATCACGTCCGAGAACCCGCACTTCGGCACTGTCCCGAATCCCATCGCACCCGGACGCATCGCCGGCGGCTCGAGCGGCGGATCCGCGGCGGCACTCGCGGCCGGCGTCGCGGACGCGGCACTCGGAACGGACTCCGGCGGCTCGATCCGGATTCCGTCGGCGTGCTGCGGCACGGTCGGGCTGAAACCGACGTACGACCTCGTCCCGGCGAGCGGCTGCTTTCCGCTCGCGCCGAGCTTCGACCATGTCGGCCCGATGGCGCGCACCGTCGAGGGCTGCGGTGCACAGCTCGAGGCACTCGTCGCGGGTTTCGAGCCGACTCGGCTCGAATCGCTCGAGGAGCTCACCGTCGCCGTCGCCTGGACGGACGAGGCCGATCCGCTCGTCGGCGAGCGCGTCCGCGAAGCGGCTGCACGCTTTCCGCGCACACGCACGGTCGAATGGCCGCGCCCGCAGATCGACGCGCTGTTCATGCGCGAGGTGGCTGACGTCCACCGCGAGCTCTACGACGAGAACAGTGAGCTCTACGGCGACGACGTCGCGACGAAGATCGAGCGGTGTCTCGCGGTGACGGACGCGGAAGCCGCGCTCGCCGCCCGCACACGCGACGAATACCGTGAGCGCTGCGACGAGCTGCTCGAAGGCTGCGACCTCCTGCTGACGCCGACGCTCCCGTGCGTGGCACCGAGAACCGGCGTGGGCGACCTGGCCCTGCGGGCGACGCTCGTCCGCAACACGCTGCCGTTCAACGCCCTCGGCTGGCCCGCGCTCGCGCTGCCGTGCGGCGCCGCGGAGGACGGGCTGCCGGCGTCGGTTCAGCTGGTCGGGCGCGCGGGCGCCGACGCGCTCGTGCTCGCCGCCGGCGAACGGCTTGCCGAAGCGCTTTCCGGCGCCTAGCCATCCCTCCTTCGAGGGACAGCCGGAGCACCCGCACTGCCGACAAACCAGGAGGAAATGCGCCTCCTCCCTCTTGCGGCCCTCTGTTTGACCCTGCTCGGCGCTGCCTCGGCGGCCGAGGCGGCGACGCCCGTCAAAGGCGCGGCGCCGACGAAGCTCCACGGGTTCCTCCTGCGGGCCGACGAGCCCGCCGCGACGTCGTTCCCGCGCACGCCGTCGTTCGCCTGGAGCCCGGTCGCCGGCGCAGTGCGGTACCAGTTCCAGCTGTCGACGAGCTCGACCTTCCGCGACAGTGGCCTGATTTACACGGCGTCGAACCTGACGACGCCGGTGGCGGCGCCGACGCTCACGCTGCCTTGGATCACCGGCAGTCCGCACGCGCTGTTCGCCCGCGTGCGGGCGATCAAGCGCTCGTCGTCGACGCCGTGGAGCAAGCCGTTCGGTTTCGACATGGAGCCGGTGGCAGCGCCGAAGCCGCTGGCGAGCGAGCCGGGGCTGCTGCGTTGGAGCCCGATCGAGGGCGCCGACATGTACCAGATCTGGCTCATCGACATCAACAACCCGACGGCGAAGATGGAGATGGCGCTCACGAACGTCCTCGACGAGCGCGAGTTCTATACCTTCCACCGCTCTGCGAGCTGGACGGGGACGATTCGCTGGCGGATCCGCGCGCTGCGCATGGACAACGATCCCGCCGCGCGCCAGAACAAGCTTCCCGCCGTCACGTACGGGCCGTGGAGCCCTGTGTACAGCTCCACCAACCCGGCCTACGCGACAGGTCCGATCAAGCTGGGTGACACGGTTTCCGACGTGATCTCGAGCGGCGACCCCTCCTCGCCCGCCCACCGCCTGATGCCCGCGTTCACGTTCACCGGCGACACCGCGCTCGACGGGAAGAAGGCGGAGCTCTTCCGCGTCTACGTCTTCACCGACCGGCAGTGCCTGAACCGCGTGTACACCAGCGCAATCGTGGGTGGCCCGGCATACGCGCCGCGCCCGTACGGCCCGCTCGCGCTCCCGAGCAGCCCGGCGTCGCTGCCCGCGGCGCGGGCGAACTACCTCCGCGACGGCAGCGAGCCCGACAGCTTCGCGTTCGACGGCCTGCAGGTGAAGTCGACGGAGTCCGAGCCGGCAGCGACACCGACGACGGCAGTCCCCGCCGACTCGGATTCGACGGCGACGACGTCCGCGCCCGCCGGGCCGCCGCAGCTGAAGTTCGGCGGGAACCTCGGCGCGCCCGTCGACCTCTGGGACACCGAGTGGCCGAGCGGCGGCTACTACTGGACCGTCGTCGCGGTCGCCGCTGTCTCGCCCGGCGCGCTCACGACGGCCACGGCGAGCGCAAGCGCGATCGGCAGCGTGTCGACGTCGGCCGTGGGCGGGTCAGGCTTCTCGACGGGCGACACGATCCTGATCGGCAACACCGGCAACCAGGAGTCGGCGACGATCGTCACCGTCGGTGGCTCGACGCTCGGCTTCGCAGCACCGCTGAAGTTCGCGCACGGCCCCGGCGAACCGATCGTGCGGACCGGCGGCAACCTGCAGTACGAAGACCTTGAGCTGCCGCAGGACGTCTGCGCCGCCGGACGCGTGGCCCGCTTCGGCAAGAACAGCGAGCCGTCCCTGACCGCGGCCGGCGAGCTCTTTGCGTCCGGCCTCTCGCCGAGCGGCCGACTGACCGCGGGCCGCAGCAGCCAGGCGTTCTACGGGTATCCGCTCGTGGCGTGGACGCCCGCGCTCGGCGCGTCCGCGTACGAGGTGCAGTGGAGCAAGACGCGCTATCCCTTCACGCCGCAGCCGAACCCGCAGAACCAGGGCGCGCTCGGGACGATGACGCTCGGGACCTCGGTCGTGCTGCCGCTCTCCGCCGGGACGTGGTGGTACCGCGTGCGCGGCTTCAACCTGAACCTGCCGACCGGCGCCCAGCAGATGTCGTGGTCGGACCCGTCCAAGATCATCGTGGCAAAGCCGAGATTCCGCATCGTCGGCGGCGGGAAGTAACCCAGAGGAAGCACGTGACGGCCGAAGGCCGGAGCGTAAGCCGAGCAAAGCGGGCTTACGCGCAGGCGAGCTGATGCGAGGGGCGCACGCGCAGCATGCGCCCTTCGCACGGAAGCGAACACTCGCCAAGCACCATAGAGCGCGCTGCGCCCGCGCGCGTTCCCGCGAAGCGCGTACGCCCCCGAGCGAAAGCGTCAGCTTTCGCTCGGAGCAAACGCGTACTCGGCCGAGTCGCAGACGCGCTCGTAGCCGATGTTCACGTAGATCTTGTTGGAGGTCGGATTCGACAGGTCGGTATAGAGAAAGCAGTAGTCCCGGCCGGAGTCGAGCTGCTCCTTCGTCACCTGCGCGGTGACGGCGCTGCCGTAGCCGCGGCCGCGGAGCTCGGGCGGGGTGTAGACGGGGCCGATGCGAATGCCGTTCGGCGTGCGCCCGCCGCAGCCGCAGAGCGAGACAGGCTCGTCCTCGTCCTCCCACAGGAAGAACCCGGCGGCGTCGCTCTCCACCCGGCGCTCGAACGCCTGCTCGAGGTCGAGGTGCGGCGAATCCTCCGGTAACGCCTCGGCTGCGAACGCCCGCAGCCAGCCGACGACGACGTCGCGGTCGGCGGCGGTCGCCTGGCGCGCCCGCCCTCGGACGGCAGGCAGCTCGACGTTCCGCGCGGCGTAGATCCCCTGGCTCATCCGGAGCCGGCGGGGCGAGCCCCAGGCGTCGGCGAAGACGTCGACCTCCGGCAGCGCACCGGTGACGCCGGGCAGCTCGATGCGATCGCGGAGCCTGCGCGCGAGAAAGGAAAGCGCGTCGTCGACACGCGGCTGCGAGACGACGATGTTGAACGGAGGCGTCAGCACTGCGGCGGCGAGGGGCTCGCCGTCGACGACCGTCCACAGGTGAGCCTCCGAATACGCATGCGGCGCGTCGACGAGTGTGGAACAGATCCCGTAGATGAGGTTGTGGCGCGCCTCGTCGGCGTCGAGCATCGGAGCGGCCGCCTCGAGGAACGCCGCCGCGTCGGCGTGCTCCTCGAGCCGCATCACTGAATCGCTTTGAGGATGCGCCGGCCGAAGCGCTCGACCGGCTGCGGCAGCAGCCGGCGCTGCTTCTTCAACGCCGACGAGCCGAGCCAGAACGCCGTCTTGACGCCGAGGACGTAGCGGTTGTGCGCGCGGTCGGCGAGGGAGTTGTGCGCGACCTTGCGCGCCACGGTGGTGGAGCCGACGACGAAGCGGGCGTCTTTGAACCGCCGTGAGCGGTAGACGCCCTGCCCGACCACCTTGCGCGGACCGACCGTCCACGTCGTGTCGTGGAACGCGACCCAGCCGCCGTCGACGACCTTCGGCACCCACTTCTCGAAGTCCTCGAGCACGAGGTCGTACTCGTGCGAACCGTCCACGAAGAGCAGCTCGACCGGCTCGTCGAACGTGTCGGCGGCCGGCTGGGACAGCGCGGCGATCGGCCGCACGAGCTCCTCGATGCCGGCGCGCTCGACGTTCGTCTTGAAGTCGCCGAACCGGTAGTCGGCGTGCGGGTCGATCGCGTAGATCGGCACCGAGTTTCCGGCCTGCGAGCCGAGTCCGAGGCACACGGTCGACTTCCCCTTCCACGAGCCGATCTCGACGATGACGCCGTCGCCGCTGCACGAGCGCGCGAGCTCGTACAGCGCCTCTCCCTCCTCGTCGGTCAACCAGCCGGGGATGTCCGCGATCAGCGGCTTGACTCGCGTCTGGAAGTCAGTCGTCGTACTCGTCATGGCGGCGCCACCATACTCCGCCCTCGTTGCGTCCGAGCGGTGCACGATCGAGCCACTGGTACATCCCCCACAGCCCGTCGAGACCGCGGGCGTACGCCGAATACGTGTGGTAGACGACGCCGTCCTCGAGCGCAAACGCGCTCATGCCCGGCCCCTCGCGCATGAACGTCGCGACGTCGACGCCGGCAGACGTCGCGAACGCAGACTCGCCGTTCGTCTGCGGCGGCGCGAAGTTCTCGGAGCCGTAGTTGTAGTCGACGAAGCCGCTGCGCTGTTGTTCCTCGGTGAACGAGACGCCGTAGTCGTAGTTGAAGTCGCTTTCGTGCGCGGACGCCCACGGAAACGTCCAGCCCATCCGCTGCTTGAACGCCCGGATGTTGTCGAACGGCGCGCGCGACACGGCCGTGAACATCACGTCGTGATGCATGAGATGAACGGCGAAGCCGTCGAAGCCGTCTGCGATCGCCGAGCACGACGGGCAGCCGGCCTTGTACTCCGGCCCGAGCATGAAGTGGTAGACGAGCAGCTGCGAACGCCCGCGGAAGAGGTCGGCGAGCGACGCCTTCCCTTCCTCCGTGTCGAACTCGTACTCCTTGTCGACGCCCACCCATGGGAGCTCACGGCGCATGCGCGCGAGCTCGTCGCTGCGACGCGTGTGCTCCTTCTCGGCGGCGAGCAGCTCGCGCCGTGCGGCGAGCCACTCCTCGCGCGTGCCCTTGCGACTCATGTGACAGCGGAGCGTACGGCTTCTTCGTAGATCCGGTCGCGCCCGAACTGGTCGAGCTCCTCCGACAGGACGTCTGCGCCCGACGGCGGGTCGCCCGGCGGAAACGGCGCAGGCTCGCCGTCGAGGTCGACGCCGACCAGCCGGTCCGACGGCTCGTGCTCGAGCTCGACCGGGTGGTTCAGCCTTGAGCGCAACCAGCCCGCGAGCAGATGTGCCTGCGCGGCGGTCCCCTTGACGCGGATGCGCTGCACGCCGGCGATGTCCGGCCAGAGCGAGGCAAGCATCGGGCGCCACCTGCTCGTGCGCGCCCAGGCGATGTCCGACACCACGACGCGGTCGAAGATGTCCAGCAGGCCGCGATAGCTCTCCGGCAGCTCGGGCCACTCGGTGCTGTCGACGATCAGCCGGTCGACGACGTCGACCAGCTGCTCGAACTCCGGGGCGCCGAACGGCGGCAGCCCGCGCCAGCGCAGGAACGCCGGCAGGTCCGGCAGCAGCAGCGGCTGCACGATGCTCGCGGGCGCGGATGCGCGGGGCCCTTTGAGCCGGATCCGGATCGTCTCGGTGCAGATCTGCCGTCCCTCGCTCGTCGGGTAGACACCCACCTCGACGTCGCCGTCGAGCCCGTCGTCCTCGCCCGGCTGTGGGAAGAGCACGATCGTGCGCGAGGGATGCCGTTCGGCCAACCCGCTGAGTACGTCCTCGGCCGCCTCGACCCACTCCGGCGGCACCCATGCGGTGTGCGTCATCACGCTGGTGCGCTGGTACGGCGTCTCTGCGTCGGGGTCGGCGCGCAACGTCGCGAGCTCGCGCTCGATCCCGCGGATCGACGTCAGTGTCAATGTCTCCGCCACTGAGGCACCGCTTGCGGTGCCGACTTCAGGAAATCGCCGCCCTGGATCGCCGGAACGTTCAATGTCTCCGCCAGGACCGCCGGTCTCGCTTGAGCAACTCGTCGGCGGACGGCGGGCCCCAGGTGCCCGCGGGATAGTTCGGGAACGCCGGCCGGTCGCGCGGCCACGCCGCGACGATGGCGTCGACCAGCGACCACTGCTCGTAGACCTCGTCGATACGTGTGAAGAGCGTCGCGTCGCCGACCATCGCGTCGAGGATCAGCCGCTCGTACGCCTCGGGCAGACCCGTCCGGAAGGCTCCACCGTAGAGGAAATCCATGTGGACAGTGCGGATGTTCAGGCCCTGCCCCGGAACCTTCGCGCCGATCGCGAGCGACACGCCTTCGTCCGGCTGGACGTGCACGAGCAGCACGTTCGGCTGCAGCCCCTCGGCGGCGAGCTCCTCGAACGGCGGGTGCGGCGCGCGCTTGAACTCGATCGCAATGGTCGTCTCGCGGCGGGGGAGCCGCTTGCCCATGCGCACGTAGAACGGCGTGTCGGCCCAGCGCCAGTTGTCGACGTAGAGCTTCGCGGCAACGTACGTCTCGGTCATCGACTGCGGATCGACACCCTCTTCCTCGCGGTAGCCGGCGACCGCTTCGCCCTCGACAAAGCCGCGGCCGTATTGCCCGCGCACGACCGACTTGGGCCCCGGCGTATGCAGCGCGCGCAGCACCTTCACCTTCTCGTTGCGAACCGAGTCGGCAGTGAAGTCGATCGGCGGCTCCATCGCGGTGATCGCAAGCAGCTGCAGCAGGTGGTTCTGGAAGATGTCGCGAATCGCGCCGGCCGATTCGTAGTAGCCGGCGCGGTTCTCGATCCCGATCGACTCCGAAACGGTGATCTGCACGTGGTCGACGAACTGGCGGTTCCAGATCGGCTCGAAGATGCCGTTCGCGAACCGCAGCGCGAGCATGTTTTGGACGGTCTCCTTGCCGAGGTAGTGGTCGATGCGGAAGACCTCGTTCTCGTCGAAGTACTTCTCGATCACGCCGTTCAGCTCGCGCGCGGACTCGAGGTCGTGGCCGAAAGGCTTCTCGACGATCAGCCTGGCCCAGCCCCCCGATTTGCGCCGCTTGCCCATCGCCTCCACGACGGTCTCGAATGCGCTCGGCGGAATCGCGAGGTAGTGCACGCGCTTGCCGCCGGTGCCGCGCTCCTCGTCGAGCTCGTTGACGACATCGACGAGCGCGTCGAGGCCCTTCGAGTCGGAGAAGTCGGCGGCGAGGTAGCGCATCCCGTCCGCGAGCGGCTCCCAGACGTCGTCGCGAAACTCGTCGCGCCCGAACTGCTGCACCGCCTCCTTCATCCGCTCCCGGAACTCGTCGTCGGTCTCCTCCGTACGAGCGACACCGACGACCGCGAACTTCTCCGGGAGCAGGCGCCGGTACGCGAGCGAGTAGAGCGCCGGGAACAGCTTGCGCTTCGTCAGATCGCCCGAGGCGCCGAAGATGACCAGGATGCAGGGATCGGGCGTCCGCCGAAGACGCAGGCCCTCCAGCAGCGGGTTCTCCTGCGTCGTCGCCACGCTAGCGGGGGTCGCCGCTCGCCTTCGCGCGCTCGAGCGCACGAATCGCGTGGCCGCCGAACTGCTGACGCAGGGCGGCCGCGACCTTCGCCGAGAACTTGATCTCGTCGCGTGAGGCGAAGCGGGCGAACAGCGACGCGGCGATCACCGGGACGGGGACGTTCTCGTTGATCGCCTCGTTGATCGTCCAGCGTCCTTCGCCGGAGTCCTCCACGTACGGCGCGATGTCCTCGAGCTTCGATCCGTGCTGCTCGAAGGCCGCATGCAGCAGCTCGAGCAGCCATGAGCGGACAACCGATCCGTTCCGCCAGATGCCGGAGATCTGATGCGGGTCGAGGTCGAACTCCGAGTGCTCCATGACCTCGAACCCCTCGGCGTACGACTGCATCAGCCCGTATTCGATGCCGTTGTGCACCATCTTCACGAAGTGGCCGGCCCCCGAGGGGCCGACGTGTGCGTAGCCCTCCTCCGGTGCGAGCGTCCTGAAGATCGGCTCGAGCCGCTTCACCGGCTCGTCGTCACCTCCCACCATCAGGGAGAAGCCGATCTCGAGCCCCCAGATGCCGCCCGAGACGCCGGTGTCGATGAAGTGGATCCCGCGCTTCCGCGCCTCGGCGTAGCGCCGCTGCGAGTCGCGGAAGTTCGAGTTGCCGCCGTCGACGATCGTGTCGTCCTGCTCCGCGATCTCGAGCAGTTGCTGATACGCGTCCTCGGTGATCTTCCCGGCGGGAATCATCAGCCAGAAGGCGCGGGGAGCCTCGAGCTGCTCCTTGAGCTCTTCGAGTGAGCCCGCCGTTCGCGCTTCGACGTTGGGGTCATAGCTCTTGACGTCGTGTCCGCCTTCGCGCAGGCGCTCCGTCATGCCGTTGCCCATCCGCCCGAGCCCGATCATCCCCAGCTGCGACATCAGATCCTCACTCTGACGATCTTGCGGCCGAGGTCGCGCAGCGAGCGGAAGTCGCCTTCCGCCTGCGCGCGGATCAACCGGCCGAAGCCGAAGTCGCGGCCCGGGATCGGAATCTCGTCGCCGGTGTCGTCCACGACCTGCACGAAGAGCCCCGTCGGGGGGCCGCCCTTGTGCAGCTGGCCCGTGGAGTGCAGATACCGCGGGCCGAGGCCGTGCGTGACGACGCAGCCGGTCCCGTGCGCGCGGTCGATCAGCGGCTGCAGCTCGAGCTCGCGCAGCGGGTCGACGAACGCCTGAATCGCGACGTAGTTCGGCGGCTCGGCACGCGCGAGCAGCTCGTCGAGCGATCCCTCCTCGCTCAGTTGCGGGTCGTCGCCCGCTGCCAGCACCTCGTTCGTCTTGTCCTTCGCCGCCTGCACGTTCGGCTGGTCGAACGGGTTGATCTCGAGGATCGAGCCGGCAACCGCGACGGCGAACTCCCAGCGGAAGAACTCGGCACCGATGGCCGCAGGCTCGGGAAGCCGGACGTCCACCGGCTGCCGGTCGGCGCCGTCGGGGCTCTCGCCCGGCGCCGGAACGAGACCTTTGCCCTGCTTCCCCGTCGACTCGGCGATCAGCTGCTCGGCCCACAGGCCGAAGCTCCCGTCCGTCTCCGGGATGCAGACCTTGTCCCGCCCGCTGCGCCAGCCGTCCCCCAGCTCGAGACCGAGGGACAGGCCGGGGTTCGTCTCGCCGCGGCATTCGTCCGCCATCTGAAGCGCACTCTCCAGGAGGCGTTCGAGGTCGAGGTCCATGAGCGCGGCCGGGACGAGCCCGAACGCCGACAGCGCCGAGTAGCGTCCGCCAATGGTCGGCTCGCCCGCGAAGACACGCATCCCGCGTTCGTGGGCGAGCTGCTCGAGCTCCGACCCGGGATCGGTGACTGCGACGAACTGCCCGCCGTTGCCGCCGACCCGCGCCCAGTAGTAGTCGAAGTGAGAGCGTGTCTCGAGCGTCGTGCCGGACTTCGACGACACGATGAACATCGTCCGCGAGAGGTCGAGGAGCTCCTCGGCGCGGCGGAGCATCGCCGGGTGCGTCGTGTCGAGCACGTGCAGGTTCTCGGCGCCAAACGTTCGCTTGAGGACTTCCGGTGCGAGCGACGAGCCGCCCATCCCGAGCAGCACGAACGTCTCGAAGCTCGTGCGCGCTTCGCCGGCGAACTCGCGCAGCTCACCGGCGCGCTCCTGCATCCGCTTCGGCTCGTCGAGCCAGCCGAGCCACTTGTCCTCGCCGCTGTCGGTCCAGACGGTCGCGTCTCGCGCCCAGATGCGTTCGACGAGCTCGTGCTGCGCCGCGACGCTCAAGCCGAGACCAGCTCGCCCGACTTCGACTGAATGCGCTGCTTCAGCTCGTCGAGCGAGTCGGTGAATTTCTGCACACCTTCGCGCTCGAGCGTGTCGGTGACGTCGTCGTAATCGATGCCGGCGGCGCGCAGGTCGTCGAGCAGCTTGTGCGCCGCTTCGATCTCCCGCGTCAGCGTCTCCGCAACCTGTCCGTGATCTTGGAACGCCTCGATCGTCTCCTCGGGCATCGTGTTCACGGTCGCAGGCCCGATCAGCTCCTCGACGTAGAGCACGTCGCGGTACTCGGGATTCTTCGTCGACGTCGAGGCCCAGAGGCAGCGCTGCTTCGTCGCGCCCTTCTGCTCGAGCGCCTCCCAGCGAGAGCCGGAGAACACCTCGAGGTAGTTCTGGTACGCGAGCCGCGCGTTGGCGATTGCGAGCTTGCCCTTGAGCTGGGCCGCGTCGCCGCCGATTGCATCGAGCCGCTTGTCGGCCTCCGTGTCGACGCGCGAGACGAAGAAGCTGGCGACGGAATGCACCGTTGCAGGATCGCCGCCGCTCTCGACGAGACGCTCGAGACCGCGGATGTAGGCCTCCATCACGTCCTTGTGCCGCTGCAGCGAGAAGATCAGCGTGACGTTGATGTTCTTGCCGGCGGCGATCATGTCCTCGATCGCGGCGACGCCCGGCTCCGTGGCCGGGATCTTCACGTAGAGATTCGGCCGGTCGATCCACTCGTGCAACCGCTTGGCCTCCGCGACGGTGGCGTCGCGGTCGTAGGCGAGTGTCGGGTCGACCTCCCACGACACGTACCCGTCGAGGCCCTTGCCCTCGTCCCAGACCTTGCGGAGCAGCTCGCATGCATCCGCGACGTCGATGGACGAGAGCTTGAGGAAGATCTCCTTCGGATCGTTCTCGCCGGAATCGAGGATCCCACGGAGCTGGTCGTCGTAGCGGTCCCCCTCCGCGATCGCCTTTTGGAAGATCGTCGGATTCGAGGTGACGCCGACGACGGCGTCCTCGCGCATCATGCGCTCGAGCTCGCCGGTCTGGAGAATCTCGCGCGAGAGGTAGTCGAGCCAGACGCTCTGTCCGAGCGCCGACAGCTTCTGCAAATTCGAATCAGGCATTCGTCATCAACCTTTCGAGGTCTTCGATCTTCTTCAGTCGTCTCACATAACGCTCGCCGCCGTCGAACCGTGCCCGCAGAAATGTGTCGACCAGGTCACGCGCGAGCGACGGTCCGATCACCTCCGAGCCGAGGCAGAGCACATTCATGTCGTCGTGCTCTACCCCCTGGTGCGCCGAATAGACGTCGTGGCAGATCGCGGCCCTGATGCCGGCCAGCTTGCATGCCGCGACCGAAGCGCCGACGCCGGAGCCGCAGACGAGCACGCCGCGCTCCGCGTCCCCGCCGAGAATGGCCTCGCCGATTTGGCGCGCCTTATCCGGGTAGTCGATGCGGACTTCGTCGGTATCCGTTCCGAGGTCGAGCACCTCGTGGGCCGCGAGTGCCTCGAAGACGGCGTCGCGGAGATGCACACCACGGTGGTCGAAGGCGACCGCGACTTTCACAGCTGGACCGTACCTAGAATGGCCTGCGATGGACGCGCAGCAGCTACGAGAGCTCGGCCAGCAGTTTCGCGTCGACTCGATCCGCTGCGCTGCTGCCGCGAAGTCCGGCCATCCGACGTCCGGCATGTCTGCGGCCGATTTGATGGCGGTGCTGGTCGCGAATCACTACCGCTACGACTTCGAGAGCCCCAAGCGGCCCGAGAACGACCGACTGATCTTCTCCAAGGGCCACGCCTCGACGTTGCTCTACGCGATCTTCCGCGCGGTCGACGCGATCACCGACGAGGAGCTGCTGCGCTACCGGCAGTTCGACAGCATCCTCGAAGGGCATCCGACGCCGCGAATCCCGTGGGTCGACGTCGCAACCGGCTCGCTCGGCCAGGGACTGCCGATCGGGGTCGGGATGGCACTCGCCGCGAAGTACCTCGACCGGCTGCCGTCACGCGTCTGGGTCCTGTGCGGCGACAGCGAGCTGGCGGAGGGCTCCCAGTGGGAGGCGTTCGAGCATGCGTCGCACTACGAGCTCGACAACCTGATCGCGATCTTCGACGTGAACCGGCTCGGCCAGCGAGGCGAGACGATGGTCGGCTGGGATCTCGACGTCTACCGCGCGCGCGCACACGCGTTCGGGTGGGAGACGATCGAGATCGACGGGCACGATGTCGAGGCGATCGACCGCGCGTTCACCGAGGCGGCCGGTGGGACGACAGGCAAGCCGAAGGTCGTGATCGCGCGGACGATCAAGGGCAAGGGCGTGAAGGCCGTCGAGAACCAGCTCGGCTGGCACGGGAAGGCGCTCGACAATGCGGACGAGGCGATCGAGGAGCTCGGCGGCATGCGCAACATCCACGTCGACGTCGCGCAGCCCGAGCCCGCGGACGCGCACACGTTCCCAGGCGGAAAGCTGGAGCTGCCGCGCTACGAGCCCGGCGACGAGGTGGCCACGCGCAAGGCGTACGGAGAGGCGCTCTCGGCGCTCGGCGCGGCGCGCGGCGACGTCGTCGCGCTCGACGGCGAGGTGAGCAACTCCACCTTCGCCGAGATCTTCGGCAAGGCGCATCCGGACCGCTACTTCGAGATGTACATCGCGGAGCAGCAGATGCTGGCTGCGGCGGTCGGGCTGAGCGCACGCAACTGGAATCCGTTCGCGTCGACGTTCGCGGCTTTCCTGTCGCGCGCGTACGACTTCATCCGCATGGCGGCGATCAGCCGCGTCGACCTGCGGCTGTCCGGCTCGCACGCGGGCGTGTCGATCGGCGAGGACGGCCCGTCGCAGATGGCGCTCGAGGACATCGCGTCGCTGCGCGCCGTCCACTCGAGCACGGTGCTGCAGCCGTGTGACGCGAACCAGACGGCAAAGCTCGTTGCCGCAATGGCGGACACCGCCGGCATCGTCTTCCTGCGCACGCTCCGGCCGAACACGCCGGTGATCTACGACGCCGACAAGGAGTTCGAGATCGGCGGCAGCCGCGTGCTGCGTTCCACCGTCACCGACGAGGTCACGATCGTCGCCAGCGGCGTGACGGTGCACGAGGCGCTCAAGGCAGCGGAGACGCTGGCGGAGGAGGACATCGCCGCACGCGTGATCGACCTCTACTCGATCAAGCCGATCGACGCCGAGACGCTGCGGACGGCGGCGGAGGCGACCGGGCGCATCGTCACGGTCGAGGATCACTATCCCGAGGGCGGCGTCGGCGACGCCGTGCTCGCGGCACTCGCGGAGACGGGCGCCGAGGCGCGCGTCGTCAAGCTGGCCGTCTACGACATGCCGCATTCCGGCAAGCCGGCCGAACTGCTCGCGGCGTTCGGCATCGACGCCGACGGCATCGCGGACACGGCGCGTCAGCTGGTCCGCGAGCCGATCGCAGCCTCGTAGAGCTGCCGGTAGCGGTCGCGCGCGGCGCGGTACGCGTCGGCGCGGTCGAGGCGCGGCTCGACAACGCGGCCGAGCGCGCCCGGTGGCGGCGACTCGCCGAGCCGCTCGAGCGCGACGACCGCTGCGCCGCGCAGCGACGCCTCCTTGACGCCCGAGATCGTCAGGGGACGGCCGAGGCCGTCGGCCATGATCTGCAACCACCCGTCCTCCTTCAGGAGGGCGCCGCCGGTCGCTACCACGTCCTCGACCTCGGGCATCAGCTCGGCCACGGCCGCGAACGTGAACGCGACGCCCTCGAGCGCCGCCTGCCGGATGTCGAGCGGCGTCGTCGCGAACGTCAGTCCCTGGATCGCACCCTTCGCGTGCTGGTGCCAGCCGGGGCTGCGCTCGCCGCCGAGCAACGCGAGGAACGTGAGGCCATGCGTGTCGGGGTCGCGGTCGTCCAACGCGCCCGCGGCGTCCTTCAGTGTCTCCTCCAGCCAGTGGACGAGGCTCCCGCCGTCCGAGAGCGAGCCGCCCTCGACGACGCGGCGGTCGTCGACCCAATGGACGAACAACCCGGGCCGTGCATGCGGCTGTGCCGTCTCGTGCACCGTCCGGAATGCGCCGGAGGTCCCGATCATCAGCGCGGCGCGCTCGCGCGTCACGCACCCGGCGCCGAGATTCGAGCACGCGCCGTCGAGCAGCGCGGGATACCAGCCCTCGACGGCAGAGTCGGAGATCTTCGGCAGGCGCTCCGCGTCGACGTCGAGTGCCTCGAGCAGCTCTTGATCCCACGCGCGCGCGTGTAGACCGAAGAGGCCGCTCGTCGAAGCCATCGACGTGCTCGCCGGCACCGGCCGCCCCAGCAGCTCCGCATAGAGGTAGTCGCAGAACGAGACGAACTTGCGCGTCGCGCGCCAGATGTCCGGCCGGTCGGCCGCGAGCCAGGCGAGCTTCGCCGGCCAATAGCTCGTGTGGATGTGACAGCCGGTGCGGGTGTGCACCGCCTCCGAGTCGACACGGCGCGAGAGCCATTCCGCCGCATCGGCGGAGCGCGTGTCGCGCCAGCCGAGGATCTCTGTCAGCGGCCGCCCGTTCTCGTCCAGCGGCAGCAGGCTGTGACCGAAGCACGAGCCGCCGACCGCGTCGTACTGGCCGCCGGCGGTCGCCTCGTCGAGCGTCTCGCGAACGAGCGCGACGACCCGCGCCGGGTCGGTCTCACCCGGATACTTCCGCTGCGCAGGCTCGCGCTCTTCCGCGTCGGCGTCGAACACCTGCGCGCGGACGGACGACGTCCCGACGTCGAGGGCGAGGACTCGCGGCACGAGCCGTACCCTTACAGCGATGGCCGTGGTGATCGCATCCAACCTGCGCAAGGAGCTCGGCGGCGACCCCCTGTTCGACGGGGTCTCGTTCAAGGTCGAGCGCCGCGATCGCGTCGCGCTCTCCGGGCCGAACGGTGCCGGCAAGACGACGCTACTGCGCGCGCTCGTCGGCGAGACCGGCCTTCAGGGCGGCGAGCTGGTGTTCCAGAAAGGGACGCGGGTCGCGCTGCACGATCAGCGCCCGCCACTCGAGCGCAACCTCACGCTCCGCGAATACGTCCTGTCGGGAGCGACCGACCTGCTGGCGCTGGAAGACGAGCTCCGGCGGCTCGAGCAGGCGATGGCGGGCGGTGATCACTCCGACACGACGTTGCGCCGGTACGGCGAGGCACAGGCGCGGCTCGAGCAAGCAGGCGGCTACGACTGGCGCGAACGCGCGACCGCCGTCCTGCGCGGCCTCGGCTTTCGCGACGCGCATCTCGACCGCCGGCTGGAGACGTTCTCCGGCGGCGAGCTGACGCGTGCGTCGCTCGCCCGCGCGCTCGGGGGCGACCCCGACCTCCTCCTGCTCGACGAGCCGACGAACCACCTCGACGTGGAGAGCCTCGAATGGCTCGAGCGCGAGCTGCAGTCGCTCGACGCCGGCATCATCCTCGTCGCGCACGACCGATGGTTCCTCGAAGCGGTCGCGAACGCAGTGCTCGAGCTGGAGGCGGGACGCTCGACCTACTTCGCCGGTCCCTGGCACGAATGGCGGATCGAGAAAGCGGCGCGGTTGCAGGCCGCGACGAAGACGGCAGGCCGGATCGGTGCCGACATCGAGCGGCTCGAGCGCTTCGTCGCGCGCTTCCGGGCCTCGACGGAGAAGATGGCTCGCCAGGCGCAGGTCAAGATGCGCCAGATCGAGCGCTACAAGCAGGAGCGCTCGAAGGCGACAGCCGAGATCGACCTGCTCACGCGTAAGACGCGGAAGCTCGGGTTCGAGTTCCTCAAGCCGCCGCGGAGCGGACGCACCGTCGTCGAGGCAGAAGAGCTGCGGGTTGCGATCGGCGACCGCGTCCTGCTCGACGGCGCGACCTTTGCGATCGAGCGAGGCGAGCACGTCGCGCTCGTCGGGCCGAACGGATCCGGCAAGACGACGCTGCTCGAGACGATCCTGGAGAAGCGCGGGGCACAGGGTGGTTCCATGCGCCTCGGCCACGGCGTCATCCCGGCGTACTTCTCGCAGCAGGAGATGGAGCTGGACACGCGCGGCTCGGTGCTGCAA
>DATIDT010000030.1:0-3044 GCA_035456125.1 Gaiellaceae bacterium
CGCCCAGCTGCGCGAAGACCACGCCGCCGGTCGCGCCGAAGCCCAGGACTGACTCTCGCCTCCGTCGGCGGGCTATCGGCCGTCGCCCGCCTATCCTGGAAGCGATGTATCCCTTCCTCTTCCGCACAGTCCTGTCCCGCATGGATCCCGAGACCGCGCATCACGCGGCCATGATCGTGATCCGGATGCTGGGAGTTGCGCCGTTCTCGTGGGCGGCGCGTGCGCTCACCGCCCCCGATGCGTCGCTGCGCACGACCGCCCTGGGGCTGACGTTCGAATCGCCGTTCGGCGTCGCCGCCGGGTTCGACAAAGACGTCAAGGGCGCGCGCGGGCTGCATGCGCTGGGCTTCGGCCATGTCGAGGTCGGGACGATCACCGCGATCCCGCAGGACGGCAATCCGCGCCCGCGCCTGTTCCGGCTCATCCCCGACCGTGCCGTCGTGAACCGGATGGGCTTCAACAACCACGGCGCCGAGGCGGCCGCCGCGCGCCTGCAGAAGCTCCGCCGACGCAGCAAGCGTGCGGTGATCGGCGTGAACATCGGCAAGAGCCGCGTCGTCGACGTCGCTGATGCCACGGCTGACTACGTGGCGAGCGCGCGATTGCTCGCCCCGTTCGCGGATTACCTCGTCGTCAACGTCTCGTCGCCGAACACGCCGGGTCTTCGCGGTCTCCAGTCGATCGAGACGCTGCGTCCGCTGCTCACCGCCGTGCGCGACGCGTCGGCCGGTACTCCGCTCCTCGTGAAGATCGCTCCCGACCTGCCCGACGACGAGATCACCGCCATCGCCCGCCTCGCCGTCGACCTGGGCCTCGCCGGCCTCATCGCGACCAACACGACGATCTCGCGGGACGGCCTCGCGACCGATGACGCGACGGTCGTCGCGGCGGGGGAGGGCGGCCTGTCGGGCGCTCCGCTGAAGCGCCGCGCGCTCGAGGTTCTGCGGATCGTGCGCGAGAGCGTACCGGCGGACTTCTGCGTGATCTCGGCGGGCGGCATCGAGACGGCCGCCGATGTGGAAGAGCGACGGGATGCCGGTGCCACCCTCGTGCAGGGCTACACGGCGTTCCTGTACCGCGGCCCGCTGTGGGCGCGGCAGATCAACCGGGGGCTCGTGCGGCGCTAGCCGCCGGGCCGCGAGGCGCTACGCGGGCTTCTGGCCGCGAGCGACCTGCGGCTTCGGCAGGCGCAGGAAGCGCATCTGGATCGAGCGCATCGCACCGTACCAGCCGAGGCCCTTCTCGGTCTTGTCGCCCCACTTGGCGCGTGCCGCCTTCTTGACGCGGAACGACGTCCACACCATGTCGGCGATCACGAAGAAGATGAAGAGCCAGAGGCCGAGGAACGAGTAGTACTGCAGCGAGGGCAGCGGGATGAAGGTCATCACGATCACGAGGACCATGAGTGGCATGACCGCCTCGCCGAGGTGCCAGCCGGCATCGACCCAGTCGCGCACGAACCGTCGCTGCGGACCCTTGTCACGCGCCGTCAGATAGCGCTCGTCGCCGGTGGCCATGCCGACGCGGGCCTTCTCGCGCTGGACGGCGAGGTCGGCCTTGGCGCGCGCCTTGGCCTCTTTCGTGTCGGGGACGAGCGGGCGCTTGCGCGCGGCCTCCTGCTCGGCACGCGACGGCGTCGCACGGCCCTTGCTGGGTCCGGAAGGCGCTTCCGAGGAAGCGTCGTTGGGTGCTGCGGGTGACTTGGCCACGGGACTTCCTCTGCAGGGCAAGAAGGGGTTCGCTTAAGATTACCCGCATGACGTCAGAGCAGAACCGTCCAGAGGCAGTGCGCGACGCCGCGCTGGCCGGCATCCCCACGGCACTCGCCGATCTCGGCGCCCTGGTGCGGATCCCGTCGGTCGCGTTCCCCGGCTTCGACAGCGCGCCGGTGCGGCGCAGCGCCGAGGCGGTGGCGGCTCTCGCCGAGGCGACCGGTCTGTTCGACTCGGTGCGGATCGCCGACGCGGCGATCCCCGGCACGGACGAGCGCGGCATGCCGGCGGTGCTCGCGACCCGCGCAGCCCGCAACGGACGGCCGACGATCCTGCTCTACGCCCACCACGACGTGCAGCCGGTCGGCGACGAATCGCTCTGGGAGTCGCCGCCGTTCGAGCCGACCGTCCGCGAGGGTCGTCTGTACGGGCGAGGAGCGGCCGACGACAAAGCCGGCGTGATGGCGCACATCGGCGCGCTGCGCGCGCTTCGCGAGGTCGTGGGCGACGATCTCGATCTCGGCGTCGCACTCTTCATCGAGGGGGAGGAAGAGGCGGGATCCCGGTCGTTCGCCCAGTTCCTCTCGGACAACGCCGATGCGCTGCGCGCCGATGTGATCGTCGTCGCCGACTCGGGCAACTGGGACGCCCGCACCCCGGCGCTCACGGTGTCGCTGCGCGGGAACACCCGGTTCACACTCCGCGTGCGCACGCTCGACCACGCGTCGCACTCCGGCATGTTCGGCGGCGCGGTGCCGGACGCGATGATGGCAACCGTGAAGCTCCTCTCGACCCTGTGGGACGCAGACGGCTCGGTGGCCGTCGCCGGCCTCACCGAGCGCGACGCGCCCACGCCGGACTACAGCGAGGCGACGCTGCGGGACGAGGCGGGCCTTCCGGCCGGGGTGAGCCCGATCGGCGACGGCACGATCCTCAGCCGAATCTGGAACAAGCCGTCGATCACGGTGACCGGCATCGACGCGCCGAGCGTCGTGAACGCGTCGAACACGCTGACCCCGGAGGTGGTCGTCGTGGTCAGCGCGCGGGTCGCCCCCGGACAGGAGGCGAAGGACGCGTACGCCGCGATCGAAGCGCACCTGCGTGCGCACGCGCCGTTCGGGGCGCAGCTCACCTTCACGGACCAGGATTACGGCAACCCGTTCCTCGTCGACACGAGCGGCTGGGCTGTCGCCGACGCCCGCGACGCGCTGGCCGACGGCTACGGAGTGGATGCCGTCGACCTCGGCGTCGGCGGATCGATCCCGTTCATCGCCGACCTCGTCCGAGAGTTCCCGGGTGCTCAGATCCTCGTGACGGGCGTCGAGGATCCGC
>DATIDT010000031.1:0-30375 GCA_035456125.1 Gaiellaceae bacterium
GATGCGCGCGCCGAGCGCCTGGAACTTCTTCGGGTTCTCGAGGAACTCCTTGATCTCGTGGAGCTCCTCGACCGCCTCGTCGACGCCGGCGACGTCCTTGAACCCGATCTTCGGCGAGTCCGGCGTCATCCGCTTCGCGCGCGACTTGCCGAACGACATCACCTTCGAGCCGCCGCCCTGCACCTGGTTCATCAGGAAGATCCAGAAGCCGAACAGCAGGACGAACGGCAGCAGCGACGTGAGGATCGACCACCACGGGGACGAGCCGGTGCCCTTCGAGTCGTACAGCACTTCGTGCTCGTGCATCTGCTTCTGCAGGTCCGGCACGACCTGGTCGCTCGGGTAATGGACGTTGGTCTTGGTGCCGTCGTTGTACTTCACGCTGAGCTCCTGCTTGTTCGGCGTGAAGACGACCTCCTGGATCGGGCACCCGGGGTTGTCTGCCGTGTTGCACTCGACGATCTGGTTGTAGACCCGCGAGTAGGTGTACTTCTGGGTCTTCCCGCCGTGCCCGCCCAGGGTCTGCAGCGCCAGCCAGACGAGCGCCGCGATGATGACGAGCGGGAAGAGCGCGCTGCGGAAAAAGCGGTTCACGAAGCCTCTTTCGGCAGGGTACCAGCCTTCCTTTGAGCTACTGCCCTCATTTGGGGGGAATTCGTGCGGGTGGGCTAGGCGCCGTCGGGCACCAGATCTGTGTCCAGTACGCCGACATAGGGCAGGTTCCTGTATCGCTCGGCGAAGTCGAGGCCGTATCCGATCACGAATCTGTTGGGGATCTCGAAGCCGATGTAGCGCACCGGGACGTCGATCTCGCGGCGCTCGGGCTTGGTCAGGAGGGCGCAGACCTCGAGGCTGGTGGGCTCCCGGGACTCGAGGTTCCGCATCAGATACGAGAGGGTCAGGCCAGAGTCGATGATGTCCTCCACCACCAGGACATCGCGCCCCTCGATGTTGATGTCCAGGTCTTTGAGGATCCGGACGACGCCTGAGGAGTCGGTCTGGGCGCCGTAGCTCGAGATCGCCATGAAGTCGATCTCGCACGGGATCGTCAGCGTCCGCATCAGGTCGGCCATGAAAAAGACGGCGCCCTTGAGGACGCCGATCAGGAGCAGGTCGCGTCCGACGTAGTCCGCCGAGATCTCCTCACCGAGCTCCTGCACGCGCGACTTGAGCCGATCCTCGTCGATGAGGATCTCGGCGACGTCACGCTCGAGCTCAGTGTGAGTCGACACGCTCCGCCCGCACCCCTTCCGCCTCGACGACTCCCGGCACCGCCACGACCTCGTCGCCGCGCACGACCAGCGGCCACGACTCGCGGGCCGAGCGGGGGATCTTTGCGTCGACGAACACGTCCTGGATCTTCTTCGACCGTCCGGCGAGCCGGTCGCCGGCGCGCCAGCCTCGTACCTTAAGCCCTGGCACGTCAGCCGCGATCCGCCAGTCGCCCCACTGCACTTCGCCGTCGAGCGCGATCGCGGTGCGCTCGAGCCAGACGCTGTCGTACTCCCGCACTGCGGTGACGCCGCCGCCGAGGTCGAGCCGCTTCGAGCCGGACGTCGACCCCAGCAGCTCGTCGAGCGCCGACGGCTCGCCCTGCGCAAGCCGGAGCAGGTTGCGCTCGGCACCCGGATGCAGCTCGCGCAGGCGGGGAAGAATCTCGTTGCGGATCAACCCGCGCTTCGTGTCCGGGTTCGACGAGTCCGTGCGGTACGGAAGCCGGTGCGCGCGGCAGTACTCCTCCGTTTCGTTCCGCCACAGCTCCAGCAGCGGGCGGACGACGCCGTCCCCGCGGCGGGGCTTGATCCCCTTCGTGCTGCCGCTCGAGACGAGCCGGTAGAGGACTGTCTCCACCTGATCCGACGCCGTGTGACCGGTCGCGCGCAGCCGGTCGGTCGCGAACGAGTACCGGATCGCGCGCAACTCCTCCTCCGTCGTGCCGCCGCGGCCGTCGACGACCTCCGCGCCGAGCTGCTCCGCGCAGAAGCGCGCGTCCGCCTCGGACTCGGCGCCGCGCAGCGCGTGATTCACGTGCAGCGCCGACACGCCGTACCCCAGCTCGCGCAGCACGTGGAAGAGGCAGGTCGAGTCGGCGCCCCCCGAGACGAGGCACGTCAATTCGCCGCGCTCCGGGATCAAGTCGTAACGCCGAATGAAATCGTCGACGCGCGCTGCGATGTTCACGCGAACAGGGTAGACGCGGGACCGCGAGAACGCCGATGGGAGACTCGTGACGACTTTTTTCCACGCCTGGAGGCGGAATCAGGCGAGCCGTCAGGCAGCCGAGTGGCTCGAGGAGCGGACCGAGGCGCGGATCGCCGTGGCCGAGGTTCCGGAAGAGATCCGCGACGACGTCCGGCGTGCTGTCGACGCGCTCTTCGAGGGCTCCGACGGCGAGGTCGAGCCGGCACTGAAGGACCTCTGGGACATCCTCGACCGCTACCCCCACCTCCGCGTTCGCTTCGCGCGCCTCCGCATCGTCGGCGACGCACTCGACTTCCTGCACTCCTCAGGGGCGATTGCGAAGGCTGGGGTCAGGCCCCGTTCGGGGCCGGACCCCGTCTAGGCCGGAGCGTAAGCGCAGCTTCCGCGGAGGGGGACTGATGCGACGCGCGCACGCGAAGCCTGCGCGCCGCACGGAAGCAAACAACCGCTCAGCAGCAAAGAGCGCGAAGCGCCGTCCCCTAACCTGACCGAAGCGCAAGCTTTCGGTCAGAGAAGCGGCGTGACGTCACAGCCGCGCCGCATCAGGCCCGACTTCGCGTCCGAAAGAACGTCGTGGGCGAAGTTCGCGAGCCCGTACGCGCGATAGATGTACTTCCCCGGATTCTTGTGGTGCTCGTCTGCGCGGATCGCGCGGCCGTACTCGACGAACATCGCGCGCATGATCGCCCGCGTCTTCGACAGCGACGGATCGCTCGGGTTCGTGTTGGCGAGACCCATCTCCGCCGTCCGCGTCTCGTCGATCACGTCCGCGGGCTTCGCGTCTCCGTGCAGGTAGTCCTGGGAGAGCGAGCCGAGCGCGGCCATGTTCAGCTGCGCGACGCTCATGAACTGCCGGTCGGTGGCGCTGCACGTGTGCGTGACGGCAGCCCGGCCGTTGCCGCCGAGAAGGAGGACGAGCCCGCCGGTCGCGAAGATCGCGAACGCGAGTCCCGCAGCCGCAGTCAAGCGGGGCTTCACGCCCCCATCTTCGGTCGCCCCCGCCGCTTCACTCATCACCCTTTCGGGGTTGACTCAGAAGATCAAGCTGCGGTACGCCCCGTGCCGCTGCATCCCGATCCCGTCGTAGACCTTGATCGCCGCCGCGTTCTCGGGCCGGACGAAGAGGCACACGGTTGGGACGGCCTGCAGGAGCAGGCGGCAGAGGTCGCGCATGCCCCGCTTCGCGTAGCCGTTGTTCCGCTCCGGCGGGTCGACCCACACCTGCTGCACCTGCACCGCCGACGGCGTCCACGCCGCCGCCTCCGCCTTGAAGCGGATCGCGCCGTCCTCGACCCAGAGCCACGACCGCCCCTCCTCGATCTGCGCCCGGGTGCGCCAGCGGAACCCGTCCGGGTCGCGCGCGAGCGGGTCGACCCCGATCTCCTCCTCGTGAGCCGCAGCGCAGGCCGGCAGGAGCAGCTCGAAGTCGCTCGTCGTCGCGGCGCGAAGACCGGTGTCGCCCGGCGGCGGCGGCTCGGAGATCGCGTAGACCGGCTGGCCCGGACGGTCGTCGCGCGGGCGAGGCATCAGCCGCTCCATGTTCAGCCACAGCTCGTCGACGGCGCGCTCGTCGCCGATGATCATCCGGGCGCGCCCGCGCGCGGCGACGTTCGCGAAGCGCCCGCAGTCGGCGCCCGACGGGACGACGTTCGCGCCGACGTGGCACAGCGCCGTGAGCGCGCCTGCCTCGGCAAACGCCGTGAAGCGCCCGAGCCGCCGCCGCGCGACGTCCTCGAGGAAGACGCGCTCGACGGGGTCCTGCGCGCAGAACGCGAGGATCTGCTCGAGACCCGGCTCGAACGGCTCGGTCACGGACGGCATCGTTTCACGGGTTAGGGTTGCGCTCCATGCCGATTCACATCAGAGCCGAGCCCGGCGAATACGCGGAGGCCTGCCTGCTCCCGGGCGACCCGTTGCGGGCGAAGTACATCGCCGAGACGTACTTCGAGGATGTCCAGCAGCGGAACTCGGAGCGGGGCTTGCTCGGCTACGCCGGCACGTACGAGGGGAAGCCCGTCTCGGTTCAGGGCACGGGCATGGGTTGCCCGGGCGCGACGATCGTCTTCGAGGAGTTGATCCAGCTCGGCGTCAAGAAGCTGCTGCGCGTCGGCACCTGCGGCGGGCTGCAGGCGCACCACGAGCTCGGCGATCTGATCGTGGCGCTCTCCGCCGTCGCCGACGACCGGACCGCCGACCACCTCGTCGGCGGCGAGCCGCACTGCCCGACCGCGAGCTGGGAGCTCATCCACGGCGCCGTTCACGCGGCGAAGGAGATCGGCCAGCCGATGCACGTCGGCCCGATCGTCTCGAGCGACGTGTTCTACAACCCGGACGAAGGCCAGTACGAGCGCTGGTCGAAGCGCGGCGTTCTGGCAGTCGAGATGGAGGCGTCGGCGCTGTTCACCGTCGGCGCGCTGCGCGGCGTGCAGGCCGGCTGCCTGCTCACGGTCAGCGACATCGTCGTCGAGGGCGAGTTCAAGCGCATCACCGACGACGAGCTCCGCGCCGCAGTCGACCGGATGACGCGCGTCGCGCTCGCGACGGTCACCGCCGACGACCACCACTGAAGACGGTCTTCCTCGTCAACCCCGCGTCGGCGAACGGGTCGACGGGACAACGCTGGCCGGAGATCGCCCGGCGCGCGGCAGCGGCCGGGATCAGCGGCGACGCTCTCCTCTCGCAGCGGCCCGGTGAGCTGACAGAGCTGACGCGAAAGGCGATCGCCGACGGCGCCACATTGCTGGTCGTCGTCGGCGGGGACGGAACCGTGCACGAGGTCGTCAACGGCGCAGTCGGCGCGGACGGCGTCGAGCTCGCCGTGCTCCCGCGCGGGACCGGCAAGGACTTCGTCCGCAGCCTGCGGATCCCCTCCGAGATGCGTGCGGCGCTCGAGGTCGCGCGCGACGGCCGGCCGCGCCTCGTCGACGCCGGGCGCGCGACCTATCGGGCGTGGGACGGCTCCGAGGGGACCGCATACTTCGCGAACTTCGCCGGCGCCGGGATCAGCGGCGCGATCGCGCGGCGCGCGAACAGCTCTTCGAAGGCTCTCGGCGGGCGGATCTCCTTCCTCACCGCTACGATCGCAGTCTTCGCGTCCTGGAAGAGCGCCGACATGACGATTCGGATCGACGACGACCGGCGCAGCGGCAACATGTTCGAGGCGCTCGTCATGAACGGCGACTACGCGGCTGGCGGCATGTGGGTGACGCCCGATGCCGAGCCGGATGACGGGAGGCTCGACGTGCTCCTGATCGGCGACGTCACGAAGGCCGACTTCGTGCGCACCTTCCCGAAGATCTACCGCGGCAAGCACCTCTCGCACCCGAAGATCGACCTCGCGCACGGGCGCGTCGTGCAGGTCGACTCCGAGCCGCCGGTGCCGGTCGTCCTCGACGGCGAGCAGCCGGGGACGACGCCCGCCCGCTTCGAGCTCGTCCCGAAGGCGCTGCGCGTGCGGGTCCCTTAGCTCGAGCTGCTCGAGCTGCTGCTGCTCTTGCGCGTCGTGGAGGACGGCTTCCGCGGCGCCGACGTCGACTTGCCCTTGCCCTCGAGCTTGTCGAGGCGCTCCTCGAGGACAGCGACGCGCTTGTCCAGCGTCTCCAGGCCTCGCACACGCTTCTGCAGGTCATCGATCCGGTCGCGCGTGCCGGCCATCGCGGCGA
Source organism: Gaiellaceae bacterium (assembly GCA_035456125.1). GTDB lineage: Bacteria > Actinomycetota > Thermoleophilia > Gaiellales > Gaiellaceae > 3-1-20CM-4-69-9. The sequence continues at coordinate 5,865 of DATIDT010000031.1, forward strand.
GCACGCGGTCACCACCCGGCGCGTTGCCGATGCGCTGGATCGCCTCTTCGCCGAGGTCGGCGAGTCGGTCGACGATGCTTTGTTTGGGCTCAGCCACAGGCGTATCGTGCCACACGTGAAACCGCTCGCCGCCGTTGCAGTGCTCGCCGCCCTCTTCGGCGTCGCGGCGACCGGCGCGAAGCGGCCGGTCACGGTCACGGTGATGACGCGCAACCTGTACCTCGGCGCGAACCTCGACGCGATCGTGCAGGCGAAGTCCGCGCCCGAGGCCTTCGCCGCGGTGGAGAAGGGCTGGCAGCAGGTCCAGGCCAACGACTTCCCAACGCGCGCCCGCGCGATCGCGCGCGAGCTCGCCAGGGTGAAGCCGGACGTCGTCGGCTTCCAGGAGCTCACGCTCTACCGCACGCAGACGCCGGCCGACTTCACGGTGACACCGGCGACGCACGTCGTCCTCGACTACGCGCGCGAGCTGCGCCGTGCGTTGGCAGCGCGGAAGCTCAAGTACCGCTTCGTCGCGATCGCGCCGTGGACGGACGCGGAGCTTCCGAGCGGGAACCCGCCGACGATGGACGTCCGCCTGACGGTCCGCGACGGCCTGCTGGTGCGCACGGCGAAGAACCTCAGGATCGTGAGCGTTCGGAAGACGCAGTACATGACGACGACGCCGCTCTTCGGCGGGCTGGTCGTCGCGAAGCGCGGCTTCATCTACACGACTGTCTCGCTCAACGGGCGGCGCTTCAGAGTCGCGACGACGCATCTCGAGTCATTCAGCAACACCTCACAGGTCGCTCAGGGGCAGGAGCTCGGCGCCTTCCTCTCGGCCGGGAGGCTGCCGACGATCCTGCTCGGCGACCTCAACTCCCGCGCCGACGGCACCGGCACGCCGACGCACGCGAACCTCCTCGCGCTCGGGTTCGAGGATGCGTGGGCCCAGGCGCACCCGAACGACCCCGGCCTCAGCTGCTGCCATGGCGACGACCTCCGTGAGCTGGGCGGGCCCTTCTACAGCAGGATCGACTACGTGCTGCTGCGGAACGGCTTCCGCGCGGTCGCCGCGGGCATCGTCGGGAACAACCAGGCCGACCGCGTCAACGGCCTGTGGCCGTCGGATCACGCCGGCGTCTGGGCCCGGCTCCGCCTTCCCTAACGACGGATCACGACAGGCGTTCCGTTGAACGCCTGCGCGAACACCTTCCGCAGGGTCCGGTTCGGCAGGCGGATGCATCCGTTCGAGACGGCCTTGCCGATCGACCAGGGCTCGTTCGTCCCGTGGATCGCGATCGGCCCGCCCTGCGTCCACCCGGTAAGGACGTTCGAGAACGCGGAGATGCCGACGGCGCCGGGGCCGAACGGGCCGTTCCGGTCGTACGGGACGAGGCGCTGGTTCACGTAGAAGCTCCCGGTCGGAGTCGGCGTGGCCGGCGCCCCGATCGCAGCCGTCGCGCTGAGGACGCGCCGCCCGCTGCGGTAGAGCGTGACGCGCTTCTGCGAGAGGTCGACAATGATCCTCGTCGCCACTCGCTCGACGTCGACCTGGCTCGCGGGCACCCAGCCGGTCACGCCGTTCGGCCGGCGGGGGATCTGGACGAGATACGCCGACGGCCGGCAGCGCCGGTCGACCCGCACGGCGCGCGCCGAGAAGATCGTCGGCACGCCGTTCTGGTTCAGCCGGCCGAACCTGGCGAACGCGCGGGCGCCGGGCCGGGCGGCCACGGTCGCGTGCCTGCGGACGATCGCGGCGAACGCGAGCCTCGCCGAGCCCAGCCGGTGAGACGTGCCGGCAGTGCACATCGGCGCCGACAGCCTCGGCGGCGCCGTCCGCGCCGCTGTCGCCGACGCTCTCGGCTTCGCCCCGCCGCCGCAGCCCGCAGCCGCGATCACGGCGAAGAGAGTGAAAGTGGTGAAGGTCGTGTGACGCATTGCCGACAACTACAGGGGACAACCGAACGTCTTATTACCCTGAGGAGACGGATGACCCTCAAGCGTCACAAGCACAGCACGGTCACGATCCACGCGATCAGGCAGCGTGCTGGGGTCCCGTATCACGTCGAGCGCAAGGTCTGCTCGCGCTGCCAGAAGATGCTCGACGAGAAGACCATCAGACGGGCCGCAGCCTAGCTTCCACCGATCGCGATCGGTCAGGGCCGCTTACGCGGAACGCTTCTTGCTTCCGGCGTTCAGGGCAACCGCCTCACGAATGAGGGTCTTCAGGGCCCTTTCGTCGATCTCCTCGCCCTCCCTGATGTCGATGGCGCGCCTGACCTTGCCGTCGAGGCTCGAGTTGAAGAGACCCGAAGGGTCGTTCAGCGACGCGCCCTTGAAGAACGTCAACTTGACGACGCTCTTGTAGGCCTCGCCCGTGCAGATCCCGCCGTCGTGGGACCAGACCGGCGTTCCCGGGCTGGTCGCCTTCGCCCACTTCCACTCTTCGACGACGTCCGGGTCGGCCGACTTGATGATCTGCCGCACCCGGCTCAGCGTTTCGCCGCGCCAGTCGCCGAGCTCCTCGATTCGCCGGTCGATCTGTTCTGACGCAGTCATTCCAGCAGCGTACCCAGTACCTTCCCCGCCTCACCGTCGACCTTCAGATCGGCCCGCAGGTCGTAGGCGGTCGGGCCGCGGTTGACGATCGCGAGCGCGCCGCCAGAGGAAAGCGTCTCCTCCGGCAGCCGGGCGACGGGGTAGACCTCCAGCGTCGAGCCGACCACCAGCAAGAGTCCCGCCGCGCGCGCGAGCTCCGTCGCCCGCTCCATCGCGTCCTCCGGGAGCAGCTCGCCGAACATCACGACTCCCGGCTTCATGATCGCGCCGCACCGCGGGCAACGCTGCGCGGGACGCTCGAGCGGCGTCTCGGTCCCGCACTCGAGGCACGTCGCGGAGCGGATCGACCCGTGCACCTCGATCACCTCGCGCGAGCCGGCGCGCTGGTGCAGGCCGTCGATGTTCTGCGTCACGACCGCCCGGACGAGCCCGCGCCGCTCGAGCTCCGCCAGCGCCCGGTGACCCGCGTTCGGCTCCGCCTCGGCCAGGACGCCCAGCCGCAACGCGTAGAACTCCCAGACCTTCTCCGGGTCGCGGCGGAACGCATCGATGGTCGCGTACTCCATCGGGTCGTACTGCGCCCAGATCCCGCTCGGCGACCGGAAGTCGGGAATCCCGCTCTCGGTCGAGATCCCGGCGCCGGTCAGGACGACGCAGGGCTGTCGGTCGCGCAGCAGCCGGCGGAGCTCGCTCATCGCCGTAGAGTGCCGCTCGATGGGGGACTTCCGCTTCAGCACCGACGTGCGCGTGCGCTTCGCCGAGACGGACGCGCAGGGTGTCGCGCACAACTCCAACTACCTCGTCTGGTTCGAGATCGCGCGCATCGCGTACCTCGAGGAGTTCGCCGGCGGGTACCCGGCGCTGCGCGAGACGGGGCTGGAGTCATTCGTGCTGGAGTCGCATGTCCGCTACCGCCTACCGGCGCATTTCGACGACCGGTTGAAGATCCACACGCGCGTGGGCGAGCTGCGCGGCGCGCGCTTCCGCTTCGACTACGAGGTGACGCGCGGCGACGAAGTGATCGCCGACGGCTGGACGTCGCACGCCTGCGTCGACGCGCAGACTCTGCGGCCGACGCGGATTCCCGCGGCGCTCGCCGCCGCGATCGCTACGGCTGAGTCGTCGTCTTCTTCGGCGGCGGCGTCGTCGTAGCCGTCGTCGTCGTCGTTGTCGTGGCCGTCGTGGTCGTCGTCTTCGGCCGCGGCTTGCTGCCGACCCGGATGACGGTGGGCTCGCCGACGTACGACGAGTAGAAGACGGTGTCGTACAGGAGCTTCCCGCCGGCGCTGTAGACGCGCCTGTGCACGCTCGTCTTCTGCGGCGGCGTGCCTGTCTCCTCAACCGCCTGCCGGCCGACGAGCATTGTCGGATCCGGAACCTTCTTCGTCGGCGTCGGGCCGGAGGCGACGAGCGGTGCCGTCTCGCTCACGACGCGCCGGTGGACGGGCGTGCCGTAGAGCGCGACCGTCAGCGAGGAGGACCCTACGAACGTGCGCAACAGGAGCCAGTGACCGGTGTCGTTCACGAACTTGAGGTCGACGTCGGGGTAGTTCACCGTCGCGTCGCGCCCCTGCGGGTAGTGGCTGATGTAGAGCGCGTGGTTCGTCCGCGCGACGATCGGCAGCCCGGCCTCGTAGGCGGCGTTGAACACCGTGGTCGACACCTGGCAGACGCCGCCGCCGAGCCCGGTCTGCAACTCGCCGTTGATGATCACCGGCGCCTCCTTGAATCCCTTGGCGGCCGTCCGCGCGCCCGTCGCCTGGTTGAACGAGAACACGGCCCCGGGCGCGATCGTCTGCCCGTCGACCAGGTGCGAGACCAGCTGGACGTTGTGGATCCGGTTCGGATCGCCGCCGTAGAAGGTCTGATAGCTCGCGACGAGGCCGCGGATCTGCAGCGCCTGCGCCTCTGCCGTCGTCCTGTCGGCTTCCCGCTTCTCGACGACGAGCTTCGCCGAGCGAAGCGTCGGGTCGGTGACGAGCGCGGCATGCAGGATCGCCGTCGCGCTGTGCGGGACGTCGAGCAGGTAGCCGGGCTCGTCGGGCACGACGCGAACGCGCCCGTTCGCGGCGATCGCCCAGGTCGCGTCCTGCGGCTCGCGATCGACGCGCTTGGCGAGCGCGGTGAACCATGTGCTCGCCCCGTCGCCGCCGATGTGGAGGTCGCGGCGCCCGTCGGCGGGCAACTGCAGAAGCCGCGCGATGCGGCGCGGCCGGAGGTTCCAGCGCGTCGCGCCGAGCGTCAGATGCACGCGCGCCGACAGCGCCGTCTTCACCTGGGCGGCCGGCACCGTCAGATCGTTCGCGGTCACCTTCGGGCCGTCGACCTCCACCGGGAGGCCCACCGGCTCGCGGTCGAGGCTCGCGAGCGCCCGGACGATCGTCGCCGTCGCGGCGTGACGGTCGAGGAGCTGGCCGGTGCGGCTCGGGACGATCGTCGGCGTCAGCCCGTGCAGCACGATGGCCGCGTCACGGTGCGGGGAGTCCACGGTGCGCTCGATCCGGTCGAGCCAGTACCGCAGCGCCGCGTCGTACACCTGCGTCGGGGGCGCGACATCGGCACCGAAGAAGCGGAGATCGAGCCGGCGGAAGCCGCGGAGCGGTCCGAAGCCCTGGCCCTGCCGCCGCACGGCATCGACCGCAGCCGTCCAGTCGACCTGGATGCCGAGCCGCCGCGGCTCGAGCCTCCAGGCGTGCCGGCCGACACGGAAGGTCACCGGCACGGCAGCGAGCGTACCGGCCTTCTCGCGGAGAGCTCGCTCCGCCTCCTTCGTGCTCATCCCACCGACGTCGACGCCGGCGATCCGGACCCCGTCGGCGATGCGGCTCGGGCTCCCCGCGAACGCGAGCCCGAGCACGACCGCCGCGAGCGCGGCGATCGCAGCGAGAATGGCGGTCCGCTGCCAGAGCACGCGGCTCTGGGGGCGCGTTCGGCGGCCGCGACGACGGGGCCGGACCAGCCATGATTTCCGCCGGGCAGGCAAGTGAGAGAGTCTAGCCGCCGAGGTACGCGGCAACCCACGTGTGCTCGGACGCCGGCTCGAGGCCGATCAGAAGGTGAACAGCTCGATGCCGCCGCTGACGTTCAGCGCGACACCGGTGATGTACGACGCCAGGTCCGAGCAGAGGAAGACGATCGCGTTCGCGACGTCCTGGGGCTCGCCGAGGCGCCGGAGCGCGGTGCGCCTGATCATCCGCTCCTGCATCTCCGGCGCGACGAAGCCGAATGCCTCGGTGCCGATCACGCCGGGGACGATCGCGTTGCAGGTGATCCCGTGGCGCGCGCCCTCGAGCGCGAGCGTCCGCGTCAGTCCGAGCAGGCCCGCCTTCGTCGTCGAGTAGCTCGCCTGCCCGAACCCGCCGAGCGTTCCGGCGACCGACGCCATGTTCACGATCCGCCCCCGGCCGCGCTCCTGCATGTGCGGCCAGACAGCCTGCGCGCAGTTGAACGCCCCGGTCAGGTTGACACGCAGGTCGCGCTCCCAGAGCTTCGGCTGCTGGTCGGGGAACTGCCCGAGGTGGTCGAGCGTGCCGGCGTTGTTGACGAGGATGTCGACCGAGTCGTGCTCGTCGACGACGCGCTTCACCGCGTCGTCCACCTGCGTTCGGTCGCCGACGTCGCACACGATCGTCGTGTTCTCCTCCTCGATGTCGAGAACGACGACCGTCGCACCGGCGCGCTCGAGCGTCAGCGCATCGGCCCGGCCGAGCCCGCGCGATCCTCCGGTGACGATGGCGACGCGACCCGAGAGGTCGATCTCGACGCTCAATCGCGCGGCACTGAGGCGTCGCTTGCGACGCCGACATCAGGATGCCCGGCTCCGCCGGGCATCCGTCCGAACCGACCGGTCGACGCGCAGGAAGTCATTCCCGCGGCATTAGAAGTTCCCGCGCAATGACCAGGCGCTGGATCTGCGAAGTGCCTTCGTAGATCTGGAAGAGCTTCGCGTCGCGCATGAGCTTCTCGACCGGATACTCCTTCATGTACCCGTAGCCGCCGAGGACCTGCACCGCGTCGGTCGTGACCTCCATGCAGATGTCGGCGGCGAAGCGCTTCGCGTACGACGACTGGAGCGTCGCGCGCATGCCGTTGTCGATCATCCACGCGGCCTGCCAGCAGAGCAGCCGCGCTGCTTCGACCTTCGTCGCCATGTCGGCGATCATGAAGTTGACGCCCTGGTTCATCGCGATCGGCATGCCGAACTGGACGCGCTCCTTCGAGTACTGCGCCGCGTACTCGAATGCCGCGCGGGCGACTCCGACTGCACCGATCGCCGTTCCCGGACGCGTGTAGTCCAGCGTCTTCATCGCGATCTTGAAGCCCTCGCCCTCCTCGCCCAGCCGGTTCTCGGCGGGAACGCGCACGTCGGTGAACGAAAGCGCCGACGTGTCTGTCGAGCGCTGCCCCATCTTGTCGAGGTGCCGGTCGACGACGACGCCGTCGAGCTCGGCGGGAACCACGAACGCCGTCAGCCCGCGGTGTCCCTTCGACTTGTCCGTCGAGGTGAACACCGTGAACCACGCAGCGTGCCCGGCGTTCGTGATGAACATCTTCGACCCGTTGAGGATGTACTCGTCGCCGTCGCGCACGGCGGTCGTCTGGATGCCCGAGACGTCCGAACCGGCGTTCGGCTCGGTCAGCGCAAACGACGTCAGCAGCACCTCGTCCACGAGCGGCGACAGCCACTTGCGCTTCTGCTCGTCGGTACCCGCCGCGACCACCGGGCCGTGGCCGAGGCCGTTCGCGACTATCGCGGTGCCGATGCCCGAGCACCCCCAGGAGAGCTCCTCGCCGATGATCATCCCCTCGAACGCGCCGAGCCCGAGGCCGCCGTACGCCTCCGGGATGTGGACGTTCATGAGGCCGAGCTCGTGCGCCTTCGCGATCACGTCGGCCGGGTGCGTCGAGTGCTCGTCGTACTCGCGCTCCTTCGGGCGAATCTCTCTCTCCGCGAACTCGTGGGCGAGCTCGCGGAGCGCCTTCTGCTCCTCCGTCAGGCCGAACGAGACGCCGCCGACAGTCCGCTCTTCGAGGATCGCCATCGACTCGTAGAGTAGCTTGACTGACTGGTCAGTCAACGCTCTCGCTGCATCCGTAGTTTCCCCTAGGCGGATTCCACGCGGCCTCGGATGCGCCGGCCCCCGAGCATTCGCAGAATGAGAACGCTGGGCCTCGAGGAGACACACGTCGGCCCGCAGAAAGGAGGCGTCCATGAGAAGCCGCGTGCTCGCGCTCATCGTGGCAGGCGCGCTCGTCCTTGCGTCCTCGGCGCTGGCATCGCCCGTGGAGCAAGGCTATGGCGGACGTGCGGCGGTACAGGGCGAGGTCGCCCAGGTCGGAGCCGGCGGCGCACTGCCGTTCACCGGGCTCGACCTGGCACTCCTCGCGATCGGCAGCGTCCTGCTGTTGGCCGTCGGGGTCGCACTGCGTCGCGCCGCCCGCGCCGGCTAGCGAGGCGGACGTGTCGCGCTCGGCGTTTGCGCCGGCCGTTGACGCTCTCGTTCTCGCGGCCGCGGCCCTCGTCGAGTCGGTCGCCACTCACGGCTTCTCCGCTTCGGCGGCGACGTTCGTCTGGGTTCTGCTCTTCCCCTCGCTCGCGGTAACGGTGCTCGCTGCGGCCGGCATCTACCGCATGCGGCTGGCGACCGACCTGCTCGACGAACTGCGGGCGATCGTCGGTGCGACGGCGATCGCGGCGATGACGACGACGGCGTTGCTGATCGCCGGGGGCGCCGACGGACATACGGAGGCTCACGCCGTCCGAGCGTGGCTCTTCGGCACGGTCTATCTGGCCGCCGTCCGCAGCGGCATGCTCTCGAGCCTGCTCGGGTCGTTGCACGCGACGCCGACACTGATCGTCGGCGCAGGTGCTGTGGGCCGGCTCGTTGCACAGCGGCTCCGGCAGCATCCCGCCGCCGGGCTCGAGCCGGTCGGCTTCCTGGACGACGAGCCGCTCGCCGCCGATGACCCCACCCTCCCCGTGCTCGGCAGGTTCTCCGATCTCGGCGACGTGCTCGAACGCCACCGAATCGGGCACGTCGTCTTCGCGTTCTCGAAAGCGTCGGACGAAGCGACGCTCCCGTTGGTCGACGAGTGTGGTCGCCGTCGTGTGCGCGTCACGCTCGTACCGCGTCTCTTCGAGCGACTCCCGCGCAACCTGACGATCGACTACATCGGTGCGCTGCCGCTCGTCTCCCTCTACCCGAACGAGCCGGCGGCGCTCCGCTTCCAACTGAAGTACACGTTCGACCGATTCGTCGCGGCTGCGCTGCTCGTGCTCCTCGCACCGCTGCTGCTGGTCATAGCCGTCGGCGTCGCCGCCTCGGTCGGGACGCCGGTTCTGTTCGGACAGCGGCGCGTCGGCCGCGACGGACAGGTCTTCACGATGCTGAAGTTCCGCACGATGCGCGGCAGCGCCGCGGCGATCGGGGAGACGGCGGCGAGCCTTACCGTCGGTCCCGGCGGTGTCGAGGGAGAGGACAGACGAACGCGGCTCGGACGCTTCCTCCGGCGGACGTCGCTGGACGAGCTGCCGCAGCTACTGAACGTCGTTCGCGGCGACATGAGCCTCGTCGGCCCGAGGCCGGAGCGCCCGGAGCTCGCCGAGCTCTTCCGGGAGCACATCGATCGGTACGGCGAGCGCCAACGGCTCAAGGCGGGAATGACCGGCTGGGCGCAGATTCACGGCCTGCGCGGCAAGACGTCGCTCGCCGATCGCATCGAATGGGACAACTGGTACATCGAGAACTGCTCACCCTGGCTCGATCTCAAGATTCTGCTGGGGACGACGCGCAGTCTCTTCGGCACGCCGCACGCCGAATGACGTAGGCGTCAGCGGAACGCCCGGCGAAACCGGAGCACGCGCGAGACGTGGACGTCCAGCGCCCCGCTTCGCGCGAGCGGGACGAGCGCCGCAATCGCGCGTGCCGCCTCGGCTGGATTGTTGACGAGCAGCAGATCTGCACCGGCGCGCGCCGCGGCCGGCGCCCAGACGGCAGCGCGGCCGTGGACGACGCTCAGCGAGTCGGTGATCGTGATGCCGCGGAAGCCGAGCGTCGTGCGCAGCAGACGGTACGTCGAGCGCTCGACGACGGCGCGACGCGGGCCGAGCGACGGGTAGACACCGTGGCCCACCATGACGCACGGCACTTCCGCCTCGATTGCCGCGCGGTACGGCGCGAGGTCGGCGTCTCGAAGGCGGCCCCGGACGTAGGGCTGCTTGTCCGTGGACACCGGCAGCGTGCCGAGGCCGGGAAAGTGCTTCGCGCACGCTCCGGCACCGCCCCGGGCAAGGCCGCGCGCGAAGGCGACGCCGAAGAACGGTGACCGAAACTGGCGCGCGCCGAGCGGGCCGTCCGGCAGGTCGAGCACCGGCGCGAGGTCGACCTGCGCACCGGCCCGGCGGAGCGCCCGTCCGGTCGAGCGGCCGGCTGCATACGCCTGCGCTTTGCCGCGGACGCCATGCGCCGATGCCGCCGGCGGGAGCTCCGGAAACGCCCGCACCTGCCCACCCTCTTGGTCGACGAAGACGAGCGCTCCCGGCGGCCGCAGCGCATCGCGGTCGCCGCGCTGCACGATGACACCGCCGACGCCTGCGGGCGCAGGCAGCCCCGACACGACGACGAGCGCCGCCTTCTGCTGCGGCGTCAGCGCCACGACCGCTGCAGTCGTGAGGACGGCTGCAATCAACGCCGTAGACTAGGCCGACATGGACTTCGAGCTCACCGACGAGCAACGCCTGCTACAGGACACCGTCCGGCAGTTCGTCGACGACCGCATCCTCCCGAACGCGATCGAGAACGACATCGAGCACAAGCTCGACCTCGAAGCGATCGGCGGAATGGCCGAGCTCGGCATCCTCGGCGTCGTCATCCCCGAGGAGCACGGCGGTGCGGGCCTCGACTTCGTCTGCGAGGCGCTCGCCTGCGAGGAGATCGAGCGCGGCGAGGCGGCGTTCCGAACGCTGATCTCCGTCCACGTGGGGCTCAACTCGCTCGCGCTGCTCAAGTACGCGAGCCCCGAGCAGCACGAGCGCTGGCTCGAGCCGCAGGCGCGGGGCGAGAAGCTCGCCTGCTTCGGACTGACGGAGCCCGCCGCCGGGTCGGACGTCGCCGCGATGAAGACGACAGCGCGCCGCGACGGCGGCAAGTACATCCTCAACGGCTCGAAGAACTGGATCTCGTACGCGAACGTCGCCGACCACGCGCTCGTGTTCGCGAAGACCGACCCCGGCGCGAAGCACAAGGGCATCTCCGCGTTCGTGCTCGAGCGCGGGATGCCGGGCTTCACGACTGCCGACACCGAGAACAAGCTCGGCATCTGGGCCGGGTCGACCGGTGAGCTGTTCTTCGAGAACGTCGAGGTACCCGCCGAGAACCTCGTCGGCGAGGAGGGTCAAGGCTTCGAGATCGCGATGTACGGGCTCGACCAGGGCCGCTTCACCGTCGCCGCCGGCGCGTGCGGCGTGATCCGCGCCTGCCTCGAGCGTTCGGTCGAGTACGCGCGCGAGCGCGAGACGTTCGGGCAGCCCATCGGCAAGTACCAGTTCGTCCAGGACATGATCTCGGAGATGGTGCTCGGCTACGAGACGTCGAAGCTGCTCGTCATGCAGGCGGCGTGGATGAAGGATCAGGGCCTGCGCAACACGCGCGAGACGTCCCTCGCGAAGTGGCACGCGACGGAGTCTGCGTTCCGGGCAGCGCATCTCGCGATCCAGGTGCACGGTGCGTACGGGTACTCGGCGGAGTACGGGATCGAGCGGTACTTCCGCAACGCACGCGCGCCGATCATCTACGAGGGCACGACGCAGGTGCACAAGATGATGCAGGCCGAGCACGCGCTCGGCTACCGCCGCCTCAACGGCCGCGACGGCGAGGTGTCCCCGTTGTGTTCGTGGGCTCCCGCCCTTTCGCCTGTGCATTCTTCGGTCTGACCCTGCGGGTCAGACCGAAGCATTGGACGCCGCTTCGCGGGAACGCGCGCGAGCGGAGCCCGCGCGCTCTAGTGGTGCTGGGCGGTTGTTCTCTTCCGTGCGGCGCGCGCAGGCTGCGCGTGCGTGCCTCGCATCAGTTCGCCTGCGCGTAAGCCTGCGGCTTACGCTGCGGCTGTTATGGGGTCTGATCCCGCAGGGGTCTGACCCCAGCCTTCAGAAGCCGGGCGCGGTGGCCGCCGGCAGTGGGCTCTGCGGCAACCCGCTGCGCGGGCCGCCGGTGTTGTACTCGCTCGGCGCAACGTCGTTCGGGCCGCCGGGATAGAAGACCGAAGCGAGCGTCTGGATCTGGCGCCGGCCGACGTCGAGTTCGAACTGGCCGCCGCCGTACAGCCGGATCCCGCGCGCGTCGCAGTGCTCGATGCACTCGAGCAGCCGCTCCAGCTTCCCGAAGCGCGACGGCTTGATGTTCATCCACCCGGGCTCGACGGCGAGCGCACGCACGTCGTCGGCGGAGTGGATCGGCGCGTCGAAGCTCAAACGCCCCTCCTGCCCCCGCAGCACCTCGCCGCACTCGCCCTCGAGCGACGCATCTTCGATCACGGCCTCCGGGAAGACGTCGATCACGTTTCGGTAGAGCTCGGGATCGGGCTCGACGTCGACGACGGTGCCGCGGTAGTACGCCTTCAGATCGAGCACACGCACGCGGCCGGTTCCGGCGAGCCGCTCCATGAGCTCGCGTGTCCAGTCGTTGGCGGGATCGAGCTTCAGCTCGAGCCCCGGCGCCGCTGCAAGCCACGCGAATGCGTCGCCGCGCGTCGACACGACGAAGCGCACCGGCGCGGGCTCCCGTGCGACCGCGTGACCGAGCGACGACCCCGCCTGCTTCAGGGCAAGGTCGAGCGCGGCGCTCTCGAATGCCCAGCGGCGGTAGTCGCGCGAGGCGGGCATCTTCGGCTCAGCGGCGAAGAGCGTCAGCGCGTCGAGCAGGTCCGAAAACGCTCCGAGGGCCGTCGCCCCGGGCGCCTCGAGCGGCGGGAACCAGTCGTGATCCTCCGTGGTGTACGTGACGTCCTCGCCGCGCCCCTCGGCTCCCGCCCCCGACAGCACGACGAGCGTCGTCACGCGGGTGAAGTCGGACGAGACCTCGACCGACCGCCGCTCGGCCCGCACCTCTTCGACGACCAACGGCAGGTCGCGGAGTTGGTCGAACAACGCCATCAGCCGACCGTCGGCTCGACGTTGCCGCTCGGCTCGACGCGCATCAGGTGCGCGACGAGCGGGGTCGCCGCCAGGATCGGGATCCCGCAGACGAACCACAGCACCTGGTACCCAGAGGTCGCGTGCAGCGCGGGCCGCGCCAGGTCGATCGCGGCGCCCGCGACCGGCGCGCCGAGCAGCAGCCCCAAGCCCTTCGTCGTCGTCGCAAGCCCGGAAACGGCCCCGCGGTGGTGCGACGGCATCAGCTTGAACAACAGCCCCCACGCAAGCGTCATCACGGTGCCGCCCGCAATCGCAACCGGCACGATCAGCGCGAAGTACCAGTTATGCCACGACGTCGCGAGCCCGGCGACCATGTACCCGCCGCCGTAGACGAACGACGCGAAGAAGATCACCCGCGCGAGCCCGAAGCGGTCTCCGAGGCGCCCGGCAAAGATCGCAGCGACGACGTAGCCCGTCGCAACGGCACCCAGCACGGCCGAGGAGATCGCCTTCGACTCGTGCAGCCCCTCGATGACGTACAGCACGACGAACGTGCGCGCCGCGGCGAACGTCCCCTCCCAGGCCGCGTTCGCGATCAGGAAGCGACGCACCTCCGCCTCCTCGAGGACGATCGACCAGCTGCGCTTCACGTACGCCACGACGCCTTCGAACACGCGGCCGTGCCCTCCGTCCTCCGAGACGAACATGATCGCCGCGCCGCACGCCGCGGTCGTCACGAACGCCGCGAGAACGAACGGCGCCGCGTGCCACGCCTTCAGCAGGAAGCCGCCGACGACGAGGGCGGCGCCGAGCGCGATCCCGCGCAGCACGTGCTGGATTCCCTGTGCACGCCCGTACGTCGACGGAGGCAGCAGATCCGGATACAGCCCACGGTACGGCGGCTCGTACACGTAGTACGCGAAGAAGAACGCGAGGACGATCAGCGTCGTCGTCCAGAGGTTCGGCATGAACGGCATCAGCAGCAGGCAGAAGCCGAGCGGCCCGAGCGCGGCCAGCATGAACGGACGACGACGCCCGAACGGCGTGTGAAACTCGTCGCTCCACGGCCCGATCACCGGCGACAGCGCGAGCGCGAACACACCCTCGGCCCCGAGCACGAGGCCGATCAACGTCCCGGACTTGGTGAAGCGCTCGAGCAGCGGCGGCAGGTACGCCGCCGTCGTGGTGATCGAGAAGGCGAGACCGAACGCGCCGAGGCCGAGCGTCCAGAACAGGGAGTAGCGAACCGGCGGCTTCTGCGCCGTCGCTTGAGCGGTCAGCTGTGCCACGGACCTAGAGCGCCGCAGCCTCGCGATCGGGGGCCAGGCCGCCGCACACGACTTCGATCACCGTCTGCTCGGCAGCGGCAATCTGCTCGTCGCCGTCGCCGAGCTGGCCCAGCACCCACCCCGTCAGGATCTCCTCCACTGCACCGTAGAACACATAGCTGACCATGCGGGAGTCGACGTCGGCTCGGAACTCGCCGTCCTGCTGGCCGTCGGCGATGATCCGCTGCACCGCCGCGAACGCCTGGTCGATCTCGTCGACCCGCCGTTGCAGCGTCGTGCTCCGCGTCACCTCGCGCACGAGCACGCGCACGAGGTCCGGGTCGCGCCGCCACGCTCTCAGCAGGATCTTCGCAACGCCGGCGAGCCGTTCGCGCGCCGTCTCGTCGGTCTCCTCCACCGCGCGCACGGCGTCGAGCACGTCGCGCCACGTCTCGCGGAAGATCGTCTCGAGCAGCTCTTCCTTCGAGCGGAAGTAGTGGTAGAGCAGGCCGTGCGCCACGCCGGCCTCCTCGGCGATGTCGCCCACGCGCGACGCGTGGTACCCCTTGCGCGCGAAGACGCGCACCGCCGCATCGAGAATGAGACGGCGCTTGTCCTCCTGACCTGTTGACCGGTCAGTCAATGTACGGAGCATAGTGAAGCCTCTCGCGGGCACTCTCGTCGTGGACTTCACGCGCTACTTGCCGGGCCCGTTCGCGAGCCGCGAACTGCTCGAGCGAGGCGCGCGCGTCGTGCGCGTCGAAGCGCCCGGGGGCGACCCGATGCGCGACGTGGCGCCCGGCTGGCACGAAGCGCTGAACCGCGGCAAGGAATCCGTGATGTGGGATCTCGAGCGCGATCCCGAGCTCGGGCGGGCGATGTGCGCGGAGGCTGACGTCGTGCTCGAGGGGTTCCGCCCCGGCGTTGCCGAGCGGCTCGGCATCGGCCCGCACGATGTGCCCGAGTCCGTCGTCCACTGCTCGATCATCGGTTTCGGGCCGAACGACCTCCGCGCAGGTCACGACCTCAACTACCAGGGCTGGGCCGGGATCCTCGCCGACACCGCGCCCGCGCTGCCGCCGGTGCAGATCGCCGACCTCGCGGGCGGTGCGCTCTACGCCGTGATCGAGATCCTGTCGGCGCTGCTCGAACGTGAGCGGAGCGGCCGCGGCCGGCACATCGACGTGTCGATGACGCACAACGCCCACCGCCTCGCTGCGCACCGGCTGCACGGCGACGCAGAGCGGACGCTGACAGGCGCCCTTGCCTGCTACCGCATCTACGAGACGGCGGACGGCCGCTACCTGACGATCACGCCGGTCGAGCCGAGGTTCTGGCGCCGCCTTTGTGAGCTGCTCGGCCGTGAGGACCTGGTCGAGCGGCAGTACGAGGAGGACCAGAAGGCGCTCGCCGCGGAACTTGCAACCGTCTTCCGCACGCGCCCGCTCGCCGAGTGGCTCGATCGCTTCGACGGCGAAGACGTAATGGCAGGCCCGGTCGCCACCCTCGCCGAGGCCCGCGCCTCGTTCGAGGGATAACCGCGCCTGATGCGCCGGACGATTTTCTCCCCATGAGCCTGCGACGCGTCCTGTCGCTGCTGTCCCTTGCCGTCTGCGCGACGGCCCTGGTCGGCTGCGGCGGCGACACGCTCTCCTTCGACCCGGTCGCGAGCGCCGCGACGAAGACGGCGACGTCCGAGTCGTCGCGGGTCGAGTTCACCGCGACGATGAACATCGACGGCGTCGGGGGAATGGCATTCAGCGGCAGCGGCGTCTTCGACGGCCGCTCGCATTCGGGCGCGCTGAACATGCGCTTCCAGCTGCCGCCCGCGGCACAGGCGCAGCTCGGCGGCGCCGATCCGACGATGCAGATGATCATGGACGGCCGCTCCGGTCTCGTCGTGTACATGCGCTCACCGCTCTTCGCGCGCATCGCCGGCAACCGCTGGATCAAGCTCGACGTGGCCAAGCTCGCGCAGAAGCAAGGGGTCGACCTCAACGCGCTGATGAACGCGAACCAGGCGGACCCGTCGCAGGCGCTCGACATGCTCGAGGCGTCCGCCGACGCGCACCCGATCGGGTACGACCGCGTCCGCGGCGTCTTCACGACGCACTACAAGCTCGACATCGACCTTGCTCGCCTGGCCAAGGAGAACAAGAGCCTGCGCAAGATGATCGATGCCGTGCGGGAGCTCGCCGGCACGACCTCGTACCCGGCCGAAGCCTGGATCGACGACGCCGGTCGCGTCCGCCGGATGAAGATCGACATGTCGCTGAGCTCGCGCGCCGGCGGCGCGTTCACGATGTCGATGACGGAAGACCTGTATGCGTTCGGGACCAAGGTCGCCGTTCGCCCGCCGGCGGCCGGCCAGGTTCTCGACGCGGGCTCGCTGGTCAGCCAGGGCGGCTGAGACCGAGGGCGGCCGGGAGGCCGTAGAGGTCGATCAGCCGCTCCGCGATGTCCACATGCCGCTCCTGGCGGTCCATCAGGATCGCGCGCATGCCGAGCGCGCGGGCCCCTTCGACGTCCTCCTCGAGTGAATCGCCGACCATGACCGCTGCCGCCGGCTCGACGCCGAGTTGCTGGAGCGCCGCCTGGAAGATGGTCGGATGCGGCTTGACGTAGCCGTGCGCACGCGACCCGACGACGGCGTCCACGTCGAGACTATGGTGGACGACGAACTCGTGCAGGTCGCGGATCCCGTTCGAGACGAGCCCGAGCCGCAGCTCCGCCCGCCGCAGCTCCTCCAGCACCGGGAGGACGTCCTCGTACAGCTCGAAGTTCCCGGAGACTTCCCACCCCTGCTCGATCTCGGTCGCGCACTCGGACGCGATCGCCTCGGGGCCGCCCATCCCGACGAAGATCTCCTCGGTGAAGCGGTGCCAGATCGTGTCGTCGTGCAGCAGCTCGGGATGCCGCTTGAGATTGAGCGCCGCCGCTTCCCGCGCGTCCTCGTACCGCCCGGCGTCGAGCTCGATGTCGTGCCGCGCGGCGACACGCGCATACCGCTCCGCCGACAGCTCCGGCCCCGGACGGCAGAGCGTGAAGTCGACGTCGAACAGAACGCCGCGCAGCGAGGTCATGCCGCGCGCAGCCACTGAACGGTTTCCGCGTGCACGTGCAGGTGCGAGCTCTCGAACATCCACGCGACGGTCTGGCCGATCGTCCACCAGCGCGCACGGTCGCGGTCGAGGCCGAGCTCCGAGGTCAGGCGGTCGAGGCGCCGCACCACCTCGCGCCGGGAGTGACCGAGGACGTAGTCGCGCACGATCGGCGCGACGCCGAACTCGCGCTCGCCGCGCAGCGGTTTCGGATCGATCACGAGCCACGGCTCCCGCTCGGCCGCGAGGACGTTGTCGGTGTGCAGATCCTGGTGCAGCAGGACCTGCTCGCCCTGTGAGCTCGACAGGGCGCGGAGCGTCTCCATCGTCTCGTCGAGCAGCGCGCGATCGGTCGGCCGCTCGGCGAGCTCCCACGCCCGAGGTAGCTCCTCGAGCCAGACCGCGACTTCGTCAGAGAGGGTGTGGAAGGGATCTGCAGCGCCGTGCCAGAGGCGCGGCAGGAGCCCGACGAGAACGTCGAGGGCGGTCTCCGGGTCGCTGCGCGCGAGCAGCTCGCCCGGCTCGCAGCGCTCCATCACGAACGACCAGCCGTCGTCGTCCGCGGCGAGCAACCGGACGGCGCCGTCGCCGTTCCACAGGGCCAGGGCCTCCGCCTCGTGCTCGGCCTCGCGATGCGGAAACACGAGCTTGAGCACCGCGGGCGTGCCGTCGACGAGCGTCACACGGACGACATGGCCGGCGGCGCCGGGCGGATACGCCTCACCCAGCATCAGCCCCCAGCGCGCAGCGGCAGCTTCGACGAGTTCGGGAACGCGCTCGCGCCAGTCGCGGTACGTCAGACAGGCGCCGGCCACCTGTACGCGTTCGCCTGCCGGTTCGCAAGCGACGGGAGCTTCGCTCGGATGTCCCTCAGGTGTGCGAGATCGAGCTCCGCCGAGATGACCGTCTGCTCGTCGGGTGCCTGCGCGAGCACAAGACCCCACGGATCGACGATCAGCGACCGGCCGTACGCGGGCTTCCCGGGGAGCGTCTCCCCGACCTGCGCGGCGGCCGCGACGTACAGCTGATTCTCGATCGCGCGCGCGCGCAACAGAACCTGCCAGTGATCCTTCCCCGTCGGCGTCGTGAAGTGCGCCGGAACCGTCACGAGTTGCGCGCCTTCGAGCGCGAGAATGCGATAGAGCTCCGGGAAGCGCACGTCGTAGCAAACGGAGAGACCGAGCTGCCAGTCCTCCACGTCGGTGACGACCGCCTCGTCGCCCGGCTCCTCGGACTCGGACTCGCGATAGACGACGCCGCCGACCTCGACGTCGAACAAATGGATCTTCCGGTAGGTCGCCGCGAGATCCCCGTCGGAGTCGAACACGAGGCTCGTGTTCGACCGCTTCTCGCGTCCGTCGCGCAGCTCGACGATCGAGCCGCCGACGAGCGTGACCCCGTGCGTGCGCGCCCAGCCTGCCATCGCCGCGACCGACTCGCCCCCCTCGAGCGGCTCCGCGGTGTCGTGGTAGAACGCAGCGTCGCCGATCCCGTTCCACTTCTCAGGAAGGACGACGACGTCCGCACCCGTCGCCGCGGCTTGCGCGACGAGGCGTTCCGCCGTTTCGAGATTCGCAGCCTTGTCGGTGCGACTCGTCATCTGCACACACGCGACGCGAATTCGGTCGGGCATCCCCGGAGAATAGCCTCGCGGCATGCGCATCCTCGAAGCACTCCGCCACCGCGACTTCCGGCTGCTCTGGGCAGGGCAGACCGTGTCGCAGATCGGCGATGCGGCTTTCGTCGTCGCGCTCGGCTGGCGTGCGTTCACCCTGACGGGCAAGGCGAGCTCGCTGGGGATCGTGCTCATGGTCGAGGCACTGGGGCTCGTGACGACGCTGCTGATCGGCGGCGTCCTCGCGGACCGGTACTCGCGCAAGCTGCTGTTGATCGGGTCCGATGGAGCGCGCGCGATGGTGATCACGCTGCTGGCCGCGGCGGACGCGAGCGGGCACCTCACGTTCGGTCTGCTGATCGTCTTCGTCGCACTGCACGGGCTCGCCAGCGGGCTGTTCCAGCCGGCGTTCGGCGGGATCATCCCGCTGCTCGTCGAGGAACCGAGCCTCGGCTCGGCGAACGCGCTCATCGGCATCTCCCGGCAGGCCGCATTCGTCGTCGGACCTGCGGTTGCCGGCCTCGTCTACGCGGCTGCCGGATCGAGCGCGATCTTCGCGGTCGACGCGGCCAGCTTCGTCGCCTCGGCGATATTCCTGACGTTCGCGCGGCCGCGCGTGTACGAGCGCGGCCCGGCGGAGGGCTTGGGCACCGAGCTGACGTCCGGCTTCCGGTACGTCGCACGCGTGCCGTGGTTGTGGATCACGATCGGGACGTTCTCGGTCGTCCTGCTCGTCGGCTACGCGTCGCTGCAGGTACTGCTGCCGAAGCTCGTGCGCGAGGCGTGGAGCGGCGGCGTCGGCGCGTACGGCCTGCTGTTCACGCTGCAGGGCGTCGGGATGGTCGCCGGGAGCGTCGTGCTCGGCCAGACATCGCCGACTCGGCGGCGCGGCATCCTGATCTACTCGCTGTTCGTGGCGAACAGCGTCTGCGGCGCCCTGCTCGGGTTGTCGCCCTGGTTCGCCGGCGCGGCCGGGTTGCAGGTCGTCCGCGGCTTCTGCATCGGCTTCGCGATCACGTTGTGGGACACGATGCTGATGCAGCGCGTCCCGCAGCACATGCTCTCGCGCGTGATCAGCATGGACTGGTTCGGGTCGCTCGGGCTGCTGCCCGCCGGGCTCGGCATCTGGGCGGCGCTCTCGGGGCTCGCCGCGCCGGGGACGCTCATCGCCGTCAGCTCGACGTTCTGCGCCGCGCTCTTCCTGCTGGGGCTGAGCGACCGGCGAATCCGCTCGGTCGAGTAGCGCGTTTACCGCCGAAACGCGGCGGAACGAACCGCCGAGACGGGCGGGCTCGCGTTCGCCGCGGGGCTGCTGACGCCGCTCGCGGCGCTCGGGATCGTCGTCGTGATGCTGACGGCGATCGGGCTGGTTCACTGGTTCAAGGGATTCTTCAACGGTGCCGGCGGCTATGAGTTCAACCTCCTCCTCCTCACGGTCGCCCTGTCAGTCGCCGGCACCGGCCCCGGCCGCTTCTCGCTCGATCGCGCCATCGGCTGGGACGACAACATCAGCGGCGGCTGGCGGATGCTCGGCGTGGCGCTCGCCGGCGTCGCGCTCATCTTGCTGACGCTGAGCGTCCTGCGCCGGCGAGAACGACTGCAGACCGCGGCCGCGTAAAACGGCTCGACCCGTCGGCGACGCGACAGCCGGACGCTAAGGCACGCGAAGAAGGCTTAGCGGGAGGCGCACTCAGCCGCCCGTCGACGCCGAAGCGCCGACGGGCGGCCTGTCGGGACCATTCGCTCGGCAGCCGAGTTGGATGCGTGCCCGCCGCGCGCGCAGGCGAGACCGCGTCTCGCCGAAGCGCTCCCCAACATCCGCCTTGCCAGAAGAAAAACCACGGGGGAAACGCAGTTTCCCCCGTGTTCAATCGGGGTGCCCAGATTTGAACTGGGGACCTCTCCGACCCGAACGGAGCGCGCTACCAGGCTGCGCCACACCCCGAGAGCGGCTCAAAGAGTAGCCGGTTTCGGCACAAACGGGTCACACTTTTCCCGCTACGTTGCCGTGACCGACAACAGGAGGAAGAAGCGGATGAACATCGTCATCCTCACGGGCAACTTGGCGAGCGACGTCGAGGTCCGCGAGTTCGGAGAGGACAAGCGTCTGGCGACATTCCGCCTCGCCGTCGACCGGCCGTCGAAGAACGACGAGGCTGATTTCTTCCGGATCGCGGCGTGGGATCAGCAAGCGCAGCTGTGCGCCGACTACCTGGCCAAGGGGCGCAAGATCGGCGTCGAAGGGCGGCTTCGCTACCGCACCTGGGAGGACGGCGATGAGAAGCGCAGCACCGTCGAGGTCGTCGCTCATCGCGTCGAGTTCCTGGGCCCGAAGTCGACTGATTCAACTGGAGAGGTGGTGCCGTTCGAAGCCGCAGTCGCCTGAGGCGCCGCTTGCGGCGCCGTCATAGAGGCCGGGCGGGCTCCGCTCGGGCGGCCGTCCGACGCCGGCTGTTGTTCCGAACGGTCGCGCCGATTACAACGAGTCGCGGAGAAACGTCTCGATCGCGTCGGCGCAGGGCTCGGGTCGCTCGCCGATGAGAAGGTGGCCGCAGCCGGGGATGACCCGGAGCCGCGCGTGCAGCCGGCGCGTGTACTCGAACGCGTCGCGAAGTGGCAGCTGAACGTCCTCCGCGCCCCAGAGGACGAGCGCCGGGCACCGCACGGCCTCGAGCTCCTGACGCGGGTCGTCGCGCCGGAGCGCCTGCCACGCGCTGTCGACGTCCGTGTGCAGCAGCTGCCCCGCGAGGAACCCTTCGACGGCCTCGTCGGTGAGACCGACCGGATCGGCGACCGAGACGAACCCGAAAACCAGACGGCGCAGAAGCGCGGACCGGCTGACGAGGCTGCGGTAGCGGGCGGCGATCCGCCCCGGCCGGACGACGGTAAAGATCGAGAGCAGCTCCCGGCCCCAGAGGTTGCCGATGCTCAGGCCGGCGCCGGCGGCCAGCACGACGGCCTGGACCGTCTCGGGGCGCCGCAGCGCAAGCCGGAGGACGACCATCCCGCCGAGCGAGTGCCCGACGACCGGCGCCGGCACCATCCCCTCCCGCTCGGCGACCGCCGCGACGCGGTCCGCGAACGGCTCGAGGCCGGAAACTCCCGGCAGCGCCGCCGAGCCGCCGTGACCCGGGAGATCCGGAACGAGCACTCGGCGGGAGCGCGCGAGCAGCGGCGCGAGCTCCGCCCAGTTCGCGGCGGCGCCGCCGAGCCCATGTACGAGGATCAGCGGCGGCCCCTGGCCGCCGACGAAATACCGCATGCGGACGCCCCTCACGTCGGCGGTGCGCTCGTGGAGACCGGCCAGCTTTGCGTACGTCACGGCGGCCGATTATGCTCTTAGTAATGAATGGACTTGGAGGGCCGGAACGTTGAATCCGGCACCCACATTTGGAGGTTCGACCTAGCCCGCTCAGCGCCGACGCGCAAGCGGGCTTTTTCGTCCACTGAGAGGAGCGTCAATGGCGAACCACCTCACGCCCGAGGAGTTGTCGAAGGAACTGGGGATCGACCGCCAGGAGGTCATCCGAGTCTGTGTCGAGGAGGGCGTGCCCATCTACCAGGGCAAGATCGACAAGACGCTGTTCCAGGCCCAGCTCGAAGCGCTAGGGGTGCTCCAGAAGCACTAGGCAGATTTGCGCGCCGGCTGACGCCGGCCCGAGGATGAGCCGCTCTTCGTAGCGGCTCTCTTCTTGGGCGCATCCTTCTTGGTTGCCGCCCCCTTCCGCCCCTTCGCCTCCTCGACGCTCCGCTTGAGCGCCTCCATGAGATCGACGACCGGCGTCTCCGGCGCCGGCTCGGGCTTGGCAATCTCCTGACCGTCGAGCTTCGCCTCGAGCATCTGCCTGAGGTCGCTGCGGTACTGGCTGTCCAGTTCCGACGGGTCGAACTCGGCCACGAGGCTCTCCATCACCTGCTGGGCGAGCTTCAGCTCCGCATCCTTGACCTCGGTGCCCGCCACGGCCTCGTCGATCTCGGCCTGCGAGCGGACGTCCTCTGCGAGGAAGAGCGTCTCGAGCACGAGCGAGTCGCCCTTTGGGCGGATCAGGCAGAAGTACTCGGCGCCGCGGAGGACGAAGCGGCCGATGCCGCCCATGCCTGCCTGCTTCATCGCCTCGAGCAGCAGGACGTAGGGACGGCGCTGTGCGGGCGCGGTCGCCGGCGCGAGGTAATACGTTCGGTCGAGGTAGACCGGGTCGACCTCGTCGAGATCGACGAAGCGGGTGATGTCGATCGAGCGCGAGTCGTCGTGCTGCGCGATTGCCTCGAGGTCTGCGTCCTCGACGATCACGAACTCGCCCTTCGCGACCTCCCAGCCCTTGACGATCTCGTCAGGGCCGACCTCGCGATCGTGGGTCGGGCACCAGCGCTTCTGGCGGATCGGCGTCCTGCACTCGCGATGGAGCGTGCGGAAGCTCACGTCCGACTGCTTCGCTTTCGGCGTCGTCGCGAGAGCCAGGCCAACGGGGATGTTGACAAGGCCGAAAGAGATTGATCCGTTCCAGATCGTCCGCATGGGGCCGCTCCCTCCCAATTCTAAGGACCGGCCCCATTCGCCGTCATCCGAAGGGTTTCCTGCCTAGGCGACAGCGGCTTCGTAGCTCTCGCGGTAACCGAAGGCCCTGCCGATCGGCGCGCCCATCGTCAGAGCCGCGCGCTGGAGGAAGTGCGGGATCACGGGGAGGCGGACGTCGTCGAAGTGATGCCTGGCAATCACCGCGAGCCGTAGCGGGTTCGGCATCCCCTTCTTCGAGGTCTTGCCGTCGGCCGCGAGGCCGAACATCGTCTCGATCAGCTGCTCGAATGCGCCGGCAGGGCGCACCTCACAGGTGAACCGAGCCTGACCTTCGCCCGCGTTCCAGAACTTGTGCGCCGTCCGGGGCAGGACGGTCACGCCGTCGCCGGCCGTGAGCTCGACCTTCTTGCCGCCGACCTTGAAGCCGACGCGGCCCTCGAGGACGTGGAACGTCTCGGACTGATACGGGTGCGAGTGGGCCGCAGCAACAGTCGCGCCGGGCCGCAGAATGGTCTCGACGAGGACGTATTCGCCGCCGGTGTCGCGTGAGGTCTTGTGGAAGACCAGGACCTCGCCCGTCACCGGGTTCTCGATCGCCTGTCCACTGCGAATCATCTCGTTGTTCTCCTTAGAGGTCAGAGGTGAGGTGCAACACCCGCAGCCTGGGCCTCGCGCAGAGCGGGCGGAAGGCGGCGCGCGCGAGTCTTGACGTTCGGGAAACCGCACCCGACTACCATCTGAGCGTGGCCACCACTACGGCGACGGGGACGCGAACGATCGCCCGCCTCTGGCAGGACGCAGTGGCGCGCGAACCGCAGGGAGTCGCCTATCTCGTCGAAGAGGAGGGCGAGTGGAAGCCCGTCACCTGGGCCGAGGCCGGACGCGTCGTCGACGAGCTAGCACACGGCCTGCTCGCGCTCGGCGTGCGCAAGGGCGACGCGTTCGCGATTCTCGCGTCGACGCGCATCGAGTGGGTGCTGTTCGACTTCGCGCTCGCGCTGATCGGAGCGGTGACGGCGCCGATCTACATGAACAGCTCCCCGCGCGACGTCGCTTACGTGCTGGAGCACTCCGAGGCCGTCGGCGTCCTCTGCGAGGACGACGAGCAACGGCAGAAGGTCGGCGGCGCAGCGCTGGATCACGTCCTGACGTTCGCCGATTTCGACGACCTCCGGGCCCGCGGCCGCGCGCACGCGCAGTTGGAGCCCAAAGCGGTGGAGCGTGCCGCGGCAGAGGTCGGCGAGGACGACCTCTACACCTACATCTACACCTCCGGAACGACGGGGCCGCCGAAGGGCTGCATGATCCTCCACCGCCACTACTACGCGATGACCAACA
>DATIDT010000032.1:0-17799 GCA_035456125.1 Gaiellaceae bacterium
CAAGCGCGAGCTCGGCCAGACTGGCGTCGACGACGTCGCGTTCCTGATCCGCCCGAATCGCGGCCTGCCGCTCGCGCCGGTCGCGGAGACGGCTTCCGGCGGCGAGCTGTCGCGCATAGCGCTCGCGATCGCAGCCGTCGGCGGCGGCGAGACGATGGTCTTCGACGAGATCGACGCCGGCATCGGCGGCGAGACCGCGCACAAGGTCGCGGAGACGTTGCAGCGGCTGGCCGAACGGGCACAGGTCGTCACGATCACCCACCTCCCGCAGATCGCGAGCGTCGCAGCGCGGCACTTCCGCGTCGAAAAGGTGCCGGGCGATCCGACGCACACGCGCATCCAGCAGCTCGACGACGCCGAGCGCCGCGACGAGCTGCAGCGCATGCTCGGCGGCCGCGAGTTCCTCTCGAGTATCGGCCCCACATGAGTTTCATCGAGCTCACCGGTCACGCGAAGCTCGACCGCCGCACGAAGGACCTCGTCAAGCGGCTTTCCGCCGACGACGTCGCGATCATCGACCACACCGACATCGACCGCGTCTCGGCCGAAGAGCTCGCCGAATCGGGCGTGCGCGTCGTCGTCAACGTCGCGTCGTCGCTCTCCGGCCGCTTCCCGAATCCAGGGCCGCTCGCGCTCGTTCGCGCGGGCGTTCGGCTGATCGACGCTCCCGGCGCCGACCTGTTCGACAACGTGAACGAGGGCGAGCTCGTGACCGTGCGCGGCGCGGGCGTCTACCGCAACGGGACGTGCCTCGCGACCGGGCGCGTGCTCGGCGAGCGCGAGCTCGAGCGGACGCTCGGCGACCAGCGCGGGCGCGTCACGGAAGCGCTCGAGGCGTTCGCAGAGAACACGATGCGCTACCTGCGCGAGGAAGGGAAGCTGCTCGCGGAAGGCATCGACTTTCCGCCGCTCCAGACCCGCTTCCGCGACCGGCACGCGCTGGTCGTCGCGCGCGGTCCCGGGTACAAGCGCGACCTGCGGATGGTCAGGCCGTACATCCGCGACTTCAAGCCGGTCTTGATCGCCGTCGACGGCGGCGCTGACGCGCTGCTCGAGGCGGGCTACAAACCGGACGTGATCGTCGGTGACATGGACTCCGTCTCCGACCAGGCGCTGCAGTCCGGCGCCGAGCTGCTCGTGCACGGCTACCGCGACGGGCCGGCGCCGGGCGAGGCGCGTGCGCAGCAGCTCGGCGTGCCGTACCAGATCGCGCGTGCGACCGGCATCAGCGAGGACCTTGCTCTGCTGCTCGCGTACGAGAAGGGCTCGGAGCTGATCGTCGCCGTCGGCACGCACTTCAACCTGATCGAGTTCCTCGAGCGGAACCGTGCCGGCATGTCGTCGACGTTCATCACTCGCCTCAAGGTGGGGGAGATCCTCATCGACGCCAAGGGCGTCTCGCGGCTCGCGAGCCGTCAGGTCGGGATCTGGCCGCTCGTGCTGCTGACGCTCGCCGGCTTCGGCGCGATCACCGTCGCGATCCTCGCCTCGCCGGCACTTCGCCACGTGATCGAGTACCTGGCGCTGCGGCTGCGGGATCTGCTCGGCATCGGGTAACTACCCTTCCGTGCATGCCGCGCGTCTCAGCTTCGCGTGAGCTGCTGGCGTCACGCGACGACGTCTGGCGGTTCATCGCGGAACCTCGCCATTTCGCCGACTGGTGGCCCGGCGTCAGCGCCGTGCAGCCCGACCGTCGCGGCCTTGCAGAGGGCGCCCGCTGGCAGGTGATCACCGCCGACCGCCCGACGCTTCTGCGGCGCGCGACGTCGAGCGGGATGCTGCTCGTCCGCGCCGTCCGCGTGCCGGAGCTGTTCGGCTTCACGCTCACCGGCGACCACGTCGACGCGGAGCTGCGCCTCGAGGCAGGCGGCGACGACCGTACGGTCGCAGTGCTCGAGCTGGAGGCGCCGTGGCTGTTCGGCATCAGCCGCGCGCTGCCGCGGCGCGCACTGACCAGGCTTCATGCCTTGTGCCAGACTGCCGCCGAGCTCTAGCCGTTCATGTTCGACCTCCGCTATCACGTCACGTCGCTCGCCGCGGTCTTCATCGCGCTGCTCATCGGCATCCTCGTCGGCGTCGCGCTTGCGTCGCACGGGCTCGGGAACAGCGAGCGCAAGAGCCTCGAGGACGACGTCCGGCGCGCGCAGAACCGCAGCGGCGCGCTGCAATCGAGGGTCGACGCGCTGCAGCAGCAGGACAAAGCGGACTCGAGCTTCGTCGAGGACACCTACAACGCGTTGATGACCGACCGCCTCAAGGACAAGCGCGTCGCCGTGCTCTTCGTGGGCTCCGTCGACCACGCGATTCAGAGCGACATCGCTGCGGCGATCAAAGATGCCGGCGGCGGGACTCCGTCGCGCCTCTACGCAGTGCAGGTGCCGATCGACGCGGCAGCGATCGACAAGCGGCTGGGCAACAATCCGGCGCTCGCGAAGTACGCCGGCCCCGACCACCTGCGCCAGCTCGGCCAGCAGCTCGGCCGCGCGTTCGTGACCGGCGGGAACATGCCGATCTGGAGCGCGCTGCACAAGATGATCGTGCAAGAGGCGACGCCGCGTTTCGGCGCCTCGCGGCGCCCGGCAGACGCGGTGATCGTGGTGCGTACGGCCGACCCGCAAACAGGCAACTCCGCGCCGTTCGTCAAAGGGCTCTACGAGGGGATCGGCAAGGCAGGGGTGCCCGCGGTCGGCGTCGCAAAGTCGAACGACGACTTCAACGCGAAGCCGGTGTTTCAGCAGTCCCAGCTCTCGACCGTCGACGACGTCGACCTCGACGCCGGCAAGCTCGCGCTCGCGATCGTCCTCAGCACGCCCGCGTCGCGCGCGGACTACGGCGTCAACGCGAACGACCTGCTGCCGCCTGTGACGCCCGTGCTGACGCCGAGTGGATGAACCACTGACGATCCTCGTCGCCGCACGCGACGAGGAGGCGGCGATCGAACGGACGGTGGCAAGGCTACGGCAGGACTTCCCCGATGCCGAGGTGATCGTCGCGGACGACGGCTCGCGCGACCGCACGGCTGACGTCGCCGAGGCGGCGGGGGCGATCGTCCTGCGCCTGGCGCGGCGCGGCAAGGGACAGGCGCTGTCGGCGGCGGAGCGCGCGGCGCCGCCCGGCCGCCTGCTGCTGTGCGACGCCGACCTCGCCGGCGATCTGCGCTGGCTGGCCGACGCCGGCGGCGACCTGACGGTTGCGGCGTTCGCCGAGCGCGTCGGCGGCGGCTTCGGAATCGCCAAACGCGTGGCGCGAGAGCTGATCGAGCTGCTCGGCGGCGTCGAGGCGCGCGAGCCGCTCTCCGGCCAGCGATTACTCTCGCCGTCTGCCCGCGCGGTCTGCTTCCCGGTCGCCGCCGGCTTCGGCTGCGAGGTGCGTATGACGATCGACGCAGCCCGCGCCGGGCTGGAGCTGAAGGAGATCGAGCTGGCGCTTCGGCACAGGGCGACCGGGCGCGACGTCCGCGGGTTCGTTCACCGAGCGCGCCAGCTGCGCGACGTCCTCTGCGCGTGCGGTCCCCAGGGCGTCAACTTCCGCGGCCTCAGGCTTCCGCTCGTCGGCTGGAAGGTCGGCGTCGTCAGCGGCCCGGCGGTCGCCGCGATCGCCGCCGTCGGGCTCGCCGACGACCTCTGGAGCGGGCCCGAGCGTGGCTTTCGCGCGCACCTGCGCGGCCGCCGGACGACGGGCGTGCTCAAGCTCGTCGGCATCCCGGCGATCGGGCTGCTCAAGACACGCCGCGTGTCAGGGGCGTTGCTCGTCGGCCTCGCGGCGAACGCGCTCAACCAGCTCGACACGCGTCCCGGGCGCGCGCTGAAGGCGTACCTCGCCACGGCGCTCGCGGTCGACGCGCCGCTCGGGATCGCCGTCCTGCTGCTTCCATACGATCTGCGCGAGATGTCGATGCTCGGGGACGCGGGATCGAATGCGCTGGGCGGGCTGCTAGGCTTGAAGTCCGTGGAGCGATTCACGGGACGGGGCCGTTGGGTTGCGATCGGCGCCCTTGCAGGCCTCACCCTCATCGGCGAACGCACGTCGATCGGCGCGTGGATCGAGCGCACTCCCGGCGTTTCCTGGGTCGACCGGTTGGGGCGCGCGTGAGCTCGCCCGAGCGTCCGACGAAGTACGTCTTCGTCACGGGCGGCGTCGTCTCGGCTCTCGGCAAGGGAATCGTCGCCGGTTCGCTCGGGCGGCTGCTGAAGGCACGCGGCCTCCGGGTCCAGGCGCAGAAGTTCGACCCGTACCTGAACGTCGACCCTGGGACGATGAGCCCGTTCCAGCACGGCGAGGTGTTCGTGACGGAGGACGGTGCCGAGACCGACCTGGACATCGGCCACTACGAGCGGTTCATCGACGAGAACCTGACGCGCGCCGCAAGCCACACGGCCGGCGCCATCTGGGACTCGGTGCTGCGGAAGGAACGGAAGGGCGAGTTCCTGGGCGCGACGGTGCAGGTGATCCCGCACATCACGAACGAGATCAAGTCACGTATCCGGGCAAGCGCCGTCTCCACGCCGACGGACGTCGTGATCAGCGAGATCGGCGGCACCGTCGGCGACATCGAGTCGCTGCCGTTCCTCGAGGCGATTCGCCAGTTCCGCCGCGAGGTCGGGATCGAGAACGTCCTCTACCTCCATGTCACGCTCGTGCCCTTCATCGAGGCGGCCGGCGAGCTGAAGACGAAGCCGACGCAGCACTCCGTCAACGAGCTGCGCCGCATCGGTATCCACCCGGACATCGTCGTGTGCCGCTCGCACGAGGAGCTCTCCCGGGAGATTCGCGACAAGATCGCGCTGTTCGCGGACGTCGACGAGGAAGCTGTCGTCGCCAGCCCGGACGTGCCCGACGTGTACCTCGTACCGTCGCGGCTGAAAGCGGAGGGGCTCGACCGCCTCGTGTGCGAGAAGCTCGGACTGCCGCTCGGCGAGGCGCAGCTCGGCGAATGGCTCGACATCACCGAGCGGCTGCAGCAGGCGACGGAGGAGATCGAGGTCGCGCTCGTCGGCAAGTACGTGAAGCTCCACGACGCGTACCTGTCGGTACACGAGGCGCTCAAGCATGCGGGCGCGCACCACGGCTGCCGCGTGCGGGTGCGCTGGGTCGACGCGGAGAACATGTCGTTCGAGCAGGCGGCGGCGCTGCTCGAGCCGATGGACGGCGTGATCGTCCCCGGCGGCTTCGGCTCGCGCGGGTGGGAAGGCAAGCTGCTCGCCTGCCGCGTCGCGCGCGAGCGCGGCATCCCGTACCTCGGCCTCTGTCTGGGGATGCACGTCGTCGTGTCGGAGTACGCCCGGAACGTGCTCGGCCTCGACGGCGCGAACTCCACGGAGATGGACCCGGAGACACCGCATCCGGTGATCGACCTCCTGCCCGAGCAGAAAGAGATCGAGGACCTCGGTGGCACGATGCGCCTCGGCGCGCAGGCTGTGGAGCTGGTCGACGGAACGCGCGCGCAGGAGGCGTACGGCGAGCTCGTCGTCCACGAGCGACACCGTCACCGCTACGAGGTGAACAACCACTACCGGCCGGCGCTCGTCGATGCCGGGCTCGTCGTGTCGGGAACGTTCCAGTCGGGCCGGCTGGTCGAGATCGTCGAACTGCCCGACCATCCATGGTTCGTCGCCAGCCAGTTCCACCCGGAATTCAAATCGCGGCCGACCCGACCGGCGCCGCTGTTCCGGGAGTTCGTCGGCGCGGCGCTCGTCCGCGCGCGCGAGCGTTCGGGCGCGACAGCCGTCACGGCCTAGAATCGCGGCGTGCTCCGCGCCGCTCTCGCCGCTGTAGCGGTCGCGCTCGCCGTGCCGGTGTCGGCGAACGCGGCGCTGTCGTTCGCGTTCGACCGCGCGCAGGCGCGCGTCGGGCAGCACGTGCATGCTTACCAGGCGGATCCCGACGGGAACCCGGCGCCGGCGTGGGACACGCTCGACGGCGTCACTCCGTATCTCGCGCGCGTCGACAACCTCTCGCGCCGGGTACGGCTCGGCACGATGAGCACGGATCCGAACGGCGTCTGGTCGATCGACTTCCGCGTGCCGAAGGTCAGACCGGGCCTGTACATGATCGCCTTCTTCTGCGGACCCTGCGGAGACACGTACTTCGGCAGCGCCGCAACGCACAGCGCGCGGACGCGAAGACCGGGGCGTGTGCTGAAGGTGCGTCGCTAGCGATGGCTTCCGAGGTCGTCGACCTCTTCACCGAGCTCGCCGCGATCGCCAGCCCGCCCGGCGAGGAGCGCCCCGTCGCCGACGCGGTCGTCCGCTATCTGCGCGACCTCGGGCTGTCGGTCGACGAGGACGACGCCGGCGCGACCGTCGGCTCGAACATGGGCAACCTCTACTGCCGCGTCGAGCCGAACGGCAACGGCGGCGGCACGCCGATCTTCCTCTGCGCGCACCTCGACACCGTGCCGCCGACGGGCCCGCTGGAGCCGGTGGTCGAGGACGGCGTCGTGCGCAACGCGGGCGGCACGATCCTCGGCGCCGACGACAAGTCGGCCGTCGCCGCGATGCTCGACGGCACGCGGCGCGTGCTCGCAGAGAACCGTCCGCACGCCGGGATCGAGCTGTTGTTCACGCCCAAGGAGGAGGTCGGCCTGCTCGGCGCCGCGGCGTTCGACCACACACGCCTGCAGGCGCGGGTGGGGTACGTCTACGACCAGGCTGCCCCGATCGGCGACGTCATCCTCGGCGCGCCCTATTCACAGGCGCTCGAGGTCACCTTCCACGGCCGCGCCGCCCACTCCGGGATGTATCCCGAAGAGGGCCGCTCAGCGATCGCCGCGGCGGCGCGCGCGATCTCCGACCTGCGGCTCGGCCGCGTCGACGAGGAGACGACGTCGAACGTCGGACTGATCCAGGGAGGCAGCGCCGCGAACATCATCCCTGAGTGGTGCACGTTGAGCGCCGAAGCGCGCTCGCACGACGAGCGGAAGCTCGGCGAGCTCGTGCAGGAGATGGTCGATGCGTTCGCGTTCGCGGCCGGCCTCGAGGACTGCGAGGTCGAGACGAAGGTGTCGAAGAGCTACAAGGGCTACCGCTTCAAGCACGAGGACCAGGTCGTGCGCATCGCGCACGCCGCGCTCGAGCGCTCCGGCTACACGCCGAGCTACGGCCTCAGCGGTGGCGCGGCGGACGCCAACGTCTTCAACGAACGCGGTCTCGCGTGCCTGAACCTCGCAAACGGGATGCAGGACATCCACACGCCTGACGAGCGCATCGCCGTCGACGACCTCGAGGGGATGGTCGAGGTGACGCTCGCGCTCGTCGACGTCGCCCGCGATGCTGACACTTAGGCGCGGCCGGGTCACTGCCGTCGTGTCGCGCGCGGACGGACTGGCGCGACTGGAGGTCGACGGCGTGCCGTGCGTCGCGTATCCGCGGCTGACCGGCCCGGTCGCGCTCGGCGACGACGTGCTCGTGAACGTGCAGGCGCGCGAGCTTGCGCTCGGGTCGGGCGGCTTCGACGTCCTCCACGCCAACATGACGCGCGGCCTCGAGCTCGCGGCCGACAGCGGCGCGCATGTGATCAAGCTGCCGTACACCCCGGTGCAGGCAGCCGCGCGCCATGCCGAGGAGGACGGTGACCTGCCCGAGACGCTGGCCGGGCTGCAGGTCGTCTGCTGCTCGCTGCACAGCCAGGTCGCGCCTGTGTGCGCGGGGATCGGGCGCGACCGACGCGTCGCGTACGTCCAGCTCCCCGGCGGTGCGCTGCCCGTCTCCTTGTCCGACACCGTCCGTGCGCTGCGGGCGCGCGGGCTGATCGACGCGACCGTTGCCGTCGATGCGTGCTTCGACGGCAACGTCCAGTGCGTGTCGGTCGCGTCGGCGCTGCTGTGGTGCGCCGCGGAGGCGTTCGACGTCGCGGTCTGTGCGATCGGTCCCGGGATCGTCGGGACGGGATCGAGCTTCGGGCACGGCGGCGTCGCGGCGGCGTGGGCGGCGCACGCGGCGCGCACGCTCGGCGGCAACGCGATCCTCGCGGTGCGCGCGTCGGCGGCCGACCCGCGCCGGCGGCATCGAGGGCTCTCACACCACTCGCGCGACGTCCTTCGCCTGGCGGAGGGTGTGACGGCAGCCTGGCCGCGCGGCTTCGAGCCGCCGGCGGATGTCGAGGTGCTCCTCGTGGACGTCGACGGCTGGGAGGACGCGTGCGCCGGCCTGCCGTTGTCGCACATGGGCCGCGGGCCGGAAGACGACCCGCTCTTCTTCGCCGCCGCGTTCGCAGCCGGGCGCGCCGCATGATGGAGGAGCGCCGGCTCGGCCCGGTCATCGGCCTCGGCACGTGGAACACGTTCGGCGGCGACGCCAAGACCGCAGGCACCGTTGTCGGCGGCGCGCTCGCCGCCGGCTGCCGTGTCTTCGACTCGTCGCCGATGTACGGCGGCGCGGAGGCGTCGCTCGGCGTCGCGCTTGCAGACCGCCGGGCGGAGGCGACCGTCGCAACGAAGATCTGGGCCGGCGACGTCGCGGAAGGCCGCGAGCAGTACCGCCGTCAGGTGCAGTGGTTCGGGCGGGTCGAGATCGAGCAAATTCACAACCTTGCGGCGTGGGAGGCGCAGCTCGAGTGGCTCGAGCAGGAACGCGAAGACGGCCGCGTGGATCGGCTCGGGGTCACCCACTACTCACCGCGGGCCTTCGCCGAGGTCGCGGAGGCGCTGCGAACGGGCCGCTTCGACGTCGTCCAGCTGCCGCTCAATCCGCGCGAGCGCGAATCCGAGCGTGAGCTGCTGCCGCTCGCGGCCGCGCTCGGCGTCGCCGTGATCGTCATGCGGCCGCTCGGCGAAGGAGCGCTCGTGAGGAGCTCTCCGCCGCAGTCGGTGCTCGACGAGCTGGAAGTCGAGACCTGGGCACAGGCGCTGCTGAAGTGGGCGCTCTCCGACGAGCGTGTCGACGTCGTCATTCCGGCGACACGCAGCGCCGGCCGGGCTGCCTCGAACGCCGCCGCAGGCGAGCCGCCGTGGTTCGACACGGAGCAGCGGCGGCTTGTCGAACGGTTCGCCGCGTGAAGCCCGACTCGTCGCGCACCGTCTACGACGGCAAGCTGTTCGACGTCACGGTCGAGCAGTGGGGCGAGCACGAGCGCGAGATCGTCGAGCACCCGGGCGCGGTCGCGATCGTCGCCGTGGACACGGACGGGAAGGTCGCGCTCGTCCGGCAGCGGCGCGAGGCCGTCCGCGAGCACGTGCTCGAGCTGCCTGCCGGGACGCTCGAAGAAGGCGAGTCGCCGCTCGAATGCGCGCGGCGCGAGCTCGAGGAGGAGACCGGCCTGACCGGCGGCACGTGGCGTGAGCTCGGCGCGTTCTACACGACGCCGGGCTTCTGCCGGGAGCGCATGCACGTGTTCGCCGCCGAGAACGTGGAAGCGGGCGAGGCGAAGCCCGAGGAGGACGAGGAGCTCGAGCTCGTGCGCTGGGACGTCGGGGAGATCGAGGCGCGAATCGACACGCTCGAGGACGCCAAGACCATCGCGGGGCTGCTGCTGTACCTGTCGTGCAAGGTAGGGTGACCGCCGCGTGAAGATCGGTGTCGCCAAGGAGATCAAGACCCACGAGTACCGCGTCGCACTGACGCCCGCCGGTGCTCGGGAGCTCGTGCAGCGCGGCCACGAGGTAGCGGTCGAGACTGGTGCCGGCGTCGGCAGCTCGTTCTCCGACGCCGCGTACGACGCAGCGGGCGCACGCATCGTGGGCGTCGAGGAGGTGTGGGCGGATTCCGAGCTGCTGCTCAAGGTGAAGGAGCCGATCGCGCCGGAGTACGAGCGGCTGCGCGAAGGCCTCGTTCTCTTCACGTACCTGCACATCGCCGCGGACGAGCCGCTCACGCGCGCGCTCGTGGACAGCGGCATCGCGGCCGTCGCGTACGAGACGGTCGAGACGAACAACGGCGGGCTGCCGTTGCTCGCACCGATGAGCGAGATCGCCGGCCGGCTCGCCGCGCAGGCGGGGGCGTACTTCCTGGAGAAGCCGCTCGGCGGCCGCGGCCTGCTGCTCGGCGGTGTGCCCGGGGTCGCGCCGGGTCGCGTCGTCGTGCTCGGCGGCGGGATGGTCGGCTACAACGCCGCGGTCATCGCGATCGGTCTCGGCGCGAACGTGACGATCCTCGAGCGCTCGCTCGACCGGATGCGCCACCTCGAAGAGGTGCTCTCGGGCCGAGTCAGCCTCGTGATGTCGTCGAGCCTCCAGCTCGAGGAGTCGCTGCGCGACGCGGACGTCGTCATCGGCGCGGTGCTGATTCCCGGCGCGGTCGCGCCGAAGCTGATCACGCGCGAGATGGTGCGCGAGATGAAGGAGGGCGCCGTGCTCGCGGACGTCGCGATCGACCAGGGCGGCTGCGCAGAGACATCACGGCCGACGACGCACAGCGAGCCCGTGTACACCGTCGACGGCGTCACGCATTATTGCGTCGCGAACATGCCGGGCGCGGTGCCGATCACGTCGACGAAGGCGCTGACGAACGCGACGCTGCCGTACGTCGAGGCGATTGCCGAACACGGGCTTCCGGAAGCGGTCGCGCGCGATCCGGCGCTCGCGCGCGGTGTCAACGTGCTCGACGGCAAGATCACGTACGAGGCGGTCGCGGACGCCCACGGCCTCGACTACCAGCCGCTCGACGACGTGCTACCGCTCTCGGCCGTCTAGCGCTACGTCTTCAGCGGCGAGTACTTGACGACGAGCCACGTCACGCCCGCGGCCAGTCCGATCACGGCTGCGCAGTAGACAAACATGAGGAGAACCCCGAGGACGTTCAGCATGGCCGACCTAGAATAGCTGCATGCCGAGGGCTTGCATCATCGTGCTCGATGCCGTGGGCGCCGGCGCCCTTCCCGATGCCGACGAATACGGCGACGAAGGCTCCGACACGCTCGGAAACGTCGCGCAGGCGGTCGGCGGGCTCGACCTGCCGAATCTCGAGGCGCTCGGTCTCGGCAACATCGAGCCGCTCGCAGGCTGCCCGCCCCAGCCCGGAGCGCCTGCGGTCGCCGGCCGGCTGGTCGAGCGCTCGAAAGGCAAGGACACGACGACCGGGCACTGGGAGCTGATGGGTGTCGTCACGCCGCAGCCGATGCCGACGTATCCGCACGGCTTCCCACACGACGTCATCGACCCGTTCATGCACCAGACCGGCCGCGGCGTGCTCGGGAACAAAGCGGCGTCAGGGACGGAGATCATCCAGGAGCTCGGCGAGGAGCACCAACGCACCGGCAAGTGGATCGTCTACACGTCCGCCGACTCGGTGTTCCAGGTTGCGGCGCACGAGGAGACGATCCCACTCGAGGAGCTCTACGACGGCTGCCGCATCG
The DNA here is from genome assembly GCA_035456125.1 of Gaiellaceae bacterium. Classification (GTDB taxonomy): domain Bacteria; phylum Actinomycetota; class Thermoleophilia; order Gaiellales; family Gaiellaceae; genus 3-1-20CM-4-69-9. Next base: position 11,290 of record DATIDT010000032.1, read on the forward strand.
CCCGGCAGATCCTCACCGGCAAGCACGCGGTCGGACGCGTGATCGCGCGCCCGTTCATCGGGCCGCCCGGGAACTATGAACGGACGGCGAACCGCCACGACTTCTCGCTCGAGCCGAAGCGGCCGAACTACCTCACGCTCGTTCGCGACGCCGGCATGAAGGTGCACGGCGTCGGCAAGATCGGCGACATCTTCGCGGGGCAGGACATCGACGAGTCGCACCCGACGAAGTCGAACGTCGACGGGATCACGCAGACCGAAAAGCTGCTGCGCGAGGTCGACGACGGGCTGATCTTCACGAATCTCGTCGAGACCGACATGCTCTGGGGGCACCGAAACGACCCGGTCAACTTTCACCGCTGCCTGCAGGACTTCGACCGCCGCCTGCCCGACCTGCTCGACGCGTTGCGCGCCGAGGACCTGCTGATCCTCACGTCCGACCACGGGTGCGATCCGACCACGCCGTCGACCGACCACTCGCGCGAGTACGCGATGCTGCTGACGTACGTCGAGGGCAAGAACGCCGGCGGCCGGATTCACGAAGGCGAGTTCGCGGACGTCGGTGCGACGGTGAACCGTTGGCTCGGCGGCAAGGCCCCGACACGAGGGATTCCCGGTCAGCCGATCGTCGAACAGTAAGTGGTTCACGCAGCCGAGCTGATCCGTCGCAAGCGCGACGGCGAGCAGATCCCCGCCGACGAGCTGTCCGAGCTGATCCTCGAGTACGCGCGCGGCAACGTCCCGGACTACCAGTTGGCGGCGTTCTGCATGGCCGTGTTCTTCCGCGGTCTCGACGGCGCGGAGACGTTCGCGTTGACCGACGCGATGATCCGCAGCGGCGAGACGATCGACCTGCGCGGGGCGCTCGGGCGGAAGGTCGTCGACAAGCACTCCACGGGCGGCGTCGGCGACAAGACGTCGCTCGCGGTCGGGCCGATCGTCGCGGCGTGCGGCGTCCCGTTCGGCAAGATGAGCGGCCGCGGGCTCGGCCACACCGGCGGCACGTTGGACAAGCTCGAGTCGATTCCCGGCTTCCGCGTGGAGCTTTCGACCGAGGAGTTCCTCGAGCAGGTGCGCGACGTCGGGCTCGCGATCATCGGGCAGAGCGCGAACCTCGTGCCCGCCGACAAGCTGCTCTACGGCCTGCGAGACGTGACGGCGACCGTCGACAACGTCTCGCTGATCGCCGCGAGCATTATGTCCAAGAAGATCGCCGCCGGAGCCGACGCGATCGTGCTCGACGTCAAGGTCGGCGACGGCGCCTTCATGAAGACGATCGAGGACGCGCGCGAGCTCGCGGAGCTGATGCTCGAGCTCGGCCGCCATGCGGGCCGCGAGGTCGCCTGCGTCCTGACGGACATGGACCAGCCGCTCGGGCGCGCCGTCGGGAACGCGCTCGAGATCCACGAGACGATCGCGACGCTCCGCGGCGACGGACCGCCGGACTTCACAGAGCTCGTGCTCTCGGCCTCCGCGCACCTCCTCGCGTTCTCCGACCTCGGGATCGACGAGGAGACAGGTCGGGACCGCGCCGCCGCAGCCGTCCGAGACGGGTCGGCGCTCGCGATGTACGAACGCTGGGTCGGCGCGCAGGGTGGGGACCCCGCCGAGGACGCGCTCCCGTCGGCAGCCGTCGTACGGGACGTGCGGGCACCGCGGGCGGGATACGTCGGCGGGATCGGCGCCGTCGACGTCGGCATGGCCGCGCTGCGCCTCGGTGCCGGCCGGCAGACGAAGGACGACCAGATCGACCACTCTGTCGGCGTTGTCTGCATCAAGAAGCGAGGCGACGCCGTCGACGCGGGGGAGACGCTCGCCCAGGTTCATGCACGAGACGACGACTCGGCGGCACGGGCCGCCAACGAGGTGCTCGCCGCATACGCGTTCGCGGAAACCGCACCGCCCGCGTCGCCGATCGTGCTCGAAACGATCGGCTGATGCCGGAGCTCCCCGAGGTCGAGACGATCCGTCTCGCGCTCGAGCCGCACGTCGTCGGCCGCACGTTCGAGCGCGTGGAGATCCTCGATCCGAGGCTGGTGCGTCCCTTCGAGCCACTCGCCGTTGCTGCGGAGCTCGAGGGCGAGCGCGTCGCTGCGCTGGAGCGCCGTGGCAAGTATGTGATTGTTCGGTTCGAGTCGGGGCGTGTTCTCCTGATTCACCTCCGGATGACGGGGAGCCTGCGGCACGCGCGTGGCGGGGAGCCGGGCGAGGATCCGTACCGGCGCGCTGTTGTCAGACTAGACGACGGATCGGACGTTGCGTATCGCGACGTCCGCCGCTTCGGGACGTGGCACCTGCTCGAGGCGGAGGAAGTGGACGACTATCTCGGGCGGCGTCTCGGCCGCGAGCCGCTGGAACGCACGTTCACGGCGAAGCGGCTCGGCGAGCGGCTGGCCGACAGACGCGCGCCACTCAAGGCCGCACTGCTCGACCAGCGCACCGTCGCGGGGCTCGGGAACATCTACGTCGACGAGGCACTCTGGCGCGCGCAGCTGCATCCGCTGCGGGGGGCCGGGACGCTCGACGACGAGGAGCTGCAGCGGCTGACGACGGCGATCCGGCAGGCACTCCGCGCCGGGCTCGCGCGGCAGGGGGCGACCCTGCGCGACTACTCGACGCCCGACGGCAGCCGCGGCCGCGCGCAGGAGGGGTTCCGCGTCTACGGCCGCGCCGGCGAGCCTTGCCTTCGCTGCGGGACGCCGATCGAGAAGATCCGCGCGGGGGGACGCGGTACGTGGTACTGCCCCAACTGTCAGGCGGAGCCTCAGGCGGCGAGACGTTCCGCGAGCCGGCCGTCGCGGTCGAGGCGCCAGAGCTCGGTGTAGCCGCCGATCGGGCGGCCGTCGATCAGGATCTGCGGCACCGTCCAGCCGCCGGTGAGATCGAAGAGCTTCTGGCGGAACACGGGATCGTCGTCGAGCGAGATCTCCTCGTACTCGATGCCGCGCGACTCGAGCAGCGCCTTCGCGCGGACGCAGTAGCCGCACCAGCGCGTGCTGTAGACCTGCACTCTCGCCATCCACGGTGTAAACGCAGCAGCGGCCGCGGAGGTTCCTCCACCCCCGAAACTAGACTGGCGTGGCCATGGCCGGACGCGGGTACAAGACCGACGCGGTCGTCCTGCGCTCGTTCCGCCTCGGGGAGGCCGACCGGGTGCTGCACCTCTACACGCTCGCGCGCGGGCGGGTCGGCGCCGTCGCGAAGGGGATCCGCAAGACGAAGTCGCGCTTCGGCGCACGGCTCGAGCCGCTCTCGCACGTCGAGCTGATGCTCCACGAAGGATCGGGTGAGCTGCAGACCGTCACGGGCGTCGAGCTGCTGCACTCCCACCACACGGCCCGCGAGCAGCGCTACTCGCTTGGCGTCGGGCTCGTCGGCGCCGAGGCGATGCTCCGCCTGTTCACGGAGCAGGAGGCGAACCCGCGCGCATTCCAGGCGCTGACGCGCTTCCTCGACCTGCTCGACGACCTCCCGGCCCGTGAAGGACGGCCGGCGCTCGACCCGCTCGCGCTGTCGTTCCAGCTGAAGCTCCTCTGGCTCTCGGGCTATCTCCCGCACCTGACGAGCTGTGCCAATTGCGGTGCCGCCGACGTGCCTCTGATCGGCTACTCGCCGGCTGCGGGTGGCGCCGTCTGCGCCGGCTGCCGCGCCGATGCGCTCGCGCTGTCGCCGGCGGGCATCGCCGGGATCGAGTCGCTGCTCGCGCGGCCGCTCGCCGAAGCCGCGGACGCCGGCATCAGCGACCGTGCGGCGCGCGATGCGCTCGCGGTCATCACCTCCGCGTACGAGTACTTCGGGAACTTCCGCCTACGGACGCTCCGCAGCGCGTAACTAGTCGTCCGGCTTCTCGATGTCCTCGGCGACGAGCTCCTTGAACGGCTGCAGCTTCTCGAAGAGCTCGCGGGGCGGGACGTCGCGCGCCTCCGGGCTGAGCAGGTAGGGCGCCGCCTCCATCGCCGTCCTCCACGCGGCCTCGTCGACCTCCGCGTCGGCGGGCTCCTGCTCCAGCAGGTCGACGGCGTCGAGGTAGACGTTCGTGAAGCCCTCGCGCTGCTGCTCGTGGAACGTGATCCGCGCGCGGCGGCCTTCCAGGCCGGGCAGCTTCGCGGCGATCGCCTCCTTGAAGGTCGAGTACTCCTTGCCCTCGTCGTCGACGAGGACGAAGCGGGTGTTGCCGGATCGCGTCTTGAACGCCTTGATCTCGCTGACGCGGACTTGGGTTTCAGGCATGCGTCTGACGTACCCGTTCCTGCGAGGATCTCGCGCGTGGCAATCGAGCTCGACGACGATCCCGGGCGAATCGACGTTGCCGCCGTCCACGACTTTCTCTCGAACCACTCGTACTGGGCGAACGGCAGGCCGTACGAGGTGGTCGAGCGGCTGATTCGCGAAGCGGAGCGCGTGATCGGGATCTACGACGGCGATCGGCAGGTCGGCTTCGCGCGCGCGTTCACGGACGGCGTCTCGCTCGTATACCTCGCCGACGTGTACGTGCTCCCGGAGTACCGAGGGCGGGGGCTCGGAATCGAGCTCGTTCGCACGATGGTGGAGGAGGGGCCGTACGCGGAGCTGCGCTGGATCCTGCACACGCGCGACATGCACCGCCTCTACGCGCGGTTCGGCTTCAAGGAACCCTCGGAGCGCGTCATGGAGCGCGCCTAGGCGGTTTTCGGCGTCTTCCACTCCTGCTCGAGCGCATCTTCGAGCCACCCGCGCACGCTGCCGATCCCGATCCGCTCCTGCGCGAGCGAGTCGCGGTCGCGCACGGTGACGGTGTCGTCCTGCAGCGTCTGGTCGTCGATCGTGAACGCCCAGGGCGTGCCGATCTCGTCCTGGCGCCGGTAGCGGCGGCCGATCGCGCCGTTGTCGTCGTACTCGACGCTGTGCCGCTTGCGCAGCTCCTCGTAGAGCGAGCGCGCCTTCGCCACCATGCCGCCGTCCTTGGCGATCAGCGGCAGGATCGCGGCCGTCACTGGCGCGATCTCCGGATGCAGGCGCAGGACCGTGCGCTCGCGCTCGCCGACCACCTCCTCGTCGTAGGCGTCGACGAGCATCGCGACGATGATCCGCTCGAGGCTGACCGCCGGCTCGACGACATGCGGGACGTACCGCTCGCCGTCAGGCCCGACGTACTCGAGCTTCGTCGTCGAGTACTCCGTGTGTCTCGTGAGATCGAAGTCGCCACGGTTGGCGACGCCCTCGAGCTCGGACCAGCCGATCGGATACTCGTACTCGATGTCGCTCGTGCCCTGCGAGTAGTGCGAGCGCTCCTCGGGCCCGTGCTCGCGTACGCGGAGCGTGCTGCGCCGCAGTCCGTAGCGGAGGTACCAGTTGAGGCGCTCGTCGATCCAGTAGCGGTACCAGCGCTCCGAGTCGGCGGGCGGGACGAAGAACTCCATCTCCATCTGCTCGAACTCGCGCACGCGGAAGAGGAAGTTCCCGGGCGTGATCTCGTTGCGGAACGACTTGCCGATCTGCGCGATGCCGAACGGCGGCCGGCGCCGTGCGAGCTGCAGGACGTTCTTGAAGTTGATGAAGATGCCCTGCGCCGTCTCCGGCCGCAGGTACGCGCGCGAGGCCGAATCCTCGAGCGGGCCGACGTGCGTCTGGAACATGAGGTTGAACTGCCGCGGTTCGGTGAGGTCGCACTCCTTCCACTGGCCAGGCTGCTTGCTGGGCTTGCGGCCGCACTGCGAGTCCTCCAGCTTGTCCGCGCGGAAGCGGAGCTTGCAGGTGCGGCAGTCGATGAGCGGGTCGCTGAAGCCCTCGACGTGGCCGGACGCCTCCCAGACACGCGGGTGCAGGATCACGGCCGAGTCGAGCGCGACGATGTCGTCGCGCTCGAGGATCATCGCCTCGAACCAGCGCGCCTTGATGTTGTTCTTCAACAGCACGCCGTAGTGCCCGTAGTCGTACGTCGAGCCGAGGCCGCCGTAGATCTCGGACGACGGGAACACGAAGCCGCGACGCCGCGCGAGCGACACGATCTGGTCCATCGTCACGGCCTCGACCGCCATGTCGCGGGAGGCTATCGCTCTAGCGAAACACTGCCGCCACGGATCCGGCGGCGACAAGCGCTCCCGCCGTGATCGCGACGACGAGCAGCGGCGAGACGCCGGCGCTCGAGTGGTGTGACGTCTTCGCCTTCGGCGCGGCCGACAGGCGCGCCTGGAGCGCGCGGGTGATGTCCGCCTGCGCGCTCGAGTAGACGCGGACGTCCTCCGGCAGCTTGCCGAGCGCCTGCCGGTAGCACGCGATCGGGTAGGTGTTGTCGATGCGGCCGTCGCGCCAGTCCGCGATCAGCCGCGACCCGCACGACGTCGCGGCGCCGGCGGTGCCGGTGACGGACACGGCCAGCACTCCGGCGGCCATGGCGACAAGCAGGCGTATGCGCCCCTGGCCCATCCATTCAGGGTGCCCCTAGTTTGTGAAGGGAAACCTAAGAGCGGCTAAGACCTTCTTAAGACGTTGGTCTCGATCGGGAGGTTGTCGACCGGTCGGTTCCGACGGG